>JAUNUO010000299.1 GCA_030538135.1 Paracoccus sp. (in: a-proteobacteria)
GGTGGCGGCAAAACAAAACCGCTCGCATGAAATTCATGCCGGCGGTTTCGGGTGGCGGTCAAGCTGCGGAACCTAGATCAGCAGCACCTGTGTGCCGACCTTGGTGTTATCGAACAGCCATTTGATGTGTTCGTTATACAGGCCCACGCAGCCGTTCGAGGATTTGCGCCCGATCTTGCGCGTGTCATGGGTGCCGTGGATGCGGTAATACTGCCACGAGAGCCACAGCGCATGGGTGCCCATCGGGTTGTCGGGGCCGGGGCCGACGAAGTCGGGCCATTCGGGGTTGCGTTTTTTCATCTCGGGCGTGGGTGCCCAGCTGGGGCCTTCGACCTTGCGGATGATCTCGGTCCGGCCGCGGCGGGTCAGGTCTTCGCTGACCGGGATCGAGGTCGGGAACATGCGATAGGTCTGGCCGTCATCGGACCAGAAGGACAGCGCGCGCGAGGTCATATCGACCAGCACCGCGCCATTGGTCAGGTCGGTGAAATAGGGCCGCCAGTCCAGCACGCGGAAGCTGGAGGTATTGCGACGGTTGTCCTGTGCGGTGTCATATTGCACGGCGCCCGCATCGGGCGTGGCCCCGCCGGTCGCGCCCACGATGGGCTGTCCGGTATAGGGGTCGATCCCTTGTGCAAAGGCTGCGGGTGCCATCAGACCGGCCGCGCCGACGGCGGCGGCCGAAGTCAGAAAGGCGCGGCGGTTCAGCGCGGCGGTCTTCATCGGTCATGTCCTTTGTTCTGCGCCTGCCCGGTCTTGTGCCGGGTCCGGCTGCTCGATTCTGCCGGGCGCTATTATTGACGATAGTTAGGCGCGAGTCTTTCGTGCGGCAAATCAAACGGATGTCATCAATCAGGGGTGTGACATTCCTGCGCCATCACGTATTCGTGGGTTTGATCGCGCCGCGCGCCCCGGATAATGGGCAGCAAAACAAGATCGAGTGGACGAGGGATTTTCATGCGCAACGTTCAGACCATTGCCGTTCTGGCCGCGCTGGCGCTGTCGGCGTGCGGCACGCAATTGCAGGTGCCGCCATGGGCCGGGGGCGCCGCCGGGCCGCAGGCGGGGATGACCCCCGACACCGGGGCCGCGCCGGTCGCCTATACCATCACCCAGGCCGAGGGGCAGCAGATCCCCGATCGGGTGCTGGCACAGGTCAACAGTCTGCGCGCGGGCAGCGGGTTGGCGCCGCTGGCGCTGTCGCCGCAACTGTCGGCGGCTGCGGCGGTGCATTCGCGTGACATGGCCGGACAGAACCGGGCGTGGCACTGGGGTTCGGACGGGTCGTCCCCGGCGGAACGGGCACAGCGGCAGGGGTTCTTTGGCCATATCCTGGGCGAGAATATCTCCGAATCCTATGAAAACGACATGCAGACGCTGAATGCGTGGATGCAGGTGCGCGACACGCGCGACATCATCATGGACCCGACCGCGACCCAGCTTGGTTTTGCCTGGTATCAGGAAGACACCCGCAAGATCTGGTGGACGCTGATTACCGGGCGTTGACGGGGCACAGGTAAAAAGGGGGCCCGCCCCCTCGCGCTGTTCCGGCGCTTACCCCCGGGATATTTCTGGACCAAAGATGCGGGGGCTGTTGCGCCCCCTTTTTTGAGTGATGGACAGGGCCGTCCGTTTGCGCCCGGCGTAAACGGACGGCGCGGGTCGTGCGGGACAGGACGGCGGACCTGCGACAGCCTACCCGCGATGAAAAGAAAACGGCCTCTCGATGCGAGAGGCCGATATGCGTTTGGTGTGGCTGACGGAACCTGATCGTCGCGCACCATCCGCGGCGTTACGGATTGATGACGATGGGCACGCCCGGACGCAGCATCGCAAAGATTTCCTCGATCTCGCTGTCCTCGACGG
>JAUNUO010000300.1 GCA_030538135.1 Paracoccus sp. (in: a-proteobacteria)
CATTCGCCGGTCAGCGCGGCGGTCATTTCATCGCCGGGCACGGGCGGCCAGTCGGCGCGTTTCCAGCTTGGCCCGCCGGCGGCCTGTTCCGCGGCCCCGGCCTCGTCATCGCCCCAGGCGGCGAAATAACGGTTCCATGCCTCGTCCACGGCGGCGGGATCGCGCGACCAGCGGGCATAAAGATCCTCGACCCAGGCGGCGTTCTGGCCCTGAAGGAACGACGAGTCGTGGAAATCAGCGTTTTTTGGTTGTTCGGTCATGTCAGTTACGGCCTCCCTTGGACCGGCGGAAAAGGTGGTGCCCTAGACGGCACCGCATTCGACGACGAGAATCTGGACGCCCGGCATGGCACTGCCCGCGCGGGGGGGCTGGGTCCGGCTATTCGAAACAGGCGCGGCCCCGCACAGGCGGGCGGGCGCGGCGGCGATGCTGGCGGCATCCGCCTGATTGGGGCGGAACAGGACGGTATAGCGGTTGGAATCGCCAGCAACCGACACCACCGACGCCTGCGGCAGCCCGGTGCGGCCGTCGCGCGGGCCGATAGCCACGGCGGCGGGGCGAGCCGGATCGGGCGCGGGCGTTGCCACGACGGGGGCCACAACGACCGGCGCAGGCGGCGTGACGGCGACAGGTGCGGGCCGCGATACCGGCGCCACGGGGGCGGGTGCGACCATGGGCGGTGCCACCGTCTGGACACAACCGGCCAGCAGGAATGCCGCGCCGGTCAGGGCAAAGGGAATGCGCATCTTGTGGGGCCTGTGTGGTTGCATCGTCGTGTTTCCGGTCGGCGATTGTGTTGTGGTTGGCGGGCAGGGCAGGCCTAGCCGCAGCGGATGGCAAAATGTCGTGGATCGTTGCTGTTGGCGGGGATTCGCTGAGCCGAGGCCGCCGCAGCAAGCGATTGCGACACGGCGCCGGCGACATCGACGCGGGCGGTCAGCCCCGAACGACCTGCGCCCGACAAGCCGATCCCGTTGCGTTGATTCATGCAAAACTCCCCCTCGCTGACCCCATACTTAGGTCGTGCGCGCGATCTGTCAAATGCTGAGGCAACCGACGCATCCGCGCCCATGTCCGACAGGTGGTGAAAGGCGCGGTCCGGCTGACCCGGTCCGGTCGGCCGCTGACGAAACACTGCAACGATGGCAGATGTGGCGCGCATGTCCCTGTCCAGTTTTTGCAGAGGGCAGGGGTTGCGATATGCACCGCAACCCCCGAATTTTCAAAACTTATTTGCCGATAGCCTTAAGCACGGCTTCACCCAGGCCCGCAGGGCTGTCGGCCACGATGATGCCGGCGGATTTCATCGCCTCGATCTTGGATTCGGCATCGCCCTTGCCACCCGACACGATGGCACCGGCATGGCCCATACGGCGGCCCGGAGGCGCGGTGCGCCCCGCGATGAAGCCGGCGGTCGGCTTCCAGCGGCCCTTGCGCTTTTGTTCGGCCAGGAATTCGGCGGCTTCTTCCTCGGCGGAACCGCCGATCTCGCCGATCATGATGATCGAGGTGGTTTCGTCATCGTCCAGGAACATGCGCAGCACGTCGATATGTTCCATCCCCTTGATCGGGTCGCCGCCGATGCCGACGGCGGTGGACTGGCCAAGGCCGACATCGGTGGTCTGCTTGACCGCCTCATAGGTCAGGGTGCCCGAACGCGACACAACACCGACCGACCCGCGCGAGAAGATGGAACCGGGCATGATGCCGATCTTGCATTCGCCCGGCGTCAGGATGCCGGGGCAGTTCGGGCCGATCAGGGTCGATTTCGACCCTTGCAGCGCGCGTTTCACCCGCATCATGTCCAGAACCGGGATGCCTTCGGTGATGGCGACGATCAGTTCGATCTCGGCGTCGATGGCTTC
>JAUNUO010000301.1 GCA_030538135.1 Paracoccus sp. (in: a-proteobacteria)
GGGGATCGGCGGTCGCTGTCGCGCTTGGCCTGCTGATCCACCGCATCGGGCATTTCCCCCTGCTGGCCGTGGCGACAGTGGCCGTCACTGCCATCGGTTTCCGGGCCGTGGCCCGCCACACCGCCGGCATGGCCGACCCCGACCGCAGCGAGATCGTCATCGACGAGGTCGCGGGGCAATGGCTGGCGCTGTGCTTTCCGTCCTTCGGATTCTGGCTCATGGGCCTGCCCGCCAGCCAGTTCCCTTACCCCGGCTGGGTCGCGGCGTTTCTGTTCTTTCGCCTGTTCGACATCTGGAAACCCTGGCTGGTCGGCCGCGCCGACCGCCGGGGCGATGCGGCGGGGGTGATGCTGGACGATCTGTGGGCGGGCCTGTTCGCCGGACTGGCAACCATGGCCGCCGCCGCCATCAGCCACGGATTGCTGATGTGAGCGCCGCCGATGTCCTGACCGCCGCGCGCGCGCGGGGCATGATGATCGCCACCGCCGAAAGCTGCACCGGCGGGCTGATCGCCGGGGCCCTGACCGAGGTGCCGGGATCCAGCGAGGCGTTCGACCGCGGGTTCGTCACCTATTCCAACGCCGCCAAGATCGAGATGCTGGGCATCCGGCCCGAAACCCTGCACGCCCACGGCGCCGTCAGCGAACAGATCGCCGCCGAGATGGCGCAGGGCGCGCTGACCCGATCCGCCGCAGACATCGCAGTTTCCGTTACCGGCATAGCCGGGCCGGGCGGCTCGGACCACAAACCCGAAGGCCGCGTCTGTTTCGGCCTTGCCACCGCCGACGGCGTGCGCACCGAAACGGTCGAGTTCGGCGCGATCGGCCGGCCCAACGTCCGTGCCGCCACCGTGCGCCACGCGCTGAACCTGCTCCTGACGGTGCTACGCTGAGATGGGGGGCGCCAGGCCGCCTCCAAGATGCCCATGTCCTTCACTTGCGCCATCCGGCCCAGAGTGGCGGGCCGCGTCCCGGCCATCGCTTGCCCTTTCTGGTCGATCCCGAGAGGGCGTGTATCAATGAACTGCAAAATACCGATCCCGTCGTTGCCTTGGCAATCAGTTTTCAGGCAAGCACTGCCGAGAGAAGGATCGCCGCGCCGTCAGTGCAGATTATCCTCGTAACCTTCTTGGCTAACGAATGACATGACGGTTTCGACGGGTCGGCGTCCCATGTTGCGGCAGCCTGGATAGGGCCGTTCCGTGTTGTAATGGACGAGCCATGCATCAAGATCGGCCTGAAGGGCCTCGGCGCTTTCGCAGAAGGTTTCACCCATCTTGATGCGAAAGAATTCGTCGAGGACGGTAGCGTTGACGCGCTCGACGAAACCGTCGGTCTTGGGCGTTCTGACCTTGGTGCGGCGATGCTGGATGCCGTTGAGATCGAGGTAGAGTTCGCAGGAATGCTTCCCGGTCCGACAACGGCTCGCCTTACATTGCGAAGGACACGCAGATCTTGGCCCGCCAACTGGGCCTGAAGTCCTGTTTCACGCCGGTTCAGAGCCCGCAGAGCAACGGTATCTCGGAGGCCTTCGTGAAGACGCTCAAGCGCGACTATGTCCAGGTGACGCCGTTGCCGGATGCACAGACCATTCTCGGATTGATTGAGGGTGGATCGAGGACGGCAACGACAACCACCCGCACTCAGGGCTGAAAATGCGCTCGCCCCGCGCGATCATCGCTGCTCAAACCGCAGCCGCCTGAGCGTCCGGTGAAACGGGGGCAAGACCAGCGGCTGACTCAGCCGATCAGAGGAGAGCCTTTGCCATAGGTTTCCATATAGTGCCGTTCCAGCCGCATCAGCGCCAGCCGCAGCACGATCTTGCCCGACCGCGCCGACCAGCCAAGCCTG
>JAUNUO010000302.1 GCA_030538135.1 Paracoccus sp. (in: a-proteobacteria)
GTCAGCCGCAACCCGACCCGCGACGGGCTGTTCATCACCCTGCGCGAGATGGGCGCCGACATCACCTTTGAAAACGAACGCGAGGAAGGCGGCGAGCCGGTGGCCGATCTGGTCGTCCGTCACAGCACGCTGAAAGGCGTGTCCGTTCCCGCCGAACGCGCGGCCAGCATGATCGACGAATTTCCGATCCTGTCGGTCGTGGCCGCGTTTGCCGAAGGTGCCACGGTGATGAACGGCGTGGCCGAACTGCGCGTCAAGGAAAGCGACCGGATCGAGGCGATGGCCGTAGGGTTGCGCGCCAACGGCATCCGGGTCGAGGATACGCCCGACAGCATGACCGTTCACGGCATGGCAGTGGTTCCCGGCGGAGCCACTGCCGCGACGCATCTGGATCACCGCATCGCCATGTCGTTTCTGGTGCTGGGGCTGGCGGCGCAAACGCCGGTCAGCGTCGATGATGGCAGCCCAATTGAGACCTCTTTCCCCGATTTCCGACCCCTGATGCAGGCATTGGGCGCCAATCTGTAATGGATTAACCTTGCGTGAACGATTTAGCGCTAGGCAGGCGAGGTTACCTTGCGCTAGTCCCTGCGCCGGGTGGGCATGAAAGGATTCGGATGCAGCGCGTTCATGCTTGTCACGCGGCCCTTGCGGCTGTTTTTCTGGTTTCGGCCTGCGGGGGCGGCGGTGGCTCGTCTTCGGCGCCCGTCGATCCCACGGCACCCACCTTCAATAGTCTGGTTGCGGAAAGTCAGGCGTTTTATGGCGCCTATGCAAAGGGCGGAAAGCTGTCGGACAACCTGACGACGCAGATGCCCATTGCGGGGAATTTCACCTATCAGGGCACGGCTTTGCTGTGGACCGGCGACAAGATCAAGGCGACGCTGGATAAACCCGACACGGAATCGCTGGTGGCCGCCGGTCGGCTGGACATGGCGGCGAACATTGCCGCCAACACCGTCACCGGCACCGTCACCGATTTTCGGTCCGCGCCGGGGCAACCGATGGTGACGGGCACCGTCGCGATCAGCGGCACGATTGCAGACAACGGTTATGTCGGCACCCCCACCGGAACGCTGAATATCGGCGTGGGTCGGGGGCATGTCACCGATGGCGCGGTGATCGGGCATTTCATCGGCGATTACGCCAAGGGAACGGCCGGTCTGGTATCGGGCAACCTGAACGACGGGGCGGACACCTTCATGATGACCTACACGGGTAAGCGGTAGGACATGCGCCTTGCGCATCTGATCCGTGCGGCAGTGATGGCCGCCATCCCGGTCGCAGCCGTGCCGGCAAAGGCAGATCCGCTGCCGGGATGGGGCGCGGCCATGATCTCGGGGCAGGGCCGGCTGACGCTTTATGCGCTTGAGCGCGCGCGACCGGCCGGGTCCGAGGGATATCGTGCCGACCTGGCCCGGCGACTGGGGGCGCTGCATCCGCAGGGTGGCGGGCTGGTGCCGCTGGGGCATCAGGTGGATGCCTGGCCGATCCTGTCATGGTCGCGCAACTTCAACGGCGGCGTGCCGGGATCGACCATCATGATCGGCGATCTGGAATGGACGATCGACGAGGCCGATCGCGCCCGTTCCGGCATCGTGATCGGCGCGGGGGCGGGGGCGGTGGCCCGGTTCAGCTATGCCACCGGATCGGTGCTGACAGCCTCGGTCGGGGCGTCGGTTTCGACGCTCGCCAGCGAGGGCATGAGCCGGAGCGAGGCGGGAACCAGTCTCTGCGCCGAACAGCATATGGGCGGATTCGTCTGGCTGGACGCATGCGCCGGTCTGGCTGCGGCGCGGCAAAGCGGGCGCGACGATGTGGTCGAACGCAGCCTCAGCCTGTCGCC
>JAUNUO010000303.1 GCA_030538135.1 Paracoccus sp. (in: a-proteobacteria)
ATGGCGATGATGCTTTTGACATCGGGGTTATAGCGGTATCGGATAATCAGGTCGAAACTGCCCCGCACCCCGGCAGAACCGTGGATTTCGCGCGCCTTGCGGCTCAGCCAATCGGCATGCATCCCCGGCACATAGCCCCCCACGTTTTCCGACCGGGCCGGGTTCGCGCCGTCGATCCAGGCCCCCACCGCCACATCATCACCGCGTGCGATGTCGCGGGCAAAGCCGGGCGGAATCTCGATCGAAAGGCTTAACTCGCCGCTGCGCATCCGCGCGTCCAGTTCGTCATAATCAGCCAGCGGCGCATGTTCGGTGAAATCGCGCGATCCGGCGATATCCTGCACGCAATCACCTCTGAGCGAGGTCTGGTCGCGATCCAGCACCGCGAATGACAGATCCTTGACGTCCATGTTGACGCCAAAGCCCAGCACCACCATCAGCAGCAGGCTGCCCAGAACCGCCATCGTCAGACGGATCGGATCGCGCTGCAATCGCAGGCTTTCCAGCCGGACATAGGACAGCATCCGGCGCAGGCTGAAGGCATTACCGGTCCCCGCGGCAAGGGCGGTTTGCGGCACCGGGGCGGCCGGCGGCGCGGCAGGGGCGTCCCCGGCGACAGGCGCGCCGATCGCATCGTCCAGATAGGCGAGGAACGCACCGTCCAGCGTGGCGGCGCCCTTGGACCGGATGATGGCGGCGGCTGTATCGCTGACCAGAACCTTGCCCGCATGCATCAGCGAGATGCGGTCACACCATTCCGCCTCGTTCATGAAATGGGTGGACACAAAGATCGTCACCCCATCCCGGCGCGACAGTTCCGCCAGAATGCACCAGAACCCGTCGCGCGCCCCCGGATCGACGCCGGATGTGGGTTCGTCGAGGATCAGGATTTCGGGGCGGTGGATCATCGCTACGGCCAGCGACAGCCGCTGCCGGATGCCCAGAGGCAGCGCGGCGGGAGATGATCCATCACCGCCGCCAGATCGAACCGCGCGGCCATTTCCCTGACGCGCGGGGGGATAGCGGTCTCGTTCATCCCTCCGCGCGTGCAGGGTCAGGTTCTGCTGCACCGTCAGTTCGCCATACAGCGAAAACGCCTGCGACATGAATCCCATGCGGCGGCGGGTATCCCTGTCGCGCGCATCGAGGGGCCGCCCGAGCAATTGCGCGCTGGCCCCGGTCGGTTCCAGAAGGCCGGTCAGCATCTTCATGGTGGTGGTCTTGCCGCAGCCGTTCGACCCCAGAAAGCCGAAGATCTCGCCTTGGGGGATGCGAGAGCTGACGTCATCCACGGCGGTGAAATCGCCGAAACGCTTGGTCAGGTGGTCGGCCTGAATGGTGATCTCGGTGGTGACATCGCGCGGGGGGATCAGCAGGGGTTCGCGCCCCGCCCGTTCGGATTCGAGCAGCAACCCGATAAAGGCCGCGTCCAGATCAGCGGTGCCGGTGCGCGCCAGAAGGTCCGCCGGGGTGCCGCTGGCCAGCACATGTCCGGCGTTCATCGCGATCAGCCAGTCAAAGCGGGCGGCCTCCTGCATATAGGCGGTGGCGACGATCACGCTCGTCTCCGGGCGGGCGGCGCGGATATGGTCGATCAGTTCCCAGAACTGGCGGCGTGACAGCGGGTCAACGCCGGTGGTCGGTTCGTCCAGAATCAGGAAGTCGGGGGTGTGGATCAGGGCGCAGATCAGGCCCAGCTTCTGCTTCATCCCGCCCGACAGTTTCGCGGCGGGCCCGTCGCGAAAGGCCGACATGCCGGTGGCGGCCAGAAGATCGGTGATGCGGCGTTCGCGTTCGGCCCGGTCATGGCCGAACAGGCGGCCAAAGAAATCGGCG
>JAUNUO010000304.1 GCA_030538135.1 Paracoccus sp. (in: a-proteobacteria)
CAAGCGCAAGCGCGATCACCGCCACATCGTCCATGCTGTCGATGCTGCTGCGCGCAGTTGCGCCCCCGCGCCATCTGGATTTCTTGAAAAGACCACCAAAACGCGCATCAAGCCCGCGCTTGACCCGCATGTGATGCAGCGCACGGCCGCTGGCGTCCAGAAGGCCGGCGGTGGCAACGAAATGATCGCCGTCAACCAGACGCCGGTTTTCGAACCGCCCGGTCGGGATCAGATCGGCCCGGCCGCTTTGTGCGCCCTCGATGGTCAGGCTGGCCTCGCCATACTGGCTTCCATCGTGATAGCGGCCCATCGTGACCTTGCCGGTGGTATAGACCAGTTCTTCGGGGTCATAGTCGAAATGCTTGAGATAGCTGATGCGATCGGCCTTATCCGCGCGCACCGCGATGACTTTCCGTTCCATGGCTTTCTCCCTGGTTGCGTGATTAGCGAACAGCACCATTCTCGCCATCCGGCGTGATCGGCCCCTGATTTTTCATCACTGATTGAGAAGAGCTGAAGGATGGCGGGGGAATGAAGACGACCCCGCCGCCTGCATCCGGCGGAAAAATCAATACCTGCCCCGTCTCCTCTGCGGCGTCAGCCGCTTGGAAACCTTCGACTTCGGGCAAGGTTGAACCGTGGTGCCGGGATGAACCAGGAGTAGTCCACCCTCCGAAGTATCCGGCCGGTAGAGACGACAGGACTCGAGCTTGTTCCCAAGCAATACCGTCGCGGAAGGCATCGCAATAAAGACTCTTCAGTTTTTCAGTCACGCACCTCTCGCCGTTCGACGCGAGGGTCGCCCCTGATCCGGTGTCTTGTGCAGCCAGCGGCGAGGCCAGCAGAATAAGGGTTATCACTTTGAATCTCTTGCTCATTCCGATTTCTCCTCGGTTGGCTGGGTGTCATAGGGGCTGCGACCGGAAAATGCGGGTTCAGTGCGGTTAACGTCGGTCTGGCTCGCGGCAATTCCATTTGTGCTCGGCTTCATCCCCGAGCGAAGACTCAGGGCATTACGCAGGGAGTTCGTATCCTCGACAAAGACCGGCACGTCCCAGACAGTGATCTGGTTGTCCTTGTGCGTCGCCAGATACATCGATGCGCAGATGACGGCGGCGCCGATGCCGCATTGGATCAGCCCCGGCCAGGTCGAGCGCAGTTCCGCGGCTGAGACCTTGACACTGTCGCGCTGGATGCCCTCGATCCGGTTGTGGATCATCACCGCCCCCGTCACGACAAGGATCAACGCGACAATGCCGGCGATCATGTAGATCATCAGCCGCAGCGACAGCGAGATCATAACCCGGTCTGTTCTTAGCCTCTGGGCCGTTTTCTCAAGCAATATGCGCGCGTGATCCGGCGCGGCGGCGGTCAACGCCGCTGCGTCCTCGGGCGACAGCGGGCGGCCGGTGTTCATCTGGATCAGCACCAGAAACAGGGTGGTGGCGACCAGCACACCGGCAACGATCCAGCCGGTCGTTTTCATTACCATCTCCCCCGCGCGGCGCGCGCCGGGATCGGCTTGGTGGGTGACATCGTATTCCAGCCCCGCACCGCGCCGCAGGTTCACCCCGCTGGCGGCGATGACCCGGTCCAGCGGTACGGCGATCAGATCGTTTTTCTGCTGGGGCCGCGATGTGCCGCCGAACTGGCCAAAGTCGGCCAGCGCCGGGTTAGCGCGGTTGCCGCTGTGAATGAAGGCACGGTCGGGCCAATCCTGCGGCGGCAACTGCACCAGCGCCCAACGACCCTCGCGCAGAAATGCGGCGTGACCCGACCATCCCGTTGCCGCCGCCAGCCAGGCAAGATCGGCCAGCCC
>JAUNUO010000067.1:0-3127 GCA_030538135.1 Paracoccus sp. (in: a-proteobacteria)
ACATGAACATGCAAGAGGTGACCATCGCCTATGGCATGACCGAAACCAGCCCGGTATCGTTTCAGTCCCATACCGACGATCCGGTTGACAAGCGTGTGTCCACCGTGGGCCGCATCCACCCGCATCTCGAGGTGAAACTGGTTGGCCCGACCGGCGCCACCGTCCGCATCGGCGAAACCGGCGAACTCTGCACCCGCGGCTATTCCGTCATGCGCGGCTATTGGGGCGAGCCGGGCAAAACCGCCGAGGCCATCGACGAAGATGGCTGGATGCATACCGGCGATCTGGCTACAATTGACGAACAGGGCTATTGCGCCATCGTCGGGCGGGTCAAGGACATGCTGATCCGCGGCGGCGAGAATATCTACCCACGCGAGATCGAGGAATACATCTTCCGCCACCCAGCCGTTCAGACGGTGCAGGTCTTCGGCGTGCCCGACCAGAAATTCGGCGAAGAGGTCTGCGCCTGGATCGTCCTGAAACCCGGTGCGACCGCCTCCGAGGATGAAATACGCGATTTCTGCCGCGGCCTGATGGCGCATTACAAGGTGCCGCGCTATATCCGCTTCAAGGACGAACTGCCGATGACCGTCACCGGTAAGGCGCAGAAATTCGTCATGCGCGACCAGATGCTGGCCGAACTGCGCGGCTGACGGGGCATCCTGTTTGTTCAAATACGCATGGGACCGCGCCGCAGGGCGCGGAGCCCGTCCCTGCCGGTATCCGCGCAAGGTGAGCTTTGGGCGAAGCACCGCATCCGGCGCGCGCCGCTTTATGGCCGCCACCCGCTACTTTCGGATGTAGGCGCAATAGTATAGCTGCAAGGATAGTCACGTCTAACGGAGCCCGCCATGTCCGATCCAGCCCGTTCCGGTTTCGTCTCACTGGTGTCTGCCGGCCCCGGCGACCCCGAACTGCTGACGGTGCGCGCGGCGAAACGACTGGCCCAGGCTGATGTGGTGCTGTTCGACGATCTGGCTTCTGGTCCCCTACTGGACCTTGCCCGGCCCGAGGCCCGGCGCATCCCCGTGGGCAAGCGCGCGGGCCGCCCTTCCGCGCGGCAGGACGATGTGAACGCCTGCATCATTGCCGAAGCACAGGCCGGTCACCGCGTCGTGCGGCTGAAATCGGGCGATGCGGGGATCTTTGGCCGGCTTGAGGAAGAACTGGATGCGCTGGCCGCGGCCGGGGTGGGATGGGAAATCGTGCCCGGCGTGCCCTCGGCCTGCGCGGCGGCGGCGGCGGCGGACATGCCCCTGACCCGGCGCCTGACCGCGCGACGGCTGCAATTCGTCACCGGCGCGGATGTGACCGGCAAGCTGCCCGCTGATCTGAACTGGGCGGCGCTGGCCGATGCCTATGCGCTGACCGTGGTGTTCATGGGGCAGCGCACCTTTCCCGTGCTGGCCGAAGGGTTGATCGCCCATGGCCTGCCGCCCGACACTCCCGCCATGCTGGCCGCCGAGGTCAGCAAACCCGGACAAAACCTGACCCGGACCACGGTGGCGGAACTGGCCGGGATGCTGGCCGGCACCGCGCCCGAGACGCCGGCGCTGATCCTCTATGGCGCTTTGGCACCGGCACGGAATCGCTAAAAATCGTATAAAATCCTTGCTTTAAGGGTCGGTGTTAACCACCTTGGGTAAGGGAAATCTTAGGACAGATTACCTAGTCTGACCGGGCACGGGGGTGCTTGGATCGGGGTTAGGGTCATGGTCGGTTTTCGCCATGTGGCCACTGTTACAGGGGCCGGTTTTCTGTCGAATATCACCGACCTGTCCATTGCGACGGTCGATGGGCAGCATGTGCTGTATTCTGCCACGCATGTCGGCGGCGGAATCACGGCGATGCAGATCGACGGTGCCGATTCCCGCGTGATGCTGATCGGGGCGACGGCCTATGACCGGGCGGTGTCCTATTTCCGGGAACCGCGGGTCAATATCGTGCAGATCGGCGACAGCGCCATGGTCGCCATGTCGAACACCGGCAACACCGCGATGATGGCGATGCAGATCGCCCCTTCCGGTGTGGTCGCGCGGACGACTTCGACGGCCTCGACCGCGCTTCGGCAGATCGGCACGGGTATCGTCTCGGTCGGGCAGTTTTCGACCGCCGAAGGTGATTTCGTCTATGCCACGCGTGAAAAATCGACCGCGCTGATGCTGTTGCGGGTGCAGTCCGACGGCGCGCTGAAACAGGTGGCGCAATCCGCCACCGCCCCTGCCGGCGTTCGGGTCGATGCGGGGCTGGATTACGTGCTGCCTGTGCAGGTCGGCGGACAAAATGTCCTTGTCACGCTGTCTGCATTGGGCAATTTCATCTCAAGCCATGTGATCGCTGCGAACGGGGCTGTGCGGCGCGCCGAATATCTGGGCACGGGCGAGATCACCGGCTATGCCGCGCCGCGCGTCGCGGCCTCGATCAGCATCGACGGACAGACCTATATCGTGGTCGGATCGTCGGATTCGTCGTCGCTGACGGTGTTCCGGCTGGCGCGCGACGGCGGAATGGTGGCGGTCGATCATGTTATTGACGAAGGTTCGACCCGGTTCATGCGCGCGACGGCTATGGATGCGGTGGTGCTGGACGGGCGCGCCTATGTCTTTGTCGGCGGCGCGGATGACGGCATCACCATGTTCATGCTGCGCCCGGATGGACGGCTGGTGCATCTGGAGACGCTGGCCGATGACCATCTTCTGACCCTGGCCCGCGTCAGCGCGATCAAGGCGCAGGTGATCGACGGCAAGATCGTGCTGTTCGTATCCAGTGCCGTCAAATCGGGCATCACGCAGCTGGTGGTCGAACCCGGCCCTGTCGGTATCACCGGCACCGTGGCGGGTGAACGGCCGGTGGGCACGGCGCGCGACGATTACATGATTGCCGGGCGCGATGCGATCTGGATGTCGGGCGGCGCGGGCAACGATACGCTGGTCGCCGGGGAAAACTCGATCGCGCTGGTGGGTGGGCCGGGGGCGGATACCTTCGTGCCGTCCAACATCAAGGGCCGCATCGCCATCCGCGATTTCGAGGTTGGCGTGGACCGGCTGGATTTTTCCAACCTCGGCATGGTGCGCAGCATCTATCAGCTGACGATCCTGCCGCAAAGCTGGGGGGCCAAGATCCGCTT
>JAUNUO010000067.1:3227-7065 GCA_030538135.1 Paracoccus sp. (in: a-proteobacteria)
GACGATCACCTGCTGGGCGGGAATGGCAACGATCTGCTGTATGGCGATGGCGGGAACGACCGGCTGGAAGGTGGGGCGGGCAATGATTTCCTGTATGGTGGGAACGGGCGCGACACCTTGCTGGGCGGTGCGGGCAACGATTATCTGTCCGGTGGTGGCGGCAACGACCGCCTGTCCGGCGGCAACGGCCATGACACGCTGTATGGCGGCGACAAGGACGACAGCCTGGACGGGAATGCGGGCAACGACAGGCTGTTCGGCGACCGGGGCAACGACACGCTACGCGGTGGTGACGGCGATGATTATCTGCACGGCGGTATCGGCAACGACAGGCTGTTTGGTGGGGCGGGCAACGACACCCTTTTGGGCGGGGCCGGAAACGACAATCTGAACGGCGGTGGCGGCAATGACCTGCTGGATGGCGGATCGGGCCGTGACACGCTGTCGGGCGGTGCGGGCAACGATACGCTGCGGGGTGGTCCGGGCGACGACCGCCTATTGGGCGAGGGCGGCAATGACCTGCTGGATGGGGGCCATGGGAATGATATTCTGTTCGGCGGCGACGGGGACGACACGATGTTCGGCGGGCCGGGCAATGATCTGATCCATGGCAGCGCGGGCCGCGACAGCATAAGCGGTGGCAACGGCAACGACCGCCTGTATGGCGACGGCGGCAACGACATTCTGACCGGCGGCAACGGCCATGACAGCCTGTGGGGCGGTGCCGGTCACGATCTGCTGTTCGGGGATAGCGGCAATGATGTTCTGTCCGGCGGCGCGGGCAACGATACGCTGCGCGGCGGTCTTGGCGCCGATACGCTGAGCGGCGGGCTGGGGATGGACGTATTTTTCTATGGCGCGGCGGCGGAATCATCGAACCAGCGCGGCATCGACGTGATCGAGGATTTCCTCCGGGGCCAGGACAGGATCGACCTGTCCTCGATCGGCTTTACCTTTATCGGCCGCGATCAGTTTTCCGGCGCGGGGCAGTTGCGGGCCGAATACGGTGCTGCGCGGACGGTGCTGCGGGGCGATGTGGACGGCGACGGGGTGGCGGATTTCGTTCTGGCGCTGATGGGGGCGGTTCCTCTGGATCACACCGATCTGCTGCTTTAGCTTTGCGGCGGCGCGGCCTTGCGCTGACGGCCGCGCTCGATCCCAAGGCGGCGTTCGCGCCAGATGATCAGGACGCCGGCGGCCATGACGATGGCCGCACCCGCCAGCATGGACGTCGCGGGGACTTCGTCGAACACGGCATAGCCGATTGCCAGCGCGAACAGCATCGAGGCATATTCGAACGGCGCCACCAGCGAGGCATCGGCATGGCGATAGGCCGATGTCAGAAGGATCTGCGCCAACCCGCCCAGCAACCCGGCCCCGATCAACAGTGCCGCCACCCGCGCATCCGGCACGACCCAGCCGAAGGGCAACGTCATCAGCGACAGCACCGCGCCGGTGACGGAAAACCAGAACACGATGGCCGAGGTGCGCTCGCCCTGCACCAGCTTGCGGATGAAAATCTGCGCCAATGCCGCCAGAACCGCCCCCATCAGCGCCAACACCGCGCCCAATGTCTGCGCGGCGCTCAGACCGTCCACCACGCTCAGCCGCGGGGCCAGCACGATCAGCACCCCGATCAGTCCAAGCCCGACTGCGGACAGGCGGAACAGGCGCACCTCCTCGCCCAGAAACATTGCGGCAAAGATCACCACCAACAGCGGCGCGGCATAGCCGATGGCGGTCACCTCGGGCAGGGGCAGCAGCCCAAGCGCGGCAAAGCCGAACCCCATGGCGGCGGTGCCGACCAGCCCGCGCCAGACGTGGCCCATCGGATCACGCACCCGCAGGCCGACGGACAATTCGCCCCGTCGGATCAGCCAGATCAGGATCACCGGAACCGCAAAGGCGGATCGAAAGAACACCTGCTGGCCGGGCGGAACCGCCTCTGCCGTGGCCTTGATCAGCGCGGCCATCAGCACGAACAGAATGACGCTGCCCAGCTTTAGCAGGATGCCGTGGACCGGGTTCACGTCAGCCGCCCGACCGCCCAACGCGCGGCATCGGCCACCGCCGGATCCGCGTCATCGACCAGACCCTGCGCCACGGTCCGCAGCGACGGCATGCCTGAATTTCCGATGGCATACAGCACGTTGCGCACGAACCTGTCGCGCCCGATCCGCTTGACCGGGCTGCCGGAAAACCGTGCCCGGAACGCCGCATCATCCAGCCCGGCCAGATCGGCCAGCAGGGGCGGTTCGGCCCCCTCTGCGCGGATATAGCGCATCTCCGAGGCCGCCTGGGCAAACTTGTTCCACGGACAGACGGCCAGACAATCGTCGCAACCATAGATGCGGTTGCCCATGCGCGCCCGCAATTCCGGATCGACCGGTCCGCGATGCTCGATGGTCAGATAGGAAATGCAGCGCCGCGCATCCAGTTGGAACGGCGCCGGAAACGCCCCGGTCGGGCAGGCATCCAGACAGGCACGGCACGCGCCGCAATGCTGTGCCTCTGGTGCGTCGGGGGGCAAGGGCAGGGTAGTAAAGATCGCGCCCAGAAAGAACCAGCTTCCCAGATCGCGGGCCAGCAGGTTGGTATGCTTGCCCTGCCAGCCCAGTCCCGCCGCCTGCGCCAATGGCTTTTCCATCACCGGGGCGGTATCGACGAAAACCTTGATCTCACAGCCGTATTCCGCCACGATCCAGCGCCCCAGCCGTTTCAGCCGCGCCTTGACGATATCATGGTAATCGCGCCCCTGCGCATAGACGCTGATCGCCCCGCGGTCCGGTTGGCCGACCACCGCCATCGGGTCATGGCGCGGTGTGTAAAGTTCGGCCAGCATGATGACGGATCGCGCCTCGGGCCACAGTGCCGCCGGATCGCCGCGCCAGTGCATCCGCTCGGCCATCCAGCCCATCTGCCCATGCCGCCCGGCCTCGACGAACCGTGCCAGCCGCCCGGCGATTTCAGGCACCGCACCCGGGACGGTGACCCGCATCTTGGCAAAGCCCTCGGCCATGGCCTGCGCGGCGATATTCATCTTCTGTGCAGAAATATCCTCGGGGGGGGCGCCCGGAACGGGCGTGGGGGGCAGACGGCCCCCCTGCGGCGGTTCAGCCAAAGTCCAGCTCGGCGTAATGGGGCGCGGGATGGATGCCCGGCACCTGATCGGCCAGAATGCTGCGAAAGGCCGGGCGCGACTTGATCGTCGCATACCAGCCGGTCACCGCTTCGGACCGGTCCCAGTCCACATCGGAAATGTAATCCAGACAGGACAAATGCGCCGCTGCGGTGAAATCCGCCAGGGACAGCGCGCTTCCGGCCAGCCAGCGCCGCTGATCCAGCAGCACGGCCAGATAATCCAGATGGTCCTTGACCGCCTTCAGCCCCGCCTTGACCGCGCGCGAGTCGGGATAGCCGGACCGGGTGATCTTTTTCCAGACCCGCTCTTCCAGAATGGGTTGCGTGACCTCGTGATGAAACTTGTCGTCGAACCAGGCGCACAGACGGCGCACCTCGTGCCGGCCCGCTGCATCCTGCGGCATCAGTGGTGGCTGCGGCACGGTTTCGTCCAGATATTCGCAGATCGCCTGACTTTCCGACAGCATCCGCCCGTCGATCCGCAGCACCGGCACCTTGCCCGCCGGGTTGCGCCGCAGCAATTCGGAATTGCCTTCCCAATAGCGTTCCTCGGCCAGTTCGACCTCGATCCGCTTTTCGGCCAGCACCAGCCGCACCTTGCGGCAGAACGGCGACAGGGTGGTGTGATACAGGCGCGGGGTCTGGCTGTTCATGGATCGCTCGTCTCGCATGGGCAGGGTGATACGCCGCCCGCCCA
>JAUNUO010000067.1:7165-8861 GCA_030538135.1 Paracoccus sp. (in: a-proteobacteria)
ATCCGATTGCCCCTGTCGTCCGTGATCCAGCGACCGGGCGAGAATTTACCTTTGTATGAAAGCTCATACTCGGCATCCATCGTCCCCAAAGCGGCATCGAGGGCCAGATTGTTGGATGAGATGGCGCGGGTTTCCACGATGCCTCTCTGCCGATCGCGATCAGGTCCATTATGGCGTTGCGCGCGCTGTCAAACGGGCTGGCGACCGGTCCGCCACTACCGCCCCCGCAAGCTGCAAACATCAGCAGTGGACATTACGGCAAAAACAGCAATACGCATGGATATACCTCTGACCATCAGCATCACGTGAACGGGATCGACTGGATCGCAGTGTCGGGCAAGCACAGGCGTGGTTAATTCGTCGTCAACGTAAAACACCGTGCCCGCCCGTCGCGCAGGATCGTGGCGGCGCCATCGGCGATCAGGGCCGACCGGCGCGACTGGCGCGGGTTGCGCAGTTTCGGGGCGGGCAGGACGGCGGCCAGCCGCGCGGATTGCACGGCGGTCAGCTTGTCCGGGGTGGTGCCATAATAATGCGCCGCGGCCGCATGGATGCCGAACACGCCGTCGCCGAATTCGACCACGTTCAGATAGACTTCGAGAATGCGGCGCTTGCTCCACAAAGCTTCGATCATCGGGGTCAGCACGGTTTCCAGCGCCTTGCGGGTCCAGCTTCGGTTCTGCCACAGATAGACGTTCTTGGCCGTCTGCTGGGTGATGGTCGATGCGCCGCGACGACCGCCGGAATCGATCACCTTGCGGATTTCCGACATGTCAAAGCCCCAGTGATGGCAGAAATTTGCATCTTCCGCGGCGACGACACTGCGGGCCATGACCGGGGCGACGTCGCGCAGGGGCGTCCATTGGCGCGGCTGGGTGGATTCCCGCGCGATGGTGATGGTCGTGGGCGGGTTGACCAGCGCGAACAGCCCGACCAGCACGACCATGACAATCGCCGCCCGCAGCGCCAGCCAGCGCAGCCACCGCCATGCCAGACGCAAAAATCCGCGCCACCGGGGCGCGGACATTGTTACGGGGTCACGGGCGGGCTTGCGGAACATGGGCCGCGTGTGTCATGCGACCCGCCCTTGCGTCAAGGTAATCAGGTTTCGCGCGGGGCGACCTTGGGCACGTCGCTTTCGTCGGTCGGTGCCGCAGCCACCGGCGCGCCCTGCGGCGCCGCCCCGGACAGCGCATCGCGCAACCGGCCTTCGTCCTCGTGCGACAGCGAGGTCTGCAAGACCCGCCCCCGCCGGTGAAAACCTTCCAGCCGTTCCAGAACCTTGTCGGCGGTCATCTTGCGGATCAGCACGAACACCGCCGATCCGCCCGGCTGAAGCGCATGGCCGGCCTGCCGCATGAAATCGTCGTTGATCCCGACATCGGTGAACCGCCCGGCCAGCGCCCCGGCGCCAGCGCCGACCGCCGCACCGACCAACGGGTTCAGGAACAAAAGCCCGATCAGCGCACCCCAGAACCCACCGCCGACCGCCCCGGCCGCAGTCAGGTTCACGGCCTGATGCAGTTGAATATCCTCGGCCGAGGGGCGGGTGACCACCACGGCATCCTCAAGTTCGATCAGATATTCCTGCTGCATCTTGACCAGTTCGGTGCGCAATTCGAACCCGGTCGCTTCGTCGTCAAACGCAATGGCAAGCAGATCGGCCATGACACGCCCTTTCGTGAATGGAGCCTTG
>JAUNUO010000067.1:8961-14175 GCA_030538135.1 Paracoccus sp. (in: a-proteobacteria)
GACTGAACCGATCCGTGCATTCCGGCGGCCTGCCCGCCTCCGGTTTGCTACACCGGCACATCAGCCATGGCTTGGCTGAGGCCGGTGCAGCCGGGACAGCCGGTTCCTTTCTGGGGTGGGGACGGGCTGTAACGGGTCAGGGGGGCAATTGCCCCCCTGACGTTTATCATTCTGCCGGGACCGCCGCCAGACCATCCACATTCGCGATGGGGTGGGACAGATGCGGCAGCATCTCTTTCGGGCAGATTTGCAGGAAATTCGCCTTTTCCTGATCCCAATCCGCCAGAATGCCTGCCGCACGTCGCGACCCGGTCTCGGCGTGATGACGCTGGATCAGGTCTTTCAGTTGCGTTTCCCAATGATCCTGCGTCACCGGGCACAGCACCAGCGTTTCAGCGTTGATGTAATCGCGCGCCCCGCTATCGGGATCGTACAGATAGGCCATGCCGCCAGTCATGCCCGCGCCAAAGTTGGCGCCGATCCGGCCCAGGATCACCGCGACACCGCCGGTCATGTATTCGCACCCGTTGGTGCCGCAGCCCTCGATCACCACCTTTGCGCCACTGTTGCGCACGCCAAAACGTTCGCCGGCGCGCCCCGCCGCGAACAGATGGCCATCGGTCGCCCCATACAGCACCGTATTGCCGATGATGACGTTATCGGCGGCAGTCAGCGGGCTGCCCATCGGCGGGCGCACCACGATCGTGCCGCCCGACAGACCCTTGCCGACGTAATCATTGGCATCGCCCGACACCTCGATCTTCAGGCCCGGCGCGGCAAAGGCGCCAAGGCTCTGCCCCGCCGAACCGGTCAGGCGCACGGTCAGATGATCGGGCTGCAAGCTGTTTCGCATCCCGTATTTCTGCACAATCATCGAACTGGTGCGCGTGCCGATGGTGCGATGCGTGTTGCGCACGGCATAGGACAACTGCATCTTTTCGCCATCGGTAAAGAACCGTTCGGCGTCGCGGATGATTTCGGCGTCCAGCGTGTCGGGCACCGCGTTGCGCGGGCGGGAACGGTCATAGACGATCTTGTCCCAGCCATCGACGGTAATCAGCAGCGGGTTCAGGTCCAGATCGTCAAGGTTTGCGGCACCCCGGCTGATCTGGCTCAGCAGATCGGCGCGGCCGATGATTTCGTCCATCGACCGCGCGCCGATGGCGGCCAGCAGTTCCCGCACCTCCTGGGCATAGAAGGTAATCAGGTTCACCACCTTGTCGGCGCTGCCGTTGAACATGGCGCGCAGCTTTTCGTCCTGCGTGCAGACGCCGACCGGGCAGGTGTTCGACTGGCATTGGCGCACCATGATGCAGCCCATGGCGATCAGCGCGGCGGTGCCGATACCGTATTCTTCGGCCCCCATCATCGCGGCCATCACGATGTCGCGCCCGGTGCGCAGCCCGCCGTCGGTGCGCAGCGTGACCCTTTCGCGCAGCCGGTTCATGGCCAGAACCTGATGCGCTTCGGTCAGGCCCATTTCCCACGGCAGACCGGCGAACTTGATGCTGGTCGCGGGCGATGCGCCGGTGCCGCCGTTATGGCCGGAAATCAGGATCACATCGGCCTTGGCCTTGGCCACGCCCGCCGCGATCGTGCCGACCCCCGACGAGGCGACCAGCTTGACCGTGATCTTGGCGCGCGGGTTGATCTGTTTCAGGTCATAGATCAGCTGCGCCAGATCCTCGATGCTGTAAATATCGTGATGCGGCGGCGGCGAGATCAGCGTGACCCCCGGCGTCGAATGGCGCAGCCGCGCGATCAGCGACGTGACCTTCATGCCGGGCAACTGCCCGCCCTCGCCGGGTTTCGCCCCCTGCGCGACCTTGATTTCCAGTTCCTCGCAGGCGTTCAGATATTCCGCCGTGACCCCGAACCGCCCCGATGCCACCTGCTTGATCTTGGCGCAGGGGTTGTCGCCGTTGGGCAGCGGGTGACTGTGCGCCGGATCCTCGCCGCCTTCGCCGCTGTCCGATTTCGCGCCGATCCGGTTCATGGCGATGTTCAGCGTCATATGCGCCTCGGGCGACAGCGCGCCAAGGGACATGCCCGGCGTGACGAACCGCTTGCGGATCGAGGTGATGCTTTCGACTTCCTCGATGGGCACCGGCTTGCCAAGCGGCTTGATGTCCAGCAGATCGCGGATATGGATCGGCGGGTTTGCCCGCATCGCTGCGGAAAACTGTTTCCACACGTCATAGGACGCCCGTTCGCAGGCCAGTTGCAAAAGCCGCATGGTATTGGCTTCCCATGCGTGCTTTTCGCCCGACCGGCGCAGCTTGTAGAAACCGCCCACCGGCAGCAGATCGGCGCTGTCCGAATGAAAACCCTTCTGGTGGATTTCCTCCAGCTTGGCCTGAAGGCCGTGCAGGCCCATGCCGCTGATGCGGCTTTGCATACCGGGGAAATATTCCGCCACCATCGCGCGCGACAGGCCCACCGCCTCGAAGTTCAGTCCGCCGCGATAGGACGAGATGACCGAAATTCCCATCTTTGCCATGATTTTCAGAAGGCCGCCGTCGATCGCCTCGCGATAACGGTTCATCGCGTCGGTCAGGTTGCCGTCCAAGAGCCCGCGTTCGATCCGGTCGGCAATCGAATCCTGCGCCAGATAGGCGTTCACGGTGGTCGCGCCGCAGCCGATCAGCACGGCGAAATAATGCGGGTCGATACATTCGGCCGACCGCACGTTGATCGAACAGAAGGTCCGCAGCCCCTTGCGCACCAGCCAGCTGTGCACCGCGCTGGTCGCAAGGATCATCGGCATTCCGATCCGGTCCGGCCCCTGCTTATCATCCGACAGCACGATATGCCCCGCGCCCGACCGCACGGCATCCTCGGCCTCGGCACGGATGCGGGCCAGACCCTCGGCCATTGCCTCGGGGCCGGCGCCATCGGGAAAGGTGCAGTCGATCTGCGTGACGTTACCCGCGAACAGGCGCAGCAGTTCGGCAAATTCGCCATTCGCCAGGAACGGGCTTTCCAGCAGGGTGATTTCCGTCTGCGCGCTGGATTCGTCCAGCACGTTTTTCAGGTTCCCGAACCGGGTTTTCAACGACATCACCCGCGTTTCGCGCAAGCTGTCGATGGGCGGGTTGGTCACCTGACTGAAATTCTGCCGAAAGAAATGCGACAGCGGGCGGTATTGCTGCGACAGCACGGCGGCGGGCGTGTCGTCGCCCATGGATGCCAGCGCCTCCTTGCCGTCCTCGGCCATCGGCGCCAGCATCTGTTCCAGTTCCTCGATGCTATAGCCTGCGGCGATCTGGCGGCGGCGCAGATCCTCGCCGGTGAACATCGGGGTTTCGGGCAGCTTGGCCATCCCGTCCGAGGGCTGGACCACCTTTTCGATCCATTCGCCAAAGGGCTGGCTGGCGGCCAGACGGTCCTTGATCTCGGTATCGCGATACAGCCGCCCCTCGCGCATATCGACGGCGATTATCTGCCCCGGACCAAGCGCGCCCTTTTCGCGGACGGTCGCTTCGTCGGTCGGCACCATGCCCACCTCGGACCCGGCGATCAGCAGGTTGTCGCCGGTCACGACATAGCGCATCGGGCGCAGCCCGTTCCGGTCCAGCCCGCCACAGACCCAGCGGCCATCGGTCATGGCCAGCGCGGCGGGGCCGTCCCACGGCTCCATCACGGCGTTGCAATAGGCATACATGTCGGCCCAGGCCCGCGGCATGTCGGTGGTGGCCTTGGACCAGGCTTCGGGCACCAGCATGGTCTTGGTCATCGGCGCCGACCGGCCCGACCGCACCATGACCTCGAACACGGCATCCAGCGCGGCCGAATCCGACGACCCGGCGGCGACGATGGGCTTGATATCCTCGGCCCATTCGCCGAATGCGCTGCTGGCCATGCGGATTTCATGGCTGCGCAACCAGTTCAGGTTGCCTTTCAGCGTGTTGATCTCGCCGTTATGGGCCAGCATGCGGAACGGCTGCGCCAGCCACCATTGCGGAAAAGTATTGGTCGAATAGCGCTGATGATAGATCGCAAAGGCGGATTCGAACCGTTCGTCCTTCAGGTCGGGATAGAATTCCGCCACCTGTTCGGCCAGCATCATCCCCTTGTAGATGATCGAGCGGCAGGACAGAGAACAGAAATACAGCCCCGCCACCTGCGCGGCCACGGCGGCGCGTTCGATGCGGCGGCGGATGATATACAGCTCGCGCTCGAACTGAACCTGGTCGATGGGTTTTTCACAGCGGATCAGGATCTGTTCGATTTCCGGGCGGGTGGCATTGGCCTTTTCGCCCAGAACGGCGGTGTTCACCGGCACATGCCGCCAGCCATAGATATAATGGCCCATGCGGATGACTTCGGTTTCCACGATGGTCCGGCAGCGTTCCTGCGCCGAAAAATCGGTGCGCGGCAGAAACACCTGACCGACCGCGATCAGCTTGGCCTTGTCGGGTTCATGCCCGGTGCGGCGGATCTGGTCATAGAAAAACGGCACCGGGATCTGCACATGGATGCCCGCCCCGTCGCCGGTCTTGCCGTCCGCATCCACCGCGCCGCGATGCCACACGGCTTTCAGCGCGTCGATGCCGTTCTGCACCACCTTGCGCGACGGCTTGCCGTCGATGCTGACCACCAGCCCGACCCCGCAAGAGGAATGTTCATCCTCGGCCCGATACAGGCTGTGTTCGGCCATCCAGTCGCGGCGGGCCTGTTCTTGTTCTTGCCAGTTGCTCATAGCCGGGTCTTTCCTTGGGAAAGCTGCGTCATCAGCATGTCGCAGTCGTATTGCGGCGTGGTGCTGCCGAAGCCGGGCTGGCCGGGAAAGGCAAAGGTCACGGGGCTGTCGTTGGAATTGACTGTCTGTCCGGTCCAGTCGGTCGAGGTTTCGACACCGCCATAGAACCGGCCCATCACGCGGCTGATGAACTGCTGGCCGGTGCGGGTCAGCATCACATCGCCGTTTTCAAATGTCGTGGTCAGATCGAACCGGGTCTTTTCCAGTTCGACCCCGCCGATGGTGACGATCTCGCCGGTCAGTTCGTCATGGCCGACATGGTGCAGCCGCTCGCCGGTATCGGAAACCGTCCAGAAATCGAAATCGTCGCGCCCGGTTTCCAGCAGGCGCGAAAAGCTGGCATGGGTCTTGGCCTCGTCCTCAAGCCGGTCGGTCAGCCCGACCGTGGGCGAGACGGATTCGATCCAGCGGGTTTCGGCGTCGATCACCGACAGATAGGTCATTCCGTCCTG
>JAUNUO010000305.1 GCA_030538135.1 Paracoccus sp. (in: a-proteobacteria)
CAACGCGCTGGCGCTGTTGTCGCTGTCGCGGGCCGTCATCAGCGAACGGATGCAGGAACTGATCGACGAGGTCTGCAGATGAACGCGCGCCGTCCTTTCATGGCAGCCGTTGCGCTGCTGTTGCTGGCCACGACGCCGGGGGCGCGGGCGGTCACTGTGCCGGTGCCCGATACGGATCTGCTGTGGATCGACGGTCTGGGGTTCCGCCGTGTGGGGCACGAGGGCGCGACCGTTTACGGTATCGACCGCTGGGGCACCTGCATCCGCCAGCTGGGCGATGATCTGCCCGGCAAGGGTGCCGATAACCGCAACTGCGATTATCCGCCCGAGCGTCCGGTGCGCTGTGGCTGCGCCTGGGATTGCCCGCCGCTTTTCCAGCCCGCGCCGCGCCCGTTCCAGCCGCTGCCCTTGCCCGTCTTTACCGGTCTGACCGCGCAGCCGTCGGCGCCGGTCTGGCCGGACGATCCCGCGCCCGTGCCGCTGGCCGGTTCGATGGGTCTTCTGCTGACCGGGCTCGCCGCGCTGGGGCTGGCCCGCCGCCGGAAGGGAGGTTCCCATGACTGATTTTCGCACGATCGACGTGGGCGGAAGGGAACGGGTGACCCCTGCGTCCCAGCCCGCGCCGCAATTGCAATGGGTCAAGATCGCCGATCTGGTCATTGATGGCCGGTATCAGCGCCCGCTGGGCGAGGCGAACTGGATTGCGATCCGCCGCATCGCACAGGCCTTCCGCTGGTCGCGCTTTGGCCCCGTGCTGGTCGCACCTGTCGAGGGCGGTCAATACGCGCTGATCGACGGCCAGCATCGTGCCCATGCCGCCGCCCTGTGCGGCTTTGAGGCGGTGCCGGCGATGATCGCCATGGTCGCGCCGGAAGAACAGGCGCTGGCGTTCATCGAGATCAACACCCGGCAGATCCGTGTTCATCGGCTGGCCGTCTATCGCGCCGCGCTGCTGGCGGGCGAGGATTGGGCGATCCGTTGCCGTGACGCCGTCGAGGCTGCGGGCTGTCAGCTGATGACCTCGAACCGATCGACCAAAGACAAGAAGCCCGGACAGGTGTTCGCCGTCAGCCTGATCCGCCGCCTGGTCGATGGGGGGGGCGCCGCTGCCGTCATCAACGGGCTGGCGGCCCTGCTGGAATACGATCCGGAGGCCGTCGCCAACTTTTCCGATGTGCTGCTGACCCCGTGGCTGACGGCGGTGGCGCAGGTTCCGCGCGACGTGCCGGATCTGGTCAGGGTGCTGCACAGCCGTCGTCCGTGGTTGGTGATCGAGGCAGCGAACCGGCTGGCAAAGGCCGACGGCATCCCCGCCGCCACCGCCCGGCGCAACATGTTCACCATGCTGATCCGCAAGGGAGGGCTTCCTGATGCGGTCTGACACCACACTGTGGGCGCGCATCCGCCGCGCCAATGCCTGGCTGGAAAACAGCTGGCTGGGCGATCTGATCGGGGCGGTCTGCCTGTTCGCCACACTCTATTTGCTGCTGATCGCAGGGGCGGTGCTGTCATGACCCAGCCCCTGCGGATCAAGGCCTTCCGAAACGGGGGCGAACGGATGGGGTTTGCCCTGTTCGACGAAGACGATCAACGCGTCAGCGGGTTCTGCCACAGCCGGACCGAAGCACACCACCAGCGGCTGCAGATCATGCGCCGCGCGGCAGAACGGGCGCAGGTCCGACCCCGGCCCTGCATGTGCTGCGGTGTAGAATTCCAGTCCGAGCACAAATTCAACCGCCTTTGCGATGTGTGTCGCACCGGCGTGCCGCGCATGACCAGATAAGAGCCGAGGGACACATG
>JAUNUO010000306.1 GCA_030538135.1 Paracoccus sp. (in: a-proteobacteria)
CCGCGAACGCGCCGCCATGGATCACGAAATCGCCGCACTGACCGAATTCACCCCGTTCCGGCGCGGTGCCGAAACCTGAGGTTTCGCAACGATCCGCGACGAAACCTCAGCCGAAAGCGAAGAACTTGTCCGAAGGCGTGAAAATCTCGCAGCCGTCTGCCGTCACGCCGATCGAATGTTCGAACTGCGCCGACAGCGATTTGTCGCGCGTCACCGCCGTCCAGTCGTCGGCCAGAATCTTGGTCTCGGGACGGCCGAGGTTGACCATCGGCTCGATGGTGAAGAACATTCCTTCCTCAAGCACCGGACCTTTGCCCGCGCGTCCGAAATGCAGCACGTTGGGCGGCGCGTGGAACACCCGCCCCAGCCCGTGCCCGCAGAAATCGCGCACGACCGACATGCGGTTGCTTTCGGCATAAGTCTGAATCGCCGCGCCGATATCGCCGAAGGTGGCGCCGGGGCGCACCGCCTCGATCCCTTTCATCAGGCAGTCATGCGTCACCTGAATCAGCCGCATCGCCTTGATCGGCGGCTTGCCGGCGGCATACATGCGGCTGGTGTCGCCGAACCATCCGTCCACGATCACGGTCACGTCGATGTTCAGAATATCGCCGTCCTTCAATACCTTGTCGCCGGGAATTCCGTGACAGACGACATGATTCACGCTGATGCAACTGGCGTGCTGATAGCCGCGATAACCGATGGTGGCACTGGTCACGCCCAGTTCCGCGATCCGCCCGCGGATGAAATCGTCCAGCGCGCCGGTGGTCACGCCCGGCTGGACCAGCGGCCCCACTTCGTCCAGAATCAGCGCGGCAACCGCCCCGGCCTTGCGCATTCCGGCGAAATCGTCGGGGGTGTGGATGCGGATGCCTTCGCGGGTGATGCGGGTCTCGTCCATGTCAAAGCCTTTTTCCATTCCGCCCTAGATAGCCACGCCCTTCCACTTGTTCCAGCCCCGCACACGGGTCTAGACATGAAGGGCAGCGATCAGCGAGGGCATGATGCAATCCGACAACCCCACTGCCGCCATTCTGGTCATCGGCGACGAAATCCTGTCGGGCCGCACCCGCGAAGGCAACGCCCATCATCTGGCGCAGGTGTTGTCCGCCACCGGCTTTGACCTGCGCGAAATCCGCGTGGTGGCCGACGATCACGATGCGATCGTTGCCGCTGTCCGCGCGCTGGACCGGACCCTTGGCGGGGCATGGGATCTTGTGTTCACATCCGGCGGGATCGGGCCGACGCATGACGACATCACCGCCGATGCGGTGGCCGAGGCGCATGGCGCGGCGCTGGAAATCAACGCGCAGGCCCGCGCGGTGCTGGCCGCCCGCTGTGACCGGATGGGGCTGGAGCTGACGGAAAACCGCCTGCGCATGGCGCGCATCCCGGTCGGCGCGACGTTGATCGAAAACGCCGTCAGCGCCGCGCCGGGGTTCAGCATCGGGGCCACGCATGTCATGGCGGGCGTGCCTGCGGTGTTCCGTGGCATGGTCGATTGGCTGATCCCGCGCCTGCCAGGCGGCCGCCCGGTGCAATCCGCCACCATCGAGGTGCGGCGCGGCGAATCCGACGTGGCCGAGGGGTTGCGCGATGTGGCGGGTGAGTTTCCCGACCTGTCGCTGGGGTCTTATCCCTATCACGACGCGGAACGGGGCTGGGGCACGCATCTGGTGGTGCGCGGGCTGGATGCGGCGCGCGTCGATCAGGCAATGGCGGCCCTTAAAACGAGGCTCGCGCTATGATCGACGCCGCGCTGACCGCCGCCTTCGAGGCGACATGGCCCGCCGC
>JAUNUO010000307.1 GCA_030538135.1 Paracoccus sp. (in: a-proteobacteria)
TCATGGCGCGGGACGAACTGGCACAGATGGCCGCGCTGGACCTGCTGCCCGAGGGGTGGCGGAAATACGCCCGCAACCGTCTGACCAGCGGCAAGGTAGAGGATTGGCGCGCCCGTCTGCAAGGGCACTGAACCGTTCGGTCCTGCCGCCGGACCTTGCGTCATTCGTTAACCTTCGCGACGCTCCGCCCGTCCTGATTCGCGTAAGGGTTGAGCGATGTCGAGTGACCATCTTCTGATCGGCGGCGATTCCAACCAGAATGTCGAGCAGATCGTCCGGCTGAACAACGGCGGCCTGGTGATGACCTGGGATGATGCCAGCATCGACAACGACATCAGCCCGCAGGGCATCGGCATGATCGTCTTTGACCGCAACCTGAACCTGCTGGCGTGCGGCACGCCCTCTGTCGAATACGAGCGGCTGCAATTCTCCGGCCATGTCGTCGCGACGAAGGACGGCTTTGCCGTCGCCTGGGTCAGCAACGGCCCCGATCGGAAGGGGGTCGAGGACGGATATCTGGCACCTATATCCGCTTCTTCACCTTTGACGGCACGCCGCGCACCGGCGACATTCAGGTGTCGTCGCAGGGGCGCAAACTGGACGCGCGGCTGATGGATATCGAGGTGTTATCGGACGGGTCGGTCGCAGTGCTGACGGCGGATTCCAATGTCCGCACGGACTGGAGCATGCCGGTCTATCGCTACGACACCAGCGGCAAGTTTCTGGGGTCGAACGTCGTCATGGAAAAGGTCTATACCGGCTATGCCAGTGCAGGGACGGTGCGGACGCCGCAGGCGGAACTGACGGCCTCTGGCAATGGCTATGTTCTGACCTGGTCGGAATATTACTCTCGCGACGATCCGCGTTTCACCTATGGCGCCGGAAGCTACAGCCAGTATTTCAGCAATACCGGCCAGCCCCAAAACCAGCAGGTTCATCTGGGCATCTATCCGCCCAACCGCAGCTATTGGATCGACAATGCCGGCCCCGATCTTCTGCGGATGAACAATGGCAACATCGCATCGGTCTGGTGGGCGGGCGACTGGGAAAAGGACACCGACACGCTGTATCTGCGGATGCTGAACGTAAAGGGCCGCCCGCTTGGCCCCGCGGTAAAGCTGGATTCCGGCCCCGACGACGAGGTGGTGCGCACCAAGGACATGCGGGACCTGGGCGGCGGGTTCTGGCTGCTGGCCTCGATCGCCTTTGTGAAACAGGAATACACGACCGAATATTACACGATCCACGCGCGCATCTTTGACAGCGCGGGGGAGAAGCTGGGCGATGCGGTGGACCTGCTGGACAACAATTACGAGGATATCTCCTCGGTCGAAATCCAGAAGCTGGCAGGTGGTCCGCTGATACTGTCCTCGTCCTGGGGCGGCATCATCGAACAGGACGTCTGGTTCAAGATCATCGACGGCACGGACGGCCTGCCCCGCATCATGCAGGCGCAGGCGGGCAAGCCGTTGGAGGGCGGCGCGGGCCGCGATCTGATGCTGGGCACGGGGCAGGGCGACCGCATCTCGGGCAAGGGTGGCAACGATCTGATCCATGGCGCGGGCGGGCATGACACGCTGAACGGCGGCGCGGGCAATGACGTGCTGTTCGGCGGTGCCGGGAACGACCGGCTGGTCGGCGGCGCTGGCCGCGACACCATGACGGGCGGGCCGGGGGCGGTCAGCTTTGTCTTTGCCAAGGGCTATGGCGCCGATGTGATCATGGATTTCGGCACCGGGGCCGACCGGCTGTTGCTGGACCACAACCTGTGGTCGGGCCGGCTGACCCCGGCGC
>JAUNUO010000308.1 GCA_030538135.1 Paracoccus sp. (in: a-proteobacteria)
CATCAGCACGAACACGAGCCTTGACGTTATAGTCAATAACACGCTTGACCGGCACCAATACCTTCATTGCCTATCCTTCTTGATTTTCAGGCGGCCAACGGCGCCCGGTGACGATGCGCACCGGATGCCGCTGCCCGGAATTTCGGAATGCAGGGACAAGACCTGCCCTCTGTTACTTGCCACCCAGATCCTTCGCCCGCTGACGCAGGACGAATTTCTGGATCTTGCCGGTCGAGGTCTTGGGCAGTTCGTCAAAGACAAAGGTCTTGGGAACCTTGAAGCGGGCCATGTTCTGGCGGCAGAATTCGGTCAGATCGGCTTCGCTGATCTCGCGGCCCGGCTTCATGGTGACGAAGGCGCAGGGGGTTTCGCCCCATTTTTCGTCCGGGCGCGCGACCACGGCGGCTTCCATGATGTCGGGATGGCGATACAGCACGTCCTCGACCTCGACCGACGAGATGTTCTCGCCGCCCGAAATGATGATGTCCTTGGACCGGTCCTTGATCTCGATATAGCCGTCGGGATGCACCACGCCCAAATCCTCGGACGAGAACCAGCCTTCACGGAACGCCTTGGCGCTGGCGGTGAGGTTCTTGACATAGCCGCGCATCACGTTGTTGCCGCGCATGAAGATTTCGCCCACCGTCTGCCCATCGGCCGGGACAGGTTCGAAAGTGTCGGGATCGGCGACCATCAGTTCGCTGAGCACGAGGTTCTTCACCCCCTGCCGCGCCTTGAGCCGCGACCGTTCGGTGGCGTCCACCCCGTCCCATTTCGATTGCCAGGCGCTGACCACACAGGGACCATAGGTTTCGGTCAGACCGTAAACCTGCGTCACCTCGATCCCCATCGCCTCGGTCCCGGCGATCACGGCCGCGGGCGGCGGCGCACCAGCGGTCATCACCTTGACCGCGTGATCGAAGCCCTTCAGTTCGTCCGGCGCATTGGCCAGCGTGTTCAGCACGATGGGCGCGCCACAGAAATGCGTCACCTTTTCTTTGCGGATCAGGTCCAGGATCGGCTCGGCCCGCACCGCGCGCAGGCAGACGTTGACCCCGGCATTGGCCGCCATCGTCCAGGGGAAGCACCAGCCGTTGCAGTGGAACATCGGCAGCACCCAGAGATAGACCGAATGCTGCGGCATGCCCCAGGTCAGGATGTTCGACATCGCGTTCAGCGCCGCCCCGCGATGGTGATAGACCACGCCCTTGGGATCGCCGGTCGTCCCCGACGTATAATTCAGCGCGATGGCGTCCCATTCGTTACCCGGCAGCGCCCAGTCATATTCGGGATCGCCCTCGGCCAGCAGTTCCTCATAGGTGATGCGCCCGACCCGTTCGCCGCCCTCGAATGACGGATCCTCGATATCGACCACCAGCATCTGACGGTGCGACATGCGGATCGCGCGGGCCACAACTTCGGAAAACTCGGGATCGACCATGACCACATCGGCCTCGGCATGGCCAAGGATAAAGGCGATCGCTTCGGCATCGAGACGGGTGTTTACCGTGTTCAGCACCATTCCCGACATCGGCACGCCGAAATGCGCCTCGAACATCTCGGGGATATTGGCGGCGATGATCGACACCGTATCACCCTTGCCAAAGCCGCGCTTGACCAGCGCGCTGGCAAGCCGCCGGGTGCGGGAATAGGTTTCCGCCCAGTTGCGCCGCACATCGCCATAGATGACGGCGGGCAGGTCGGGATAAACCTCGGCCGTGCGCTGAATGAAGGTCAGCGGCGACAACTGCACGAAGTTCGCCGCGTTCTGATCCAGCCCCTGTTCATAGAT
>JAUNUO010000068.1:0-5627 GCA_030538135.1 Paracoccus sp. (in: a-proteobacteria)
GGCACGCCCGGACGCAGCATCGCAAAGATTTCCTCGATCTCGCTGTCCTCGACGGCGATGCAGCCTGCGGTCCAGTCCTTTTTGCGCGCCGCGCGGGCGGATGCACCTTCGGCCCCCCGGCCGTGGATGAAGATGTCGCTGCCGGCGCGGAAACCCATCGATTCTGCGAAGGCCGTGTCCTGCGGGTTGGGATAGCTGACGCCCACCGACAGGTGATAACTGCTGCGCGGATTGAAGCGGTCGATGAAATAGACGCCTTCGGGGGTCTTGCCGTCGCCTTCGAACCGCTTGGCGCCGACGGGCTGATTGCCCAGTTCCACGTCATAGGATTTCAGCACCGACTGGCCGTTCAGAAGATACATCTTGCGCGCGCCCTTGTTCACCACGATCTGCGTGACCGGCGGGCCGTTATAGCTGCGAAACTTGGAATGGCCTGACAGGCTGTCACCGCCGCCGCCGCAGGCGGCCAGGACGGTCAGCATGGCAAGCGCAAGGAAATTGCGGATAGCTCGGATCATCACTGCCTCGGGAAATGCGCTGTTGCGCTGTTGTATTTCCCCAAGGACTAACACAGAGTTAAGCCGGATTCCAGTTTCTGCGGAAATGCGCGGCAATTTCCACATGCGGCGACCAGCGGAACTGGTCGATCACCGCCAGCCGCGCGATGGAAAAGCCGCCATCGGCCAAAATCCGCGCATCACGGGCGAAATTGGCCGGATCGCAGGCCACAAAGGCGACAGTTTCGATTTTCGACGCGGCGATCTGGCGGGTCTGGGCCTCGGCTCCGGCGCGGGGCGGGTCGATCACGATTGCGTCAAGGCGCGACAACTCGTCCGGCAACAGCGGGCGACGCGCAAGGTCGCGCACCTCATGCGTGATTCGATGCAGGCGGGGGGCGCCGCGCCATCCCGCCGAAAGCGCCTCCAGCGGCGCGGACAGCCCTTCGACGGCGTGAACCTCGGCCATTTCGGCCAGCGGCAGGGCAAAGGTGCCGATCCCGGCGTAAAGATCGGCGATCCGGCGCGCGCCCGCGACGGCGGCCCGCACCTCTGCCAGCAGGGCGGCCTCGCCCTCGGCCGTGGCTTGCAGGAAGGCGGCGGGCGGCGGCACCACCTGTGCCCGCCCGATGGGCAGCGCCGGCGCGCGTCGGGTCAGCGGCACATCGCCCCAGGTCAGCCGCGCCAGATCGCCCTCGGCGGCCAGCCCGGCCAGCGTTTCCGTCAGCGCGGCATCCTCCGGTTTGCCGCCCGTCGCGGTCACATCCAGCCCGGCGGGGGTATCGATGACGGTCAGGCTGATCTCGCCCGCGCGCGACGCGCCCGCCGCCACGATCTGCCGCAGCAGGGGCAGGGCGGCGGTGATGGGCGGGGTCAGGACGTGGCAATCGGCCAGATCGACGATCACATCGGATGCACGGGCGTGAAAGCCGACCAGCGCGCCTTTCCTGGTGCGCCGCCCCGACAGCACCGCCCGCCGCCGCGACCGGGGTGGCGACGTATGGATGGCGTCCACCCCCCGCGCGATCCCCTGCGCCGCCAGTGCCGTTTCGACCACCTGCTGTTTCCACCCGGCCACGAAATCATCGCTGGCGTGCATCAGGCTGCATCCGCCGCAGGCGCGGTAATGCGGGCAAGGTGCGCGCACGCGCTCGGGCGAGGGGGTGACGATTTTCGGTGCCGCGATGCGACCGTCCCCGGCCTGTCCCTCGATCACCTCGCCGGGCAGGGTCAGGGGCGCCAGCGCGCGCTGATCGCCTGACACGGCCACACCGTCGCCGCGTCGCCCCAGCCGCTCGACCGTCCAGATCATTCGGCAGCCTCATCCACTGCCAGAAAGCCGCCCGACTGCCGGTTCCAGTAACGCGCATACAACCCGCCGCGCGCCAGCAGCTCGTCATGGCTGCCCTGTTCCACGATCCGGCCCTGATCCAGCACCACGATCCGGTCCAGTTCGGCGATGGTGGACAAACGGTGCGCGATGGCCAGCACGGTCTTGCCCTGCATGGCGCGGGTCAGGGCGGTCTGGATCTGCGCCTCGACCTCGCTGTCAAGGGCACTGGTCGCCTCGTCCAGCACAAGGATCGGCGCGTCCTTCAGAAAGGCGCGCGCCAGTGCGATCCGCTGGCGCTGGCCGCCCGACAGTTTCACCCCGCGCTCGCCCAGATGCGCGTCATAGCCGGTGCGGCCCGCGTGATCCTTGAGCGTCAGGATGAACTCATGCGCCTCGGCGGCGCGGGCGGCGGTCTCGATATCCGCCTGTGTGGCGCCGGGGCGGCCATACAGGATATTGTCGCGCGCGGATCGGTTGAACATGGCGGTTTCCTGCGTGACCATGCCGATCTGGCGGCGCAAGGATTCCTGTGTCACCGCGCGCACGTCCTGCCCGTCGATGCGCACCGCGCCGCGCTCCACGTCGTAAAGCCGCAGCAGCAGCGCCACCAGCGTCGATTTCCCCGCGCCCGAGGCGCCGACGATGCCGATCTTTTCGCCCGGCGCGATATTCAGCGTCAGATCGGTCAGCCCGCCCGCGCCCTTGCCATAGGCGAAATCCACGCCCTCGAAATCGACCCGGCCCGCCACCCGGTCCAGCACCACGGCACCCGGCGCGTCGGTCAGCGCATGGGGCGGGGTCAGGGTGCGCATCCCGTCCTCGACCTCGCCGATATTGCCCCACATCGCCATCAGCGACATGCTGACCCAGCCGGTCATCTGTGCCAGCCTGATGCCGATCGCGCCTGCCGCCGCCACGTCGCCCGGCGTGGCCAGCCCGTCGCGCCACAACAGGATCGCGCCGCCGATCAGGATCACCGGCAGGATGCCGGCGACGAACATCAGCGAAAGACGGAACCAACTGGACACCACGCCGAAATCCAGCGCGCGTTCGCGGAAACCGGCCATGGCGCCAAGGGCGGCGCGATCTTCATGCGCGTGATGGGCGAACAGTTTCACCGTCTTGATATTGGTGATCGTATCGACGACCTGCCCGGTCACCATCGCCCGCGCGCTGGCCCGTTCGCCCGACCGCGCCCGGATGCGCGGCAGAAAGAACCGGATCAGCCCGACATAGACCCCCAGCCACAGGATCAACGCGACCGCCGCCCAGCCATCCACGCCCAGCATGAAGGCCGCCGATCCGATCACGCTGGCCAATGCAAAGGCCACCACGTTCACGGTATCGGTCGCCACATCGGTCACGGCGCGGGCGGTCTGCATTTGCTTCTGCGCGAGCCGACCGGCGAAATCATTGTCGAAGAACGTGACGGAATGACCCATGGTCCAGCGGTGCAGCCTCGACATGACCAAGGGCAGGATGTTCGGCCCGATGATCATCGAGGAGGTGGCGGTGGAAAAGCCGAACACCGCCGGGCGGATCACCAGAAAGAACAGGGCAAAAACGGTGACCAGCACAAGGTTGTCGTCCCAGAACGTGCCGGGGGACGATTGCGCCACCGCATCCACCACCCGGCCCAGCATCCATGCCGACAGCACGTCGGCGATGCCGCCAAGGGCCGAGGCGAAGGCCGCCAGCGCCAGCCCGCCCCATGATCCCGACAGGCACCAGCGGAAAAAGGCGATCAGGCTGCGCGGCGGCGGCCCTTCGGCGGGGCGGAAGGCATCGACCATTCGGCCAAAGCGGGCGTGGAGGTTCATGCTGTCTCCTTCGCGGCGGCAAGCAGAGCGGCGCGGTCAAGGGTGAACCCGCTGGCGATCCATGCGGTTTCCGCCGCGCTCAGGGCGCGGCCAAGCGCCGGGCCGGACAGATCGGGCAGCAGGTCGGCGGCGCTGATGGGCAGGGGGGCGGCGCTGGCGATGGCGGCGCGCCAGTCGGCGGGCAGGGGGGTGCCGTGCGCGGCGGCGATCAGGGCGGCGTCGGTGGCCGCGCCGCTGCCCAGCCGATAGGCAGTTTCGGTCAGCGGCCAGTCGCGGGCGCGCGCCAGATCGGTCTGGGCCTTCGCCTCGGGGCGCGACAGGCGCAGGTGGCCGGTGTCATCCGTCAGCAAAGCCAGACGGCGCGGCCATGCGGGGGGCGTGCCGTTTTCCCGTTCCAGCGCGATCAGGCCCGGCAGGGCGGCGGCGTCGGCGCCGGGCAGGACATGGTGCAGGACACCCGCATCGACCATCAGCGCGACGGCGGGGGCGGGATCGGGCGCGGCCAGCAGCTTGCGCATTTCCGCCCCGATGCGTTCGCCGGAAATCTTTTCCAGACCGCCCGCCAATTCGGCGCAGGCGGTCAGCGCGTCGGGATCGACCGTCCGCCCATACCACGCCAGAAAGCGGAACAGCCGCAGGATGCGCAGGTAATCTTCGGTGATCCGGTCGCGCGCCGCGCCGACGAACCGCAGATGCCGTGCCGCCAGATCAGGCATCCCGCCCAAGGGGTCGATCACCCGGCCGTCGCGACCGGCATAAAGCGCGTTCATGGTGAAATCGCGGCGGGCGGCGTCATCCTCGATCCGGTCGGAAAAGGCCACAACGGCGCGGCGACCGTCGGTTTCAATGTCGCGGCGGAAGGTCGTGACCTCGAACCCGGTGCCGCCGGACACCACGGTGATGGTGCCATGCTCGATCCCGGTGGGCACGGCGCGCAAGCCCGCCGCCCGCACCAGTTCGACCACCCGGTCGGGGCGGGCGTCGGTCGAGATGTCCACATCCCCCGCCGCCAAGCCCATCAGCGCATTGCGCACGCAGCCGCCGACCAGCAGCGCGCGGTGCCCGCCGCCCTCGATCGCATCCAGCACCGCAATCAGCGCCGGATCGCGCAGGAAGGGCGCGTCGATCCGGGTCATTCCGCGATCCGCCGGGCCAGCGAATACAGGATCCGCGCCGTCGCGCCCCACAGGTAATAGGGGCCGAAGGGCGCAGCGTGATAGGCCCGCCATTGCCCGCGCCAATGCCGCCCCTCGACCCGGTAACGGTTCGGGTCGGCGATATGCGCAAATGGCAGCCAGAACGCCTCGGCCACCTCGCCGGGTTCGGGCACCGGGGCGAAATCGCCCTCGATCAGCCCCAGAACCGGGGTGACGGCAAAGCCGGTGACGGTCTGATGCGCGGGCAGGGTGCCAAGGATGCGCACCTGCCCGGTGTTCAGCCCGATTTCCTCGTGCGCCTCGCGCAGGGCGGCGGCCACGGCATCGGCATCGCCGGGATCGACCTTGCCGCCGGGCAGCGCGATCTGGCCGGGGTGGTGGCGCATGCTGGCCGCCCTTTGCGTCAGGATCAGGCGCCCGTCGCGCGCGTCGAACGCCGCCAGAACCCCCGCTGGTCGCAGCGTGCCGGATGGCAGCGGCACGTCCGGGTTCAGGTCGAAATCCGAGGTCGGCCCCGCCGCCACCGACAGAGCCTTGTCCAGCAGTTCGGGCGACCAGCGCGGGGTCAATTTTCCGCCGCGATGGGGTTGCCCTCGGCATCGACCGTCGCTTCGAACCCAAGACTGCGCGGGTCGAAACTGTAATGCGCGCCGCAGAACTGGCAATCGGCGGTGACGATGCCTTCGGGCGTCGTCATGTGGCCGATGTCCTTCTGGCTATAGATGGACAGCGTGCCGCGCACCCGGCCCTCGTCGCAGGAACAGCCGAACTCGATCCGCTGCGGGTCGAACACGCGCGGGGTTTCCTCGTGGAACAGGCG
>JAUNUO010000068.1:5727-13971 GCA_030538135.1 Paracoccus sp. (in: a-proteobacteria)
CGAACTCGATCCGCTGCGGGTCGAACACGCGCGGGGTTTCCTCGTGGAACAGGCGGACCAGCAGATCGGTGGGCGCCACCGAAGGCCCGATCAGTTCCATCGTCTCGACCGTATCCAGCAGCATGTTGGCCCGGTTCCAGTTTTCCGATTCCGCCCCTTGCAGGATGTCGGCGGCCTCGATCAGCCCGCCCTCGCCGCTGCCGCCTTCGCCGGCACGCATCGGCTGGCCCGGCAGGGTTTGCAGCATCACCCCGCCCGCGCGGAACACCGCGTCGGTGCCGGGCTGGCGCGACTGGCCAAAGGCAAGCTGAAACCGGGTCGGCAACTGTTCCGATTGCGCGAAATAGGCGCTGGCGCAGGCCGACAGCGACCCGCCCGCCAGCGGCGTGATGCCCTGATAGGGCGTGGTTCCCGGCCCCTGGTCGATGAGGATGGCGAAATACCCCTCGCCGATCTGGTCAAAGAAGGGGCGGTCGTCCAGCCGTTCGGCGTCGAAACTGGCCCAGGCGCGGATGCGCGCCGGTTCGCCCTCGGAGGGCGGGGCATAGTAATCGGCGGCGAGGGTGCGGATCGCGCCGTTGCCGCGCACCTGCACCGACAGTTTCCAGCGCAGCTTGACCGTCGGCCCGATCAGCGCGGTCAGCAAGGCGACCTCGGCCACGGCGGCGGCGACGGGCGCGGGGTAATCATGGCGCGACAGGATATGGTCCAGCACCCCGTCCAGCCGCAACACGCGGCCCCGGATATCGGGGCGGTCAAGCTGAAAGGGCAGGACGGTATCGTCCCAGGCGATCTGGTTGATCTTGTTCATAGGTCGTTCCTTGAAAGGCGTCCGGCCCGGCGGGGCCGACGGCGTTGGCGCTAATATAGGGCGCGGCGGCGGTGATCCCAAGGGTCGGGTTTGCGCTGCCGAAGCGGGGGCCAGCCCCCGCACCCCCGGGATATTTGGACACAAACGAAGCGGCGGGTTTTCTGTATCGGTGACAGGCGATAGCTTGCCGCTGATACAAGGAGAATGCGGATGATCCCCCGTTACGACGCCCCGCCGCGTGCGGGGCAAGCCTATCGCCGGCGGCCGGGTGCCTATGCGCTGTTGCTGCGCGGCGATCAGGTTCTGCTGACCCGGCAGGCCGCGCCGGTGCCGGAATTTCAACTGCCGGGCGGCGGGGTCGATCCGGGTGAACAGGTGCTGACTGCGCTGCATCGCGAGGTGGCCGAGGAAACCGGCTGGACCATGGGTGCCGCGCGACTGATCGGGCGGTATCGGCGGTTCGTGTTCATGCCGGAATACGAGATGTTCGCGGAAAAGCTCTGTTCCGTCTGGCTGGCGCGTCCGGTCCTGCGGCGTGGCCCGCCGTCCGAGCCGGGGCACAGCGCGCATTGGATGGCGCTGTCGCAGGCCATGGCGGCTCTGGCCGATCCGGGGGCGCGGGCGGTGCTGGCACGCTGGATTCAGGCGCGGGCGATCTGACGGGCCAGAATGGCCGCTCCACGCGCGCCGCTGCTGTCGCCGTGGCGGGCCAGCGTCAGCCGGGGCAGGGGCGCTGTGCCAAGCCGGTGCCGGTCCAGCGCGGGTTCCAGCGCCGCGATCACCCCCGGCAGCCGCGACAGCCCGCCGCCGATCACGATCACCTGCGGGTCCAGCATCATCTGGATCGTGAACAGCACTTCGCCCGCCAGATCGGCCCAGATGTCGAACACGGCCCGCGCCGCCGGATCGCCCGCGTTCAGCCCGGCGGCGATATCCTCGCCTGTCAGGGGGCGGCCAAGGCGGGCGCTTGCGATGCGCGTCAGGCCCGGCCCGGACAGCAGCGTCTCGATACAGCCGATGCGCCCGCAGCCGCAGGGTTCGGGGCGCAGGTCGTGGCGGCTCAGGGCGCGGGCCGGAATGCCGACATGGCCGATTTCCACCGCCAGCCCGCCGTGGCGGGCGGGAATCCGGCCGCTCAGACAATATCCGGCGGCGACCCCGGTGCCCAGGATCACCCCGGCCATGCTGTCCGCGCCATCGGCGGCACCGCCGTTCGCCTCGGACAGGGCGAAGGCCATGGCATCGTTGACCACGGCCAGATCGCGCCCGGCATGGGCCGACAGTTCCGCCGCGATGGCATGGCCCGAAGCGGGCAGGTTCGCCGCCGTGGCGATCCCGGTGGCCGGATCGACGATGCCCGGAATGGCGATCCCTACCGGCACCCGCGCCCCGGCCTGCGCATCCAGCCAGCCGATCTGATCCGCCACCGCCGCCGCGAAATCGTCGAAACCGCCCCGTGGCGTCGGCAGGCGGCGCAGGGCCAGCGGCTGCAAATCCGCGTCGAACAGCCGCGCCTCGATCTTGGTGCCGCCGATGTCCAGCCCGCCGCAGATCATCGCGCGGCCATCGCGCGCGCCAGCGCAGCCACCGCAGCCCCGTCGGTCGCGGCCCGTTGCGGCGGCAGGTTCAGGGGGGCCAGCCGGTGCGGCTCGTCCCGCATCGCGGCGCAGGATGCGTGCAGCGCGTCCACCCCAAGCGCCAGCAGGACAGGGGCCGCCGCCGCATCCACGCCGCCGCCGGGCATGATCTGAATCCGCCCCGCCGCCGCGCACACCAAGGCGCCGATCCGTTCGGCACCCGCCAATGCTGTCACCGCCCCGCCCGAGGTCATCACCCGGTCAAACCCCAGATCGACCAGCAATTCCAGCGCCTCGAACGGGTCGGGCGCAAGGTCGAAGGCACGATGAACGGTCGCCTCACCGGCAAAGGCGTCGCGCAGCCGCGCCATCGCCGCGCGGTCCAGCCGCCCGTCGGGCAGGCTGACGCCGGTGACGATCCCCGGCAGACCCGCCGCCTGCACCGCCGCGACATCGCCCAGCATGACCGCCGTTTCATCATCGCTGTAAACGAACCCGCCGGGGCGCGGCCGGATCATCGCATGACACGGCACACCGCACCCCGCCGCCCGCGCGATCAACCCCGGCGAGGGCGTCAGCCCGCCGATGGCCAGCGCCGCGCACAGCTCGATCCGCCGCGCGCCGTTTTGGCAGGCCACGGCCAGCCCTTCGGCATCATCGACGCAGATTTCCAGAATGGGCATGTCGTGACCTCGGGTTCGTGCAACGGCGACACCACCACATAACGGCCATTCGGAAAAGCCGCCGGGCGTCCCAAATCATCTTCTGTGCTCAAATATCCTCGGGGGGGTTCGGCGTATACGCCGAACGGGGCGAAGCGCCCCCGGTCGCCGCGGGACGCAAAGAAAAGCCCCGGCGGGCCGGGGCTTTTCCGTGTCGGATCAGGCGCTGATCAGGATGCGGCCAGATTGCGCAGGACGTAATGCAGCACGCCGCCGTTTTCGAGATATTCGATCTCGACCTCGGTATCGACGCGGGCCTTCAGCTGGATCACCTTCTCGGTGCCATCGGCATAGCGGATGGTCGCGGGCACCAGTGACAGCGGTTTGAAGTCGCCCGCCAGACCGTCGATGCTGATGACCTCGTCGCCGGTCAGGTTCAGCGATTTGCGGTTGTCGCCGCCGGTGAACTCGAACGGGATGACGCCCATGCCGACCAGGTTCGAGCGGTGGATACGCTCGAACGATTCCGCGATCACCGCCTTGACGCCCAGCAGATTGGTGCCCTTGGCCGCCCAGTCGCGCGACGAACCGGCGCCGTATTCCTGACCGCCGACCACCACCAGCGGGGTGCCCTGATCGATATAGGACATGGCCGCGTCATAGATCGCCGCCTGATTGCCCGCGGCGTCCTTGGAAAAGCCGCCTTCGACGCCTTCCAGCATCTCGTTCTTGATGCGGATGTTGGCAAAGGTGCCGCGCATCATCACCTCGTGGTTGCCGCGACGCGAGCCATAGCTGTTGAAATCGCGCGGCGCGACCTGACGATCGGTCAGATAGCGGCCGGCCGGCGTATCGGCCTTGAACGACCCGGCGGGGCTGATGTGGTCGGTGGTGATCATGTCGCCCAGCACGGCCAGAACGCGCGCGCCCCGGATGTTGCTGATCGCGCCCTTGCCCTTGCCCATGCCCTGGAAATAGGGCGGGTTCTGGATATAGGTCGAGGAGGCGGGCCAGTCATAGGTTTCGCTGTCGGTGACCTCGACGCCCTGCCAGCGTTCGTCGCCTTTGAACACATCGGCGTATTTCGCCTGGAACATCTCGCGGGTGACGATCTGATCGACCAGATCGGACACTTCCTTCGAGGTCGGCCACAGATCCTTGAGATAGACGGGGTTGCCGTCCTTGTCGTTGGCCAGCGGTTCCGTGGTGATGTCGATGTTCATGTCGCCGGCGATGGCATAGGCCACGACCAGCGGCGGCGAGGCCAGATAGTTCGCGCGCACGTCCGGGCTGATCCGGCCTTCAAAGTTGCGGTTCCCCGACAGGACCGACACGGCGACCAGATCGTTGTCGTTGATCGCGGCCGAAATCGCCGGGTCCAGCGGGCCCGAGTTGCCGATACAGGTGGTGCAGCCGAACCCGACAAGGTTGAACCCAAGCGCGTCCAGATGTTCCTGAAGGCCCGCCGCCTTGAGATATTCCTCGACCACCTGCGATCCGGGGGCCAGCGAGGTTTTCACCCAGGGCTTGCGGGTCAGGCCGCGTTCGTTGGCCTTTTTCGCCACCAGACCCGCGGCCATCAGCACATAGGGGTTCGAGGTGTTGGTGCAGGAGGTGATCGAGGCGATCACGACCGAGCCGTCGCATACCTTGGTCTGCTGCCCGGTGATCGCGCAGGTGTATTCGCCGCTGCGATGCTCGCCCGGAATATGCGCGGGGGCGGGATTGCCGCCTTCCTCGACCATCTCGGCCTTTTGTGCGGCCGGGACGGGCGGCGCCTTGCGGACGCCGGCAATATATTCGCCAAAGGCGCGTGCCGCATTGTCCAGCGGAACGTGATCCTGCGGGCGTTTCGGGCCGGAAATCGCGGGCACCACGTCGCCCTGATCCAGTTCCAGCGTGCTGGTATAGACCGGCGCGTAATCCGCGGTCCGCCAGAAACCGTTTTCCTTGGCATAGGCTTCGACCAGCGCGATCCGGTCCTCGTCCCGGCCGGTCTGGCGCAGGTAACGCAGGGTTTCGTTGTCGATCGGGAAGAACCCGCAGGTGGCGCCGTATTCGGGGGCCATGTTGGCGATGGTCGCCCGGTCGGCCAGTGGCATGTGATCCAGCCCCTCGCCATAGAATTCCACGAACTTGCCCACCACGCCATGCGCGCGCAGCATCTGCACGACCTTCAGCACAAGGTCGGTCGCTGTCACGCCTTCACGCAGCGCGCCGGTGATCTTGAAGCCGACGACCTCGGGGATCAGCATGGAAATCGGCTGGCCCAGCATCGCGGCCTCGGCCTCGATCCCGCCCACGCCCCAGCCCAGAACGGCAAGGCCGTTGACCATGGTGGTGTGGCTGTCGGTGCCGACCAGCGTGTCGGGATATGCCACGGTTTCGCCCGACTGGTCGGTGTCGGTCCAGACGGTCTGCGCCAGATATTCCAGGTTCACCTGATGGCAGATGCCGGTGCCGGGCGGCACCACGCGAAAATTGTTGAACGCCTTCTGGCCCCATTTCAGGAAGGTATAGCGTTCCAGGTTCCGTTCGTATTCCAGTTCCACGTTGCGCTGAAACGCGCGCGGGGTGCCGAATTCGTCGATCATCACCGAATGGTCGATGACCAGATCGACCGGGTTCAGCGGGTTGATTTTCTGCGGGTCGCCGCCCAGCGCCTTGATGCCGTCGCGCATCGCAGCAAGGTCAACCACCGCCGGAACGCCGGTGAAATCCTGCATCAGCACGCGGGCCGGACGATAGGCGATCTCGCGCGGGTTCTTGCCGCCCTTTTGCGCCCATTCGGCAAAGGCCTTGATGTCGTCTACCGATACGGTGCGGCCGCCATCCTCGAATCGCAGCATGTTTTCCAGCACGACCTTCAGGCTGGCGGGCAGTTTCGAAAAATCGCCCAGACCGGCCTCGGTGGCGGCGGGGATGGAATAATAAGAAACGTCTTGACCGCCGGCGGTCAGCTTGCGGCGGGTCTTGGCAGTATCGGTTCCGGTGACGATGGGCATCGGGGCCTCCCTGTCTGCGTGATGATGGGTTCGGCGTGACCTGCCCTGATTGCCCCAATGACGCGAGGTAAGCAAGGCTTGGCTGTTTCGGTATGCAATCGCATACACTGTCTTTCGCTGTTGCTCAAGAGGCACGGTGCGGTCCGGCTAACAAACCGTTGATTTGGCCTGTGGGCGCAAAAAAACCTATCAATGACGGCATGGCAGATCAGGGAATCATGGCGAAACGTGGCCGGGCGCCGGAACGGGGATGGCGCATCGCCGCGATGGCGCTGCTGTTGGCGGCCGTGACCGGGACGATACCGGCGGTTGTGCGGGCCGAAACCGTGTCCGCCGCCGACGCCGCGCGGCACGATGCCGGCGATGCGCTTGGCCGCGCGATCGAGGGGGTTCTGGGCGGCGGCGGTTCGCTTTATCCGCTGACCGATCCGGTTCCGGTGATCGGCGCCGCCGACGCCCCCCCGGTGATCGAGGCGACCGAAAGTTCCGGCCTGAACGCCCTGCTGTCGGGCGCGGCATCGCTGCCCGATGCCGAGATGCTGCCCCATTCGCGGATGCCCGTGGTGGTCGAACTGTTCACCTCGCAGGGGTGTTCCACCTGTCAGCCCGCCGATGCGATGATGGCCGAACTGGTGCGTCAGCCCGATGTGCTGCCGCTGACCTTCAACGTCGATTACTGGGATTATCTGGGCTGGACCGACAGCTTTGCCCGGCCGCAATATACCCAGCGACAGAAAAGCTATGCCGCCGCCGCCGGGGAACGGTCGGTCTATACGCCGCAGGTGATCGTGGACGGGCAGGATACCGTGCTGTCGCTGCGCCCGGCGGAACTGATGGCGATGGTCGATGCCCGCCGCGCCAGCCCGACGATGCTGGCGCTGGTGCCGCAGCGCGACGGGGCGCGGCAGGTGCTGGAACTGCAACCCCTTTCCGATCTCAGCGGCCCGTTCGCGGTCCTGCTGGTCGGCTATGTGCCGGAACGCACCGTCGCCGTCACGGCCGGCGAAAACCACGGTCGCACGATGACCTATCGCAACGTGGTGGTCAGCCTGACCAAACTGTCCGACTGGGACGGCCGCCGGCCCCTGCGGCTCAGCGTGACCCCCGGGCAAGAGGCTCGGCCCGACCTGCCCCCCGACACCCGCAGCGCGGTTCTGGTGCAACAGATGCTGGGCCGCGGCCTGCCCGGCCCGATCATGGCCGCGATGCGTCTGGAATAGCGCAGCCCACGGGCCTCGACCCTGTTTGCGGCCCTTGTCGGCTGACCGTTCCTGCGCGAAAAGACCGGGCCGGTGCGCAAGACGCCGATGGCGGTGGCAGGCGCTGGCCGACAGGAAAGGACGAACCGATGAACGAACGCTTCCCCTGGCTGAAGGCCGCGCTGGAATGGGGACCGCTGATCCTGTTTCTGATCGTGTTCATGTGGCTGCGCGATCGCACGGTGCCGATCGGCGGGACCGAATATTCCGGTTTCATCGTCGCCACGCTGGCCTTCATCCCGGTGCTGGTGCTGTCCACGCTGGCGCTGTGGCGGCTGACGGGGAAACTGTCGGCGATGCAGGTCGTGACGCTGGTTCTGGTGGTGGTGTTCGGCGGGCTGTCGGTCTGGCTGAACGACCCGCGCTTTTTCAAGATGAAGCCGACGATCATCTATCTGCTGTTCGCGGGGATTCTGGGTTACAGCCTGATGGCGGGCAAGAACTGGCTGGGCGCGGTCATGTCGGCGGGGCTGAAGATGCAGCCCGAGGGCTGGCGCATCCTGACCGGGCGCATGGTGGCGGCCTTCACCGGCATGGCGGTCCTGAACGAGATCGTCTGGCGCACCATGTCGGAAACCACCTGGGTCTGGTTCAAGACCTTCGGCCTGACCGCGATCCTGTTCGTGTTCATCATGGCCAATGCCGGGCTGTTCAACCGCTATGCGATCAAGGACGACGCCGAATGACGGTCTTTCGCCGAAAGACCGCCTATCGTTCCAGCACCATCCGTCCGCTTTCGATGCTGACGCGGGCAAAGCCGGACAGATAGGACATCCCCATCAGCGACACCCCCATGTCGGCCCCGTTGACCTGCGCCGCCACGCCGTGATCGGTGATCGGGCCGATGGCCAGCCGGTCGATCCGCACCGGCGCGCTGTCCACCGGGCCGTTGGCCGTCATCGCCCGCTGCGTATAGGCCAGCGCGCCGGT
>JAUNUO010000309.1 GCA_030538135.1 Paracoccus sp. (in: a-proteobacteria)
GCGGCAACTCGGGCGCGTGCCACGGGCAGATGTATAACATGAACACGCTGGTCCGTCATGGGTCCGAAGAACAGCGCCAGAAATACCTGCCCAAGATCGCCACGGGCGAGCTGCGCCTGCAATCCATGGCCGTGACCGAACCGACGACCGGCACCGACACGACCAAGATCAAGACGACCGCCGTCAAGAAGGGCGACAAATACGTCGTCAACGGGCAAAAGGTCTGGATCAGCCGCGTGCAGCATTCCGATCTGATGATCCTTCTGGCCCGCACCACGCCGCTGGCCGAGGTGACGAAGAAATCGGAAGGCATGTCGATCTTTATCGTGGACATCAAGGACGCGATGAAGAACGGCATGGAGGTCAAGCCGATCGCCAATATGGTCAACCACGAAACGAACGAGCTTTTCTTCGACAATCTGGAAATCCCTGAAGAAAACCTGATCGGCGAAGAGGGCAAGGGATTCAAATACATCCTGACCGGGCTGAACGCCGAACGCACGCTGATCGCGGCGGAATGCATTGGCGACGGTTACTGGTTCACCGACCGCGTCGTGAAATACGCCAATGAACGCGTCGTCTTCGGCCGCCCTATCGGCCAGAACCAGGGCGTGCAGTTCCCCATCGCCGAAGCCTATATCGAAATCGAGGCCGCGAACCTGATGCGTTACAAGGCCTGCGCGCTCTATGACGCCGGCCTGCCCTGCGGCGCCGAGGCGAACATGGCCAAATATCTGGCCGCCAAGGCATCCTGGCAGGCGGCGAATGAATGCCTGCAATTCCATGGCGGTTTCGGTTTCGCCAATGAATACGACATCGAACGCAAGTTCCGCGAAACCCGCCTGTATCAGGTTGCGCCGATCTCGACCAACCTGATCCTGTCCCATGTCGCCGAGCATATCCTCGGCCTGCCGCGGAGTTTCTGATGACACAGCTTCCCTTGGAGGGCCTGACCGTCGTTACCATCGAACAGGCAGTGGCCGGGCCTTTTGCCACGTCGCGTCTGGCCGATGCCGGCGCACGGGTCATCAAGATCGAACGGCCCGAAGGCGATTTCGCCCGTGGCTATGACGATGTGGTCAAGGGGCAGGCCAGCTATTTCGTCTGGCTGAACCGGGGCAAGGAATCGGTGGTGCTGGATCTGACCACGCCCGAAGGCAAAGCGGAACTGACCCGCCTGCTGGACAGCGCCGATGTGCTGCTGCAAAACCTGAAGCCCGGCGCGCTGGGGCGGCTTGGTTTCGGCTTTGACCGGCTGGCCGCCGATTGGCCGCGGCTGATCACCTGCTCGATCTCGGGCTATGGTGAAGGCGGGCCGATGGCTGACCGCAAGGCTTATGATCTGCTGATTCAGGCGGAATCGGGCCTGTGTTCGATCACCGGCGGGCCGGAAAGCGCGGCGCGGGTGGGCATTTCGCTGGTCGATATCGCCACCGGCGCAACCGCTCATGCCGCCATTCTGGAAGCTCTGATCCGGCGCGGCATCACCGGCAACGGCGCCAATATCCAGGTGTCGATGTTCGACGTCATGGCCGACTGGCTGACCGTGCCGCTGCTGAACCACGAAGGCGGCAAATCGCCCCGGCGGATCGGACTGGCGCATCCCTCCATCGCGCCTTACGGGGTGTTTACCTGCAAGGATGGCGGTCAGGTGCTGATCTCGATCCAGTCGGACCGCGAATTCGCCAAGCTGGCGGATCTGTTCGTGGGCCAGCCTGAACTGGCCCGCGATCCGCGTTTCGCCACCAACGTGGCGCGGGTCGAAAACCGCG
>JAUNUO010000310.1 GCA_030538135.1 Paracoccus sp. (in: a-proteobacteria)
ACCTGCATCCCGACGACGACCGCGATGCCACCCGCGCGGCCTTTGTGCTGGCCGACCATCCGGGCATTTTCTCGCGCCTGTGCGGGGCCTTGTCGATGACGGGGGCCAATATCGTCGATGCGCGCACCTATACCACCAAGGACGGGTTCGCCACCGCGGTGTTCTGGGTTCAGGATACCGATGGCCACCCTTTCGCCGAAGAACGCCTGCCGCGTCTGCGTCAGACCATCGACCGCACGCTGAAAGGCGAGATCGTCGCCCGCGATGTATTCGCCAGCCGCGACAAGGTGAAAAAGCGCGAACGCGAGTTCCGTTTCCCGACCCATATCCTGTTCGATAACGAAGGCAGCGACATCTACACCATCATCGAGGTGGATACCCGCGACCGCCCCGGCCTGCTGTTCGATCTGACCCGCACGCTGGCCGCGAATCATATCCAGATCGTCAGCGCCGTGATCGCGACCTTCGGCGCGCAGGTCGTGGACAGCTTTTACGTCAAGGACATGTTCGGCCTGAAACTGCACAGCGCGGGCAAGCGCGAATCGCTGGAACGCAAGCTGCGTCAGGCGATTTCAGACGGCGAAAAACGGGCCGAGGCATGATGCGATTTTCTTGCGAAATATCCCTTTTGGAAATTCACGGAATTTTCGGGGGCAGGGTGGCGCGATGAGCAAGGGGCTGATCCGCGGGTTCCTGTCGGTAGGCATCTGGACCTTCATTTCGCGCGTTTCGGGTTTCGTGCGCGACATCCTGATGGCGGCATGGCTGGGCACCGGCCCGGTGGCGCAGGCGTTCCTGATCGCCTTTTCGCTGCCCAACATGTTCCGCCGCTTTTTCGCCGAAGGGGCGTTCAACACCGCCTTCGTGCCGCTGTTTTCCAAGAAACTGGAAGGCGGCGACGATCCGCAGGCCTTCGCCCGCGATGCGTTCTCGGGGCTGTTCTTCATCGTCACGCTGATCTCGGCGGTGGCGATGATCTTCATGCCGGTGCTGGTCATGGCGATGGCGGCGGGGTTTCTGGGCAGTGAAAGATTCGATCTGGCGGTCGAATACGGGCGTATCACATTCCCTTATATCCTGCTGATCTCGCTGGCCTCGATGATCTCGGGCGTGCTGAACGCCAACGGGCGGTTCACGGCGGCGGCCGCGGCGCCGGTGTTGTTGAACATCCTGTTCATCGCCGGGATGGTTCTGGGTCGCTGGCAGGGGTGGGACATGGGGCTGACCCTGGCCTGGGCCACGCCGATCACCGGGCTGGCGCAGCTTGGCCTTGTGTGGTGGGACGCGCGGCGGACGGGGTGGAGCTTCGTGCCGCGCCGCCCCCGGATGACGCCTGACATGCGGCGTCTGATCGCGGTGGCACTGCCCGCCGCCTTTGCCGGTGGCGTGGTGCAGATAAACCTGCTGGTCGGCCGTCAGGTCGGCAGCCTGTTCGACGGCGCGATTGCCTGGCTGGCCTATTCCGACCGACTGTATCAACTGCCCTTGGGCGTGGTTGGCGCAGCGGTCGCGGTGGTGCTGTTGCCAGAACTGGCGCGGCGGCTGCGTGCCGGGGACGAGGCGGGCGGTCAATCCGCCTATTCCCGCGCCACCGAATTCGGCCTGTTCCTGACCTTGCCCGCAGCCTTCGCCATAGCTGTGATCGCGCAACCCATGGTGTCGACCCTGTTCGAGAGGGGCGAGTTCACCGCCCATGACACCGTGCAGACGGCGGCGGCGCTGATCGTCTATGCCTTTGGCCTGCCGGCCTTCGTGCTGCAAAAGA
>JAUNUO010000311.1 GCA_030538135.1 Paracoccus sp. (in: a-proteobacteria)
ATCGGTCTGAAGGATCGACACCAGCCCGATCTGCGCCGGGATGAACACATCCATGACCATCGTGTGATCGCCGAAGGCGCCGGTATCGCCCGATACGCTGTTCGGGATCACCTTCAGCCCGTTGGCGCCGTTGAAATGCGGCAGGGTGGCCACGGTGATCGTGCCGTCACCCTCGATTGTGGGCAGGCTCAAATCTCCGACGGTTCCATAAGTCACCGGCTGGACCGGCGGCGGCGCGCTTGTGCCGCCATAGCTGCCCGATCCGTCGCGCGAAGGTTCGGGATCGCCGCGCGAGGCGGTCATGAAGCGATCCAGATGCGCGTAATAGGTTTCCGTGGACATGGTCTTGTTGTCGGGATCGACGATGACGATACGCATGGCCCCATTGCCACCATTGCCGGGAACGGAGGGATCGCCCGCCGATTGCGCCACCTGCGCGACGCCGTTCTGATAGTTCACGAAAATCTGGAACACGGCATTGCCGTGTTCGCCGTAACGGACCTGCGTTTCCGCCCCGTCGCCGAACACATGGCCCGAAAACATCATGCTGACATTGCCGTGCTTGGACAGCAGCGTGTCCCACATGTCGCGGCCGTCGTTCACGCCATCGGGCAGAACCCGCATCCCGTAATTCTTGCCGGTGCCCTCGGCATAGAGCGGGCCGGAGTTCGGCCCGGCCACATCGGCCATGTTGGTATAGTGATGCGTGGCCAGAATCGCGCGGTGATCGGCATATTCGGTCAGCACCTCGTCGGCCCAGCGCAGAACATCGTCCCGCGGCCCGAATTCCAGCGACAGGACGATCCAGGGGGTGCCGTCCGGCGCGATGAAGGTCTTGAAGTTGTTCTTGGTGCTGTCCGGCTCGCCATCATAGACGCCATGCGGGCCGGTGCTGTCCGCGAAATAGCGATCCATCCCGAAAAAAGCGTCCTGATTCGAGCTGTGGTTCGCCGCGCTGCCGCCCGGTGCCTGATCGTGGTTGCCCGGCAGCAGGCTGTAAGGCAGCCCGGCGGCATCCAGCGCCGCATAGGCGTCGGACACCATGCGCCACTGGCTGACCGTGTTCGAGCCGGTGACATCGCCGACATGCAGCACATGCTGAAGGTTGTAACTGTCCTTGTTGGCGGCGAGGAACGAGGTCATCTTGTTCAGAACCTCGATCCGCCCGGCTTCGGTATAGTTCTGCGTATCGGGCAGCGCGACGAAGGCATAGGCATTGTCGCCCGCCACGCGCAGTCGGAACGTGTCGCTGGCGGTATGGCCATCGGCGTCGGTCGCGGTCAGGGTGAAGTCCGCAAAGCCCAGCGATTTCGCCTCGACGATGATACGGCCATCCTCGATCCGCGCATCGACGGGCGCGCCGCCGCTGGCGGTCAGGCTGTAGGTCAGATCACTGTCGGCGGTGAACACGCCGTCCAGGTCGATCTCGACCTGTTCGCCCAGTTTCAGCAGCCGGTGCAGAACCTGCTGATCGAGTTGCACCCGCCCTTCGGCGGCGATCACGCGGTCGGTCAGAACGCCGTCGCCGACGACCGCATAGGCCCGGCCATCGGTCAGGTTCGAGGTGCCGAAATGGAAGATGTCGGCATTGACCCCATCGGGCAGCGCAGGCATCTGATCGCTGACCCCGCCCAGCGCCGCGATGGCCGCCGCATCCAGCGGCGCGTCCAGCACCGCCATATGCGCCAGAAAGCCGTTCATCGTCTCGCCGTCATTGTCGGCCATCATCAGAAAGCCGCCATCCTTGTGGATGACATAGCGGC
>JAUNUO010000312.1 GCA_030538135.1 Paracoccus sp. (in: a-proteobacteria)
CCCGCCCCCGCCTCGCCCCCGGACAGACGGCCCGCGATCAGCACCGCGCCGGTCAGACCGGCCACGCCAAGGGCAGCCACCCATGGGCGGCGGATCGCGTGCGTATCAAGGATGCGGGAAATGCGGAACCTTGCCCCCTGCCGGCGCCACAGCCACAACGCCGCCAGCATCGGGCAGACGACCATGACCGCCGCATAGGGGATCTGCATCGGCAAGACCGAGCGCGGCAGAACCGCGCCCAAGGCATAGAACGGCAGCGAAAGCAGCAGGGTCAGCGCGAAGAAAGGACGCAGCCGCTGATCCCCCGGCCCGGTCATCAGTCGTCGCGGTGAACGCGCTCTTTCCGTTCGTGCTTTTCCTGCGCCTCAAGCGTCATGGTGGCGATGGGGCGGGCATCGAGCCGTTTCAGGCTGATGGGTTCGCCGGTCATTTCGCAATAACCATATTCCCCGTTGTCGATCCGGCGCAACGCCGAGTCGATCTTCGAGACCAGCTTGCGCTGACGGTCGCGGGTGCGCAATTCGATGGCGCGGTCGGTTTCCTCGGACGCGCGGTCAGCAAGATCAGGGACGTTGCGGGCGCTGTCCTGCAACCCTTCCAGCGTTTCGGCGGATTGATCGAGAAGTTCCTGTTTCCATACCAGCAGTTTGCGCCGGAAATATTCAAGTTGCAGCTCATTCATGAAAGGCTCGTCCTCGGCGGGGCGATAATCCTGCGGCAGGAATGTCTGGGCTTTCATAACACCTCCGGCTGATGCCGTGTACTGGTCAGCATTTCCGCCGCCGCCTTAGCGGATGGATCGCCACTTGTCACGGGTCAATTGCCCTGACCTTTGAGTCATGGTTGCGACCCGCGCAACGTCCGGCTAGGTTTCGCCCCGTCACAAGGCAAGAAAAGGACGGGTCATGCGCTTTGAGGGAACCGAAAATTACGTTGCCCCGCCCGATCTGGCCGTTGCCGTCAATGCGGCCGTGACCTTGGAACGCCCGCTGCTGGTCAAGGGCGAGCCGGGGACCGGCAAGACCGAACTGGCCCGGCAGGTGGCTGCGGCGATGAACCTGCCGATTCTGGAATGGCACGTGAAATCAACCACCAAGGCGCAGCAGGGCCTGTATGAATACGACGCGGTGTCCCGCCTGCGCGACAGCCAGCTTGGAGACGAGCGGGTGCATGACGTCGGCAACTACATCCGGCGCGGCAAATTGTGGCAGGCGTTCGAAGCGCCGGGCCGGGTGGTTCTGCTGATCGACGAGATCGACAAGGCCGATATCGAGTTTCCGAACGATCTGCTTCAGGAACTCGACCGGATGGAGTTTCACGTTTACGAGACCGGCGAAACCGTGCGCGCCCGGCAGCGGCCGGTGGTCATCATCACCTCGAACAATGAAAAGGAATTGCCGGATGCCTTTCTGCGCCGGTGTTTTTTCCACTACATTCGTTTTCCCGACGCCGAGACGCTGAAAAAGATCGTGTCGGTGCATTACCCCGGCCTGAAACCGCGCCTGCTGGACGAGGCACTGCATCAGTTCATGGAACTGCGCGAGGTGCCGGGACTGAAAAAGAAGCCCTCGACCAGCGAGTTTCTGGATTGGCTGAAACTGCTTCTGGCCGAGGATCTGGCGCCCGAAGACCTGAAACGCGCACCCGATCAGATGCTGCCCCGGCTGCATGGAGCGTTGCTGAAGAACGAACAGGACGTGGCGCTGTTCGAACGGCTGGCCTTCATGGCGCGCCGTCAGGGACGGTAGGCGCGGGC
>JAUNUO010000313.1 GCA_030538135.1 Paracoccus sp. (in: a-proteobacteria)
ATGGGGCATGGACATGATGTCGGACGAGGCGCGGCTGGAACTGGGCTTCATGTAAGCGCGCAAAAAGGGGACCGACGGTCCCCTTTTTTCCGTTGCGGATCAGATTGCCAGATTGTCCAGTTGCCGCTGCGCCGCGCTGGCCGCAAAGCCGCCCACCAGATCGGGCCGGAAATACAGCGCCACCGCGCCATCGGGCAGCACCTTGACCGACAGCAGGCCGGCGGCGGCCGGAACCTCGGCCAATTCGATCGGGTTGGCAAAGGCAGTCGTGATCGCCTGCCGCAGCCCATCGACCGTCTCGCCGGTGCCGATGCCGGCAAAATTGTCGGCGTGGATCCGCACCGTGCCGGCGCGCACCACGCGGACCTTGACCGTGGTGGCCGCGTCGGGATTCGGCGCCGCCTCGATCCGCAGGGGAATTTCGAGCCACCAGTTCGGATCGGGGATGAACCATCTGCCGGTCGAGATTTCGCCAGCGATGCGAAAAGTGACGGCCCGGTTGCGGCTGCGCCAGAAATCATATCCGGTCGCGGATACGCCCACGATGGCGACCGACTGAATATCGACGCGGTGATCCGTCACGCGCTTGCGGAAGGCGGTATCAAACGCCGTCAGCAACCGCGCCCGGCTTAGCTGCGCGGCGGCGGGAGGCCGTGCGGCGTTTTCTTCCCAGAACAGCACACCGTTCTGGAAATCGCTGAACCACTGCGGCTTGGTGGTGCCGATGTATTTTTCGTCGCTGACCGGATAGCCCAGACCGCCGCGTTCCCAGCCCTGACTGGCCCAACTGTGGCGGATGCCGCCGCGCACGATCATCGGTCCGGTCTGCGGGTGCCAATAGATCGACCCGTTGCCGCTGAAATGGTTATAGCGGCCCGCCCCGTCCGGCGTGGCGGTTTCATCGGTCACCGGCAAGCCCTGATCGCTGTCAGGTCCGCCGGTCGCGTTGTATTTGTTGCGGATTTCGCCATGCACCTCGCAGGCGCCGGTGTTTGCGGAATAATAGATGTCGCAGTTCTGAAACCGCTTGCGATGCCCGCCGCGCACGGTTTCGCAGCCCGATACGGCATCGCCGGTGAACCCCACGCCAAGGGCCGCTGCCTTGGCGTCGATATGGGCGCAGGGATCGGCGGCGGTCAGCGCGCTGTTGCGGACGGTCAGGGTCACATCGGCCCAATCACCGCCCTCGTCGGTATTGCTCACCCGCCGCGCCAGCGTGACCGTGCCATCCGCGGCGGCCGTGCCGGTAAATGTGACATGGCCGTCAAGATCGTTGCTGCTGGTGCTGGTCCCCTCATACAGCTTGAGATCACCCGCGATGGTGACACCGCCCACGGCCGCGCGCTGAAACAGGTAGCGCGCCTCGATCCGCACCTCGCCGCCGCAACGGCCGATGTCCAGCACTTGCCGCGCCGGGTTGGCGTCATCCAGCAGGAAGGTGCCGGATACGCTGCGATTGCTGTATTCGTCGTTCTGCGGCCAGCTTTCATCATCCTTGATCCGCATCGTCAGGGTATAGTTGATGAGATTGCTCATGGCGTGCCCTCCTTGGTCAAAATCCGCCTTCAGCCATGCCATGCGGGCGTGAACGGATCGTCAGAACGCCGTAAATGCGCCGTGAATTCGTCCTGCGGGTTGAGCGCGACGCCGCGCGCCCCTATGTTTGACCCAAGACACGCGCGATCAGAGGCAGCCATGTTCGGTATTCCCGGCAAATCCCCCATCACCATGACCCCCGCCGCCGAGGCGC
>JAUNUO010000314.1 GCA_030538135.1 Paracoccus sp. (in: a-proteobacteria)
ATTTCCGCCGCGCTGGTGCAGGCGATGGACGGGCTGCGGACCGCCGGCTGAGCGGTCGTCACTGCACGAACCAGAATATTACTCACAATACAAAATAAACAATTGTGAGCTGCCAGTTCAGCGGCTAACCTTGCCTGAATCGATTAAGGTTTTGCATATGCCGCAACATCCCGCCCGCCTCTGGACAGGCTGGCAAGCCGGTCGTCTGCGATCGAAATTGACCGGATGGTCCGCGAAAGTCGCGACCTCTTACACGCGCGAGCCGGAATATGCGCCAGCAAGGGTGCCTTGTCGTTCCGCGATCTATGACCCCGATCACCTGTCGCGCGTCACCGCCTGCGGCTTTAACCGGACAGTACCGGAACTGAAGAAGGTGCTGGATGCGACATCCTATCACGAACAACCGCTCGGGCTGTTCCGGCTTGGCCCGGCCACGCTGGTCGGCGGCATCATTCACACGCGTAAGGGGCTGATCCGGCTTGGCAACCACCGCATCAGCCTGCCGCATGCCATGGCGGCAAATTCGGTCGAGGACGAAGTGGTAATCCCATCGACCCTGCATGGGTTGAAATATTTCGGGCATTGGCTGGGCGATGATGTGTCGGCCAACAAGGCGTTCCGGGATCATCCCGCTCTTTATGTGCCCCGACGGCCGGATTGGGCCGACGTCCCGGTCTATGAGGATCTGTTCGACCAGAACTGGCGTGAACGCGATGTGATCCGGGCCAGATCCATGATCCTGCTCAACGACATCGGCTTCAGCCGGGGCAAGGCCGAACGTTACCGTCAGTTGCACGCGCGGCTACGGCGAAAGGTTCAGCCCGCCGCAGATCGTCGCGATGTGGTCTTTGTCGGGCGCGGCCCGTCTGCCTCCAGCCGGGAGATCGCAAACTTTGCCGATCTGGAGCAGCGGCTGAGCGCGGCGGGGGTCGAGTTTGTCTATCCCGAAGGCGACACGATGGCTTTTCTGTCGCGTATTCTGGACGCCCGCGTCATCATCTCGATCGAGGGCAGTCAGGCTTGCCACGCAATCTATGCGCTGCGTGATGGCGGCGGTCTGTTGGTGCTGGAACCGCCAGACAGGTTTTATGCCGCGCCGCATGAATGGATGCGTTGCATGGATCAGCATTGTGGCCTGGTCATCGGCACGGGGGCAGAAGGCGGATGCGTGATCAATCCAAACGAAGTGCTGGCGATGCTTGATCGGCTGATGACCGTCTCGGCGCACGACGCAGCGTAACGCCGCCTCTTGCATCTGGCGCGCATCGCCGCTATATGCCCCTTCAACAGCGGCGCAGGCTTCCACACCCTGCCCCACCGGATGCAGATACGGGCCGCTTGCAGGCCCGTTTTTCGTTTCGGAAAGGATCGCATGTCCAACGACCTGATCGCCAAGACCGCCATCGACCGCCGGCTGGCCGAAATCATCGCCCCCGTGATCGAGGATCTGGGGTTCGAGTTGGTGCGCGTCCGTCTTCAGGGCGGCAAGACCGCGACCTTGCAGATCATGGCCGACCGACCCGAGGGCGGCATCAATGTCGATGACTGCGCCGATATTTCCGTCGCCGTCAGCGCCACTCTGGACGTGGAAGACCCGCTTGAGGATGCCTATCATCTTGAGGTCAGCAGTCCCGGCATCGACCGTCCGCTGACCCGGATGAAGGATTTCGCCACCTTCGAAGGATACGAGGCAAAACTGGAAACCAACCAGCCCATCGACGGGCGCAAGCGGTTCAAGGGCATCCTGG
>JAUNUO010000069.1:0-12145 GCA_030538135.1 Paracoccus sp. (in: a-proteobacteria)
CGGCGTGACCCGACCATCCCGTTGCCGCCGCCAGCCAGGCAAGATCGGCCAGCCCTGCATCGAGCATCCGCCCCCAGATCAGGCCCGAGCCATAGAGCCCGACCCGGAACCCAGCCGGACGCACCCGCGCGCCAATCTCTGCAAAATATTCGCTGATCGCCTGCACATGCGCCGGCGCCACATAGTCTCAGTCCACCGCGAAATAGATCGCGCTGCCGGCCGGCTGACCAAGCACCTCGGCCAGTTGCAAGGCACACCGGGCGTCGCGGTCGCCCTTTCCGTTGTGAAAATCGCTGATTTGCCCGCCCGCTCCGCCGTTCTGCTGAAAGACGATGGCGACCGAAAGGCCGGCCCCGGTCAGCGCAGCAAGTTCGGCCCGGCTCAGCGCCTTGTCGGGCAGCCGCGAACTGTTGCGATGGTTATAATAGCGAATGACGGTCGTGATTCCGCGCGCCGCGATGGCCGGCGCAAAACCTTCCACATTCCGGGCAACGTCGATAATGGTGAACATGTGAGTCTCCCTGATTGGTATCAGGGATTCAAAGCATCGACCCGTGATTGCACCGTGATTTCGGATCGACTTATGCGGTATCGCCGATCAATGGCGCCAGATCACGGCCCAATCCCAGAAAATGCAACATATGCATGGGATAGGCGGGGTCGATCAGCGCGGTGGGCCGGAAATCATGCTCGATCCGCTGCAATCTGGTCCGCGCGACGGCGGCCTCGTCTCTGTCGCCACGCAGCATCGCAATGGCCAGCAGGTAGCGCAGCGCCGGACGATAGCCGGGTTCGGCACGATGTGCCTGTCGGGCGCTTTCCTGCGCGCACAGCAGATCGCCCGCTGCCAATGCGGTCAGGCAGGCCTGCACATCCCAGCAGAAACTGTTGAACCGGCCCGCCGCCGCCAGCCGCGCGGTTTCCGCCACGCGTTCTGCTTCGGCCCGGCGGCCAAGCAGCGACAGGGCCGTGCTTTGCACATCCAGCGCAGAAGGATCGTCGCCGTCGGCGCGCATGGCCCGCGCGGCAAGGGTGATGGCCCGGTCGGTGTCCTGCCCCAGCCGTAACACCACCTGACTGGCCAGCGCCAGCACCAGCGGGTGGGCGGGTGCCAGCCGGATCGCCTCATCGACGGCGGCGACGGCCTGTTCGATCTGGCTGTTTGCGGTGTCCCGAAATTCCAGAACACGGGTCAACGTGGCAAAGCTGCCCCAAGCCAGCGCAAGTGCCCGTCCAAGCGGCCCGGCATCCACGTCATGGACAACGGCCCGCAGCATCACCGCCGCGCCCTCCAACTCGGCGCTGCGATAACTGTGGATGCGCCGCACGGCCGATCCGATCACGCGACCGTGCCGGCCCGGTCTCACCGGCAGGTGCAGCAGCGCCTGATCCGCAATCCGGTTCGCGAATCTGATCCGTTCCGGCCAGTCGTCCGCACCGGCGACGGTCGTCAGATCGTGCCGCCCGGTCCAGCAGATACGATGCGCCGGCGGCCCGAGCAGGCGCACCACCAGATGCAACCCGTTTTCGGTTTCCATGGCATCCAGCGCAAGCACGAGGTCTTCGGGCCCCGGCGGGGCGTCATCGCCGCCCTCGCGGATCGGCACGTCTGACTGGCCAAGCAACACTCCGATCAGGGTCGAAGCAAAATGCGCGACACCAAACCGCGCCCGCGCATCACCCAACGTGCGGCAGATAATGACAATTTCCGGCACAGCGAGCACATGGCCGATCGTCCCGCGCACCTGCGGGCTGTCCGAAAAGCCCGCCCGCTGTCCCCGCCGCCAATCGTCAAAGGCGTCCGATCCGATCACCAGATCGGCCAGCAGATCATCGGGGCGTGCCCCGGCCGGACGATCCTCGCCGCAACCGCCCTTCCAGATGAGCGCTGGTCCGATCAGTCACCAGCATCGGACGCAGATCACCCAAATCGGCCCACAGATCACTGAGCGCGCGGCGCAGCTTGTCGCGGCCCGTTCGGCGGGCTGTCGGGCCAGAGCAAGCCCATCAACCTTGCCCGTGAACAGCGCCGCCCCGCCGTCATCACCAGAATCGCCATTAGGGCGCGCGTCTTTTGCCCGGAAGGTGTCCAGTCGATCCCGTCCGCCCCGAAAATGCAGAACGCACCCCAGATCTGAATCAACGCGTTATCCGCCATCCGGATGGCTTTCTGCTGGATATATTCCGCAGCTTACGGCATTTGACCCGATCTGTCGCGGCCCGTTACGACGGATGCCCGCAGACTATCTTGTCTGCCACGATTTCCGCCACCGTTGCATCGGGAACAAGGCCCGCATTTAAAGGTGGCATCTACCCAAGGACTGTTCTTAGGATCAACCCCGGCAGCAGCCGGCTTCGACCCGCTGCTGCATCAATTATTGCAAAGAGTCTGGGCAAATACCGAATTTTCCGTGTCGCCCGGACTTTGCCGTTGCGCGCAACGCGCGCAACGTTGCGTCCGAAATCAGACGATACGTTCCACCATCATGTGCTTGATGGCGGCAATCGCCTTGGCGGGGTTCAGGCCCTTGGGGCAGGTGTTGGTGCAGTTCATGATCGCGTGGCAGCGATACAGCTTGAACGGGTCTTCCAGGGCGTCCAGCCGTTCACCCGTCGCTTCATCACGCGAATCGATGATCCAGCGATAGGCATGCAGCAAGGCCGCCGGGCCAAGGTAACGGTCGCCGTTCCACCAATAGGACGGGCAGGCGGTCGAACAGGACGCGCACAGGATGCATTCATACAATCCATCCAGCTTTTTGCGATCCTCGATCGACTGTTTCCACTCTTTCCCCGGAGTCGGGGATTTCGTGATAAGATAAGGATTCACGCTGGCATGTTGCGCATAGAAATGGGTCAGGTCCGGCACCAGATCCTTGACCACCGGCATATGCGGCAGCGGATAGATGTTCACGTCGCCGTCGATTTCATCCATGCCATAGATGCAGGCCAGATGGTTTCCGCCGTCGATGTTCATCGCGCAGGACCCGCAGATGCCTTCACGGCACGACCGGCGGAAGGTCAGCGTCGGGTCGATCTCGTTCTTGATCTTGATCAGCGCGTCCAGAATCATCGGCCCACATTTGTCCAGGTCGATGAAATAGGTGTCCAGCCGCGGGTTTTCGCCGGTGTCCGGGTCCCAGCGATAGATCTTGAACTTGCGCACATTGGTCGCGCCCTCGGGCTTGGGCCAGGTCTTGCCGACGCGGATCTGACTGTTCTTGGGCAGGGTAAGCTGGACCATGGGTTCCTCTCCTCTCAGAGCATGCCTTCGGGCCGATAATCGGCGGTAAACAGGTGCTGCGTCCGCGCGACCAGATCGGCGACGCGGCTGCGGGCATAAGGGTTCAGCGCCAGTTCATTGAAACGGCGCATGAATTCGGTGGCGGCGGGGGACAGCCGTTCCATGCCGCGCCCTTCCAGCGGGCGCAGGACGGCGATGTCTTTGGCGGTCAGCCCCATGTGCATCAGCAACTGGCTGCCGGGATGGGCGGGGTCGGTTTCATCTTCGAGCCGGAACCGGGTCAGCCCGCCGGGGCCGGCAACCCGACGCAGGCGCGCGATCAGATCAGACCATTGCGGCAGGCCGGCCGTCTCGGCCCGATAATCGGCCCAGGTGCCGGTGTAACCATCGGTCCGCACCGCCTGCGCCCAGACCGAGGGAAGCCAGTCCTCGCGCCGACGCAGATAGATCACGTAATCCACGGAAAATTCGGCAAAACCGGCGTTCAGCGCCGCCATGATCCGGGGCAGCGCGGGATAAAGCCCGCGTTCGTCGCCGGTTCCGGGCATTGCCCCGGCCAGATTTTCATGGCTGAGCAACACCGGCAGATCATTGTCGGGCAAGCCTTCGCGCACCTTTGCAATCGCCTGATCCAGCGTTTCGCGATGCGCGTCGTCCGGGTTCAGGCTGAAGGCGACGGCGGCACGACCCAGCGGCCGCATCGGCGTGCCCTCGACCGGCATCCGCACCACCATGCGATCCGCCAGCGCATTGGCGTTCAGCATCAGATGACGATGCAACGAGGTCGAGCCGGTCTTTTGCAGCCCGACATGGATCGTCAGCCGCCGCCCCTGCCCGCCCCTGTTTCCCGATGCCATCGCCTGCGCCACGATCAGCCCCGCCAGCCGGGCTGGTCATACAGGGGGCGCGTCGGAAACTGACCCGAGCGGTTCATGACACAGCGATTGAAAGCATCGGCCGGATCGCGACCGCGGATGAAATCCGTGGACACGTCCATCCGCACCGAGGCATAGGGCCGGATATCGCCGCGCGAGGCACCGACGCCGACAGACACCTCGCTGCGGGGGCGTTGCGCCAGTTCGGCGTCGCGCAGGCAACTGCGTTCGGCCTGAGCAACCGGAACCGGTGCACAGGCCGACAGCGCCGCCAGCATCAGGGCCAGCGGCGCAATCTTGAGGACATATGTCGTCCCGTGCATCACGTCAGGCGGTCCGGGCCGCCGCCGAGATGCAGGACGCGGTGGCCGGGCGACGCACGATGGTCGCCACACTGTCCGACACGCCCGGCACGGCGGCGCGCGACATCTGGGCAATATCGATCAGTTCCGCCGTGGTCGCGTTCTGCATGATGCAGTTGGTATAAGGCGCGACATTGGTGCCCGGCAGGCGGGACTGCATCGCAGTTGTGATGGCGCTTTGCGCCGCCACGCGCGATGCCGCGTCCAGCGTGGTCGGGATCACGGGTGCGGGCGTTACCGGGGCGGTTGCCACAGGCCCTGTCGGAAGGGGTGCCGGGATCGGCGTGGCGACGACACAGCCCGAAAGGGCCAGCGCCGCGGCGCCAAACAGAACAGAGAAAGAAAGACGCATCAATAAACCCTCGCTTTGGGTGCGATTTTTTTCAGGTCGATCCCGCCATCTTCGGCTTTGGTCAGCGGCTCCAGATGCACGGGACGATAGGCCAGTTTAACATCCGGGCCATTCACCCATGCAAGCGAGTGTTTGCGCCAGTTGGCGTCATCCCGCTCAGGCCAGTCCTCGTGCGCGTGGGCGCCGCGGCTTTCCTTGCGGGCCTCGGCCGCGACGATGGTGGCCATCGCGTTCGGCATCAGGTTGGCCAGTTCCAGCGTTTCCATCAGATCGCTGTTCCAGATCAGGCTGCGGTCGGTGACCCGCAGATCGCCCATCTTGCCGGCGATGATCTTCATCTTGTCCACGCCCTCGGCCAGCGTCTTGTCAGTGCGGAACACTGCCGCATCGGCCTGCATGGTCCGCTGCATTTCCAGCCGCAGGTCGGCGGTGGAGGTGTTGCCCGAGGCGTGGCGCAGCGCGTCGAAACGGTCCAGCGCCTTGTCCACCTGTTCACGATTGGTCGAGGGGATCGGCGTGTCGCGCTCGACGACCTGACCGGCGCGGATCGCGGCCGCACGGCCAAACACCACAAGGTCGATCAGGCTGTTCGAACCCAGGCGGTTCGCACCATGAACCGAGGCGCAGCCCGCCTCGCCCACGGCCATCAGGCCGGGGAAAATACGATCGGGGTTATCCTCGGTCGGGTCCAGCACCTCGCCCCAATAGTTGGTGGGGATGCCGCCCATGTTATAGTGAACGGTCGGCAGGATCGGGATCGGTTCCTTGGTCACATCGACGCCGGCGAAAATCTTGGCCGATTCCGAAATCCCCGGCAGCCGTTCGGCCAGCGCCTCGGGCGGCAGGTGTTGCAGGTTCAGGTGCATGTGGTCCTTGCCGGCACCGACGCCACGGCCTTCCCGGATCTCAATGGTGATACAGCGCGACACCACGTCGCGCGACGCCAGATCCTTGTAGGTGGGCGCATAGCGTTCCATGAACCGCTCGCCTTCCGAGTTGGTCAGATAGCCCCCCTCGCCGCGCGCGCCTTCGGTAATCAGACAGCCCGAACCATAAATGCCGGTCGGGTGGAACTGCACGAATTCCATGTCCTGCAAGGGCAGGCCCGCACGGGCGACCATGCCGCCGCCGTCGCCGGTGCAGGTATGGGCGCTGGTCGCGCTGAAATAGGCGCGGCCGTAACCGCCGGTCGCCAGCACCACCATTTTCGCGTTGAACACGTGGATCGTGCCGTCATCCAGCTTCCAGCAGACGACGCCGGTGCAGCGACCGTTGGTGATGATCAGGTCCAGCGCGAAATATTCAATGAAGAATTCAGCGTTGTTCTTCAGCGACTGACCGTAAAGCGTGTGCAGGATCGCGTGGCCGGTGCGGTCGGCGGCGGCGCAGGTGCGCTGCACCGGGGGGCCTTCGCCGAATTCGGTCGTGTGGCCGCCGAAGGGGCGCTGATAGATCTTGCCTTCCTCGGTGCGCGAAAACGGCACGCCGTAATGTTCCAACTCGTAAACCGCCTTGGGCGCCTCGCGCGCGAGATATTCCATCGCATCGGTGTCGCCCAGCCAGTCGGACCCTTTGACGGTGTCATACATGTGCCACTGCCAGTTGTCCGGCCCCATGTTCGACAGGCTGGCGGCGATGCCGCCCTGCGCCGCGACGGTGTGCGAACGAGTCGGAAAAACCTTGGTCACGCAGGCGGTGCGAAGCCCCTGTTCGGCCATCCCCAGCGTGGCGCGCAGCCCCGCGCCGCCGGCGCCGACCACCACCACATCGTAATCATGCGTCTGATATTCATAAGCTGCCATGATCGTCTGCCTTATCCCTTATCAGCCCGCCAGAGCCATTTTTGCCAGCGCGAACAGCGTCGCCGCGATCACGCCCCAGCCAAAGATGGCCGCCGCGACCAGCGCCACCTTGCGGGCGGTGTCCTGAAAATAATCGTCGATCATGATGCGCGTGCCGCGCATGAAATGCACCATGCCGACCGACACGAACAGCCCGGTCACCAACGCCGGATAGGGCCGCCCGAAATGGGCGATCAGCGCTTCGCGCGGCAGACCGATGGCGCTGCCCACGACCAGCAGGAAGGCCGGCGTCAGGATCAGCAGGGCAACCGCGGTCACGGTCAGCTGCCAGTGATTTTCGGTGCCCGTATGGCTGGCACCCAGGCCGTTCGCGGCCTTCAGCGGGGTGATGAAACGCATTCCGAGCCTCTCTTATCCGACAAAGAACAGCAACAGCGACAGAACCGTCAGCGCGACCGAGCCGATGATGATCCACCAGCTGGCCATCCGCGACTGTTCGATTTCCATCAGCATCCCGGCGTCATAGAACAGATGCCGGATACCCGCCAAAGCATGGAACCACAGCGACCACGCCGCGCCGGTCAGCACGATGAACCCGATCCACGACCGCACCACCCAGTCGGCGCAGGCGAAGGCGTCGGGACCGGTGGCGGCGGCGACCAGCCACCATGCCAGCAACAGGATGCCCGCCACCATCGCATGTCCGGTGGCACGGTTCAGGATCGAGGTCTTGGCCGCTATCGGCAGCTTGTAGACCTGAAGATGGGGAGAAAGCGGCCGGTTGCCCCGGTTTACGTCTGCTGCCATGTATCGGCCCTCCGTCGATGGCCGGGCGGCGGTCATGGCGTGACGGGCCGTCCGGGCTGGCTTTGTCGCTTGCTTTGCGTCATCTTTCTGCCATCTGTCATCGGACAATGCCAGCCCTTGGTCGCAATTCTTCTAATTAGGCGCGTTCGTGATCACATCGGGTATTCGCGTGATCACAAACCGGTGCCGCGCCGCAGCGAAAACTGCGATTCGGCGCGTGGCTTGCGCTCGGACGGAGTTTGCGGCGAAACAGGCCGCGCCCGATCACGACAGGAATCGCAATGAGTTACGCCCGCTCGCCGACAGGCTGTCTTTGATGACCCGGTTGTGGCTGATCCGACATGCCCCGGCCCTGACCGAAGGGCGGCTGGCCGGGCGGCGCGATGTGCCCGCCGATTGCACCGATACGGCGGCGCTGGCGCGGCTGGCGGCGGTTTTGCCCGATCCTGCGGCGGTCTGGGTCAGCCCCGCGCTGCGATGCCGTCAAACAGCAGCGGCGATGAATCTGACGGGCCACGTGCGCCCCGAATTGTGGGAACAGGATTTCGGCACGTGGGAGGGCACGGCCTATGCCGACCTGCCAGACCCCGGCGATCTGGATGCGACGGCGCTTGCCGCGCTGCGCCCGCCGGGTGGGGAAAGCTTCCATGACATGACGGCGCGCGTCTGCCCGGCGCTGTCTCGGACCGAGGGCGATACGGTGATCGTCGCCCATGCCGGAACGGTCCGCGCGGCGCTGTTCATGGTTACGGGGGATGCCGCGCTGTCCTTTGCCGTGGCACCGATGTCGCTGACCGTGATGGTGCGGGCGGGGCGGCATTGGGCCGTCGAATATGTGAACCGTCAGCCATGACCGCACTGCTGGCCGCGATCGCCCTGATGCTGGACGCCGTGATCGGCTGGCCCGATCCGGTGTTTCGCCGAATCGGGCATCCGGTGACATGGCTTGGCGCGCTGGTTGACCTGCTGGACCGGCGCTGGAACCGGGGCGGCGCGCGCGCCGCGAGGGGGATCGCCGCCAGTCTGGTCGTGATCGCTGCGGCGGTGCTGCCCGCGTTGGTGCTGGTCTGGCTGCTGGGGCCGGTGGCGGTGCTGTTGGGATGGCCGCTGATCGCCGCGCGGTCGCTGTGGCTGCATGTGGCGGCGGTGGCGCGTCCGCTGGCCGCCGGTCGGCTGAACGACGCGCGGCAGGCCACCGCGATGATCGTCGGCCGCGACGTGAGCCAGGCCGAGGCCCCTGCCCTGTCGCGCGCGGCACTGGAAAGCCTGGCCGAAAACGCCAGCGACGGCGTGGTGGCGCCGGTCTTCTGGCTGGCGGTAGCGGGGCTGCCGGGCATTGCCGCATACAAGGCGATCAACACGCTGGATTCCATGATCGGCCACCGCACACCCCGGCACGACGAGTTCGGCCGCTTTGCCGCTCGGCTGGATGATGTGGTGAACTGGATACCCGCCCGGCTGACCGCGCTGTTGATCGCACTGGCGGCGGCGGGGCGCGCGGGGGCTGCATGGGCCTGCGCGCGCCGTGACGCAAAGCGCCACCGTTCCCCCAACGCGGGCTGGCCGGAATCGGCGATGGCGGGGGCGCTTAATGTGCGCCTGTCCGGCCCGCGCGTCTATGCCGATCGCATTTCCGAGGAACCGTGGCTGAACCGCACCGCCCCCGACCCGGACGCGGAATCGCTGTGGCAAGGGCTGCGGATTTATCGGCGGGCCATGGCAATTCTGGCAGCGGCGCTGGTCGTCGTCGGGATCGTCTGGTTGGGGTGAATGGTGGGCGGTGAGGGACTCGAACCCCCGACATTCTCGGTGTAAACGAGACGCTCTACCAACTGAGCTAACCGCCCCACGGCGGGCTTTCTAACCCGCCCGCATGTCAGGCGCCAGCCCCATACAGCACCCGCGCGCGATCTTCGAAGGCGCGAACGATACGCGCCATCGCCTCGCCAAAGACGATGCCGATCAGCTTTTGCAGGATGGCGTTGCGGAATTCGAAATCGACAAAGAATTCGACCTTGCAACGCGGCCCGCCCGCATCGACCACATCCTGAAACCGCCAGCCCGAATGCAGATACTTGAACGGGCCGTCCAGATAATCGGTGTCGATCCGCAGGATACCGTCGTCGCCGACAGGATACAGCGTCACCCGGCTGCCGAACCGTTCGCGGAACACCTTGAAGCTGATGACCAGATCGGCCTCGATCACCTCGGACCCATCGGGGCGCGGCGTGCGCGACCGGATGCGCGCGGCGCTGTTCCACGGCAGAAATTCGGGATAGCGCGCGACATCAGCCACCAGATCGAACATCTGCTGCGCGGTATAGGGCAGAACGCGATTGTCCTGATGATGCGGCAAGGGAACCCCGTGACTTTTGCTGCGCCCTGCCTATATCGGGCACGGTCGTCATGTGAAAGATCTGTTGCGATGAACATTCTCGTCTGGCTGATGCGCGCCCGGAAATGGGCGCAACGCCCACCGTCCACACGCCAGGTCATTCTGGTGCTGACGGTCATCGCGATCGGCGTCGCCATCGTTCTGGCCGAATGGCTGGGCCTGTGGCCCGACTGGGCGCGGATGCAGCCGGGGGGAATCCGGCTGCCGCGCTGATCGTTACAGACCGGCCTCTTTGAAGGTGTTGCATTCGGCGACCTGACCCGAGTTGAACCCGCGCATCAGCCATTCCTCGCGCTGTTCGGAACTGCCGTGGGTAAAGCTGTCGGGCATCGGCGTGCGTCCCGCGCTGGCCTGCAACTGATCGTCACCCACCGCACGGGCTGCGTTCTGGGCGTCGCGCAAGTCTTGCTGCGTGATGGTGCCGAACTGATCGCTGGCCTGCCGCGCCCAGATCCCGGCAAAGCAATCGGCCTGTAATTCGGTCAGCACCGACAGATAATTCGAATCGCTGCTTGAGGCCTGCTGGCGCATCCGCGTGACCTGCGGCAGAACGCCGATCAGGTTCTGCACATGGTGGCCGACCTCGTGCGCGACGACATAGGCGGCGGCGAATTCGCCGCCAGCCCCCATGCGCTGGGCCATGTGGTCAAAGAAATCGGTGTCCAGATACAGTTTCTGATCGCCGGGGCAATAGAACGGCCCCATTGCCGCAGTCGCCCCGCCGCAGGCCGATTGCACCGCGCCGCTGAACAGGACCAGCGTCGGATCGCGGTATTGCGTATTCGCCTGTTCCGGCAAAACGCGCTGCCAGACTTCTTCGGTATCGGCCAGCACGACCGACAGGAATTCGCCATACTGCCGGTCGCGTTCGGTCAGTTCGCGCGGCTGACCCTGACCGCCGCCGTCGATGCCCTGCACCACCGGGCTGATGTCGATTCCGAAGAAATAGCCGAAAGCCAGCACGGCCAGCATTCCGACGACGCCGATTCCGCCCGCGCCGCTGGCCCCCATGCGGCGCCGGTCCTCGATATTGCGGCTGCCCCGCCGTCCCCGCCATTCCATCGCAAAGATCCCCTGCTGATCCGCCGTCACCCGGCATGCTGTAACTCGCTGACAAGGCGCGGGGTTCCACGCCCGTTGAAACGGCAGCATCACCCAATTCCGGCGCCCTGCCAAGACCCATCACGCCCGCGCGACCACGGCGTTCCGCGCTTGACGCCGGGGCGCGGACAGGCAACAGACCGCAGCAAAAGCGCAACGAGGGTTCCGATGCTGCGACGGCTGTATAATTGGACGATGGGGCTGGCCGCGCACCGGCATTCGATGGCAGCGCTGTTCGGGGTCAGCTTTGTCGAAAGCTCGTTCTTTCCAATTCCGCCCGATGTGCTGATGATTCCCATGGTGCTGGCGCAGCGGGCCAAGGCGTGGCTCATCGCCACGGTGGCGACGGTGGGCTCTGTGCTGGGCGCGCTGCTGGGCTATGCCATCGGCGCCTTCCTGATGGAGTCTGTCGGCCATTGGGTGCTGACGGTCTATGGCAAGGAACAGGCGTATCAGGACCTCGCCGCGCGGTTCGCGGAATATGGCGGCTGGGCGGTGCTGTTCGCGGCTGTGACGCCGTTCCCGTTCAAGATCATCACCATCTTTGCCGGGGCGGTGGGCATGTCGATCCCGCTGTTCATCCTGACCTCGATCATCGGGCGTGCGGGGCGGTTCTTCCTCGTCTGCGGCCTGCTGTGGAAGTTCGGCGAACCGATCCGCGACTTTATCGAACGGCGGCTGGGGCTTGTCTTTACCGTGTTCATGGTCTGCCTGATCGGCGGCTTTGCCGCGCTGAGGTATCTGTGATGCGCAACAGCCCGACGCTTGCGCTTGCTGCGGCCGCAGGGTCAGCGGCGCTTCTGCTGGGCGCATTCGGGTTTCAGCTTGCCGGCTATGCGCCCTGCGAGATGTGCATCTGGCAACGCTGGCCGCATGCCGCCGCCATCGCCATCGGCACGCTGATCTGGTGGCGCGGCTGGTCGCGCGGGCTGGCTTGGCTGGGCGTGCTGGCTGCGCTGACGGCGACCGGGCTGGCCGTCTGGCACGCCGGGATCGAACTGGGCGTGTTTCAGGGCATCACCGCCTGCTCGGGCGGCGTGGGCGACCTGACCGCCCTGTCCACCGCCGATCTGATGAACCGCCTGCAAGCCGCCCCGGTCGTGCGCTGCGACGAAATCGCATGGAGCCTGTTTGGCATTTCCATGGCGGGCTGGAACGCGATCTGTTCGGCCGGGCTGACCGGCATCTGGCTGGCCTCGGCCCGCGC
>JAUNUO010000069.1:12245-13521 GCA_030538135.1 Paracoccus sp. (in: a-proteobacteria)
CCCAACAATATCTTGAGGCAATTCCGTGGCTGACACCCCCGAAGACGACCTGCCGGAAGGCGAGGAAAACGCCCGTCCCGAACGCGCCGTGATGGCCCATGACGGGCCGGTGATCGACATCGCGTCCGAAATGCGGACCTCGTATCTCGACTATGCCATGTCGGTCATCGTCAGCCGCGCGATCCCCGATCTGCGCGACGGGCTGAAACCCGTTCACCGCCGCATTCTTTATGCGATGGACGAATCCGGCAACACGCATGACAAGCCCTATCGCAAATCGGCCCGGCCGGTCGGCGATGTGATGGGGAAATATCACCCGCACGGCGACGGCGCGATCTATGACGCGCTGGTCCGCATGGCGCAGGATTTTTCCATGTCGCTGCCCCTGCTCGACGGTCAGGGCAACTTCGGCTCGATGGACGGCGACCCGCCCGCCGCCATGCGCTATACCGAAGTGCGAATGGCCAAACCCGCCGATTTCCTGCTGGCGGATATCGACAAGGAAACCGTCGATTTTCAGGACAACTATGACGGCAAGGATCGCGAACCCACCGTCCTGCCCGCACGGTTCCCGAACATGCTGGTCAACGGCGCGGGCGGTATCGCCGTCGGCATGGCCACCAACATCCCGCCCCACAATCTGGGCGAAGTCGTGGACGCCACCCTTGCATTGATCGAAAATCCCGACCTGCCGACCGAACGCCTGATGGAGATCGTTCCCGGCCCCGATTTCCCCACCGGCGCGACGATCCTTGGCCGGTCCGGCGTGCGCAAGGCCTATCTGGAAGGGCGCGGCAGCGTCATCATCCGCGCGAAAACCCATTTCGAGGAAATCCGCAAGGATCGCTGGGCCATCATCATCGACGAGATTCCCTATCAGGTGAACAAGGCGACCTTGCAGGAGCGCATCGCCGAACTCGCCAAGGAAAAACGGATCGAGGGTATCGCCAACGTTCAGGACGAATCCGACCGGCAGGGTATCCGCGTGGTGATCGAGCTGAAACGCGACGCCACGCCCGACGTGGTGCTGAACCAGCTGTTCCGCTTTACCTCGATGCAGACCACCTTCGGCTGCAACATGCTGGCGCTGAACGGCGGCCGGCCCGAACAACTGGCGCTGCGCGACTTCCTGACCTATTTCATCTCGTTCCGCGAAGAGGTCGTCGCCCGCCGCACCGCCTTTGAACTGCGCAAGGCCCGCGAACGCAGCCATGTGCTGTGCGGTCTGGCCGTCGCCGTGTCGAACGTCGATGAGGTCGTGGCCACCATCCGCGCC
>JAUNUO010000070.1:0-2126 GCA_030538135.1 Paracoccus sp. (in: a-proteobacteria)
CGGCGGCGGTCGAACCAGCCGTTGTCGCGCCGCCAGCCGGTCAGTTCCTGCATCGCAGCCCACGCCTCGTCCAGACCCGTGCCGGTCGTGGCAGATACGGGCAGCGCCTTGGGAAACCCATCGGGATCGCCGGGCCGACGGCGCATCAGCCGCAGCGCACCGGAATAATCGGCCACCGTGCGCCGCGCCGTGGCCAGCAGATCGCCATCGGCCTTGTTCACCAGAATCAGGTCGGCGATTTCCATGATGCCGCGCTTGACCCCCTGCAATTCGTCGCCACCCGCCGGGGCCAGCAGCAGCACGAACAGATCGGTCATGTCGGCCACCAGCGTCTCAGACTGTCCCACGCCCACGGTTTCCACCAGAACGGCGTCGAAACCTGCGGCCTCGCACAGACGGATGGTTTCCCGCGTGCGGCGGGCCACGCCGCCCAGTTCTGCCCGGCTGGGCGAGGGGCGGATAAAGGCGTTGGGGTCGCGCGACAGGGTTTCCATCCGCGTCTTGTCGCCCAGAATCGACCCGCCCGAACGGGCCGAGCTGGGATCGACGGCCAGCACCGCCACCCGCATCCCCTGCCCGGTCAGCTTGATGCCGAACGCCTCGATGAAGGTGGATTTGCCGACCCCCGGCGTTCCCGACAGCCCGATGCGCAGCGCGGTCGGGCGCGGCGGCAGCGCGGCGAGCAGCGCCTCGGCCTGTTGCCGATGGTCGGCACGGGTCGATTCGATCAGCGTGATCGCGCGGGACAAGGCGCGGCGCTGACCGGCCAGCAGCGGCTGCAAAAGATCGTTCATCGTCGGCCCCCAGTTGCTTGACCCGGCATAGGCGCGCAGGGCGCGGAAGTGAAGCCCGCAGCCGCTTGCCGCGCGCCGCGCGCAGCAGTAAGTTTACGCTGTGAAACGCATTGTTCTGATCTCTTTTCTTCTGGGTTTGATGCCGCTGGCGCTACCTGCGACGGCGGTCGATGCCGTGCATCGCCTCGACTGGACCGCCGCGCCGATGCGGCTGATGATGGTCGAAAAGCCCGGTTGCCAGTGGTGCGCCGCATGGCGGGCCGAGATCGGGCCGGGCTATGCGACCACCCCCACCGGGCGGACCGCACCCCTATTGGTGGTGGATATGGACGGACCCTATCCCGACGGGCTGGCGCTGGACCGGCGCGCCTGGCTGACACCGACCTTCATCCTGCTGCGGCGCGGGCAGGAAATCGGGCGGATCGAGGGCTATCCCGGCGCAGACCGATTCTACCCTGCGCTGGCCGGGCTGCTGGCGCATGAGGATAGGCGATGACCGTCCAGACGACGATTTCGTCCGAGGAGATGATTACCCGCGCGACCGAGGCCGCGGCCCTGCTCAAGGCACTGTCGCATGAAGGGCGGCTGATGATCCTGTGCCATCTGTCGGGCGGTGAACGCACGGTAGGCGAGCTTGAGCTTTTGCTGGGCCAGCGTCAGGCCGCCGTCAGTCAGCAACTGGCCCGGCTGCGCGCCGATGGGCTGGTGACCTGCCGCGCCGATGGCAAGGCGCGGCTGTATTCCGTCAGCGACCCCAAGGCGGCCGAGGTGATCGCCACCGTCTATCGGCTGTTTTGCGAAGCCTAGGCTGCGCCGCCGCAGGCGGGGGTTTCACACCCCCGCGCCCCCGTGGGATATTTGCAGACCGAAGATGCCGGGCTTTCGTCAGTGGCGGGCTTGCGCTATGGACGGGCGCAACCTGACATTTGAGGCCCGCCATGCATGACATCCGCACGATCCGCGAAAACCCTGACGCTTTTGATGCCGCCCTCGGCCGTCGCGGGCTGTCGCCGGTGACGCCGCAGATTCTGGCGCTGGATGCCGACCGTCGCGCACGGATCGCCGAGGCGGAAACCGCCCAATCCGAGGTGAACAAGATCAGCAAACAGGCTGGCGCCGCCAAAGGCCGCGGGGACGAGGCCGAATTCGAAGCCCTGCGCGCGCAGGTGACCGCGCGCAAGGACGATGTGAACCGGATGCAGGCCGAGGCCGCCGCGCTGGACGAACAGTTGCGCGATTTTCTGCTGACCATTCCCAACCTGCCTTTGGACAATGTGCCGGTAGGTGCGGACGAGAACGACAACGTCGAGATCCGTCGCTGGGGCACCCCGC
>JAUNUO010000070.1:2226-7479 GCA_030538135.1 Paracoccus sp. (in: a-proteobacteria)
TTCGGCGAGGACAGTTACCAGACGCGCGAGGGATGGTGGCTGATCCCCACATCCGAGGTGACGCTGACCAATACCGTCCATGGTGATCTGGTCGATCATGCGATTCTGCCCCGCCGTATGGTCGCGCATAGCCAGTGTTTCCGGTCCGAGGCCGGATCAGCGGGGCGCGACACCACCGGAATGCTGCGCCAGCATCAGTTCGAAAAGGTCGAGATGGTGTCGATCACCGACGCCGACAGCGGGCTGGCCGAACATGCCCGCATGACCGATTGTGCGCAGGCGGTACTGGAAATCCTGGGCCTTCCCTATCGCACCGTGGTGCTTTGCACCGGCGACATGGGGGCGGGTGCGCGGATCACCCATGATATTGAAGTCTGGCTGCCCGGCCAGAACCGTTACCGCGAGATTTCCTCGGTCAGCTATTGCGGCGATTATCAGGCGCGGCGGATGAACGCGCGTTATCGCCCCGCCGGCGGCGGCAAGCCCGAGTTCGTTCACACGCTGAACGGATCGGGGTTGGCGGTGGGACGGGCGTTGATCGCCGTGCTGGAAAACGGGCAGCAGGCCGATGGCTCGGTCGATCTGCCCGAGGCGCTGGCCCCGTATCTGGGCGGCGCGCGGCGGCTGACGGCGGAAGGCGTTCTGGCCTGATACAACCCATGGCTGATGAACGAAACCGTTCTGCGGTCTGGTGCGTTGGCCAGCATGAATCGTGCAAGCACCATCATCACCGTTCTTTCGGTCGCCCTGTTCGTTCTGGGCGGGTTGGCATTCACCATGCTGCACCCGGCAGAGATCGCGCGGATAGGCGGATTTGACGAGACGGCGCATTTCGGTGCCGGACCGGGCACGGTGTCGGGCTACTTTCTGGGCGATACGGCCCCGACGATCGGTTTCAACCTTGCACTGAAGATGTTCAACCCGGGGCCTCCGGCATTGTGGGCCCTGCTGGTCATGGTCTGGATCGCGTTGTCCGCCTATGGCCTGAAACTGGTCTATCAGCGTTGGCATTATGAACGGACGATGAAGGGCAGGCAGGCCCGGCGCTTGCCGCGCGGGGCGGCCGGGCCGCCGTTGCCGTCGCAGTTCATGATGGCGCAGCGCGACGATCACACCCCGACCGAGCTGGCGCCGCTGACCGCTGCGCTGATCGCGGGGGCCGCTTGGCCATGGGTGACGGTGAACCATCCGGTGTCGGGACTTGTGCTGGCGGTGGTGATGCTGATTGCTGCGCTTGGGGCGGTCATCCGGGGGCAGCGTGACGGCCGACGCATCCGCCAGAGTTTGGCTGTCGGCCTGTTCGCAGGCTGGGCGACGGTGGCCGGTTACACCGCCCTCGCCGGTTTCACGACCGCGCATCTTGGCATCGGCGGCGATCTGGCCGGGCTGACGGCGCTGTTGCTGTGCGCCGGCACGGGGGCGACGGTGCAATGGATGATCCGCGGCACCGGCTCTTATTCGGTAGGCATGATCTGGGCACTGATCGGGATTGCAGCCGCAACGATGACAACCGCACCCACGATCGCCATCGGCGCGATTCTGGGCATAACCGCGATGACGGCCGTTCTGGTGCGCGCGGTCAGTTGAGGCGCGAGCGCACGGCCCGAAAATGCATATTTGGGCAAACAGAAAGCCCGCTTATGTCCCCTTGGGCTTTTGCCGGTTCTTGTGTTTGGACAGCGCGCCGGACTGGCTGATCTTTTGTGCCTTGGCCCGGTAGGGGTTCTGGTTGCCCTGATCGCGGAAAAACAGCCGGATCGGTGTGCCCGGCATGTCGAAATCTGCCCGCAACCCGTTGATGAGGTAACGCTGATAGCTGTCGGGCAGCTTGTCGGTATGGGTCGCCTTGACGATGAAGGCCGGGGGCCGCGTTTTTACCTGTGTCATATAGCGCAGCCGGATGCGTCGCCCGCCGGGTGCGGGGGGTGGGTGGCTTTCGGTCATCACTTCGAGCCAGCGGTTCAGGCGGGCAGTGCTGACGCGGCGGTTCCAGACCTCATGCGCCTTGAGGACGGCGGCATGCAGCCGGTCCAGCCCCTTGCCGGTATGGGCCGAGACCGTGACCAGCGGCGCGCCCTTGAGCTGCGGCAGCAGCCGTTCGAACGCCTCGCGCAATTCGTTCAGCTTTTGCGGTTTTTCTTCTTCCAGATCCCATTTGTTCGCGGCGACCACGACCGCGCGGCCCTCGGTTTCGGCGTAATCGGCGATGCGCAGGTCTTGTTGTTCGAACGGGATCGCCACGTCCAGCAGCACCACGACCACCTCGGCAAAGCGGACGGCGCGCAGACCGTCGGCCACCGACAGCTTTTCGACCTTGTCCGTCACCTTGGCGCGTTTGCGCATCCCGGCGGTGTCGAAGATTCGCATGGGCGTGCCCATGAATTCTGTCGTCACACTGATGGAATCGCGGGTGATCCCGGCCTCGGGGCCGGTCAGCAGGCGGTCTTCACCGATGATCTTGTTGATGAGCGTGGATTTGCCCGCATTGGGCCGCCCGATGACGGCCAGTTGTAGCGGGCGCGCCGCTGACGGGCGCCAGTCGTCGGCGCCTTCGCCGGTTTCGGCGTCCTCCTCGGACAGGTCCACGTCGGTTTCGGCGGCGATAGGGGCGGGGCGGTCGGCCTCGATCCGGTCAGCAAGGGGGATCAGCGCCTGATACAGATCCTCCATCCCCTCGCCATGTTCGGCGGAAATGCGGATCGGTTCGCCCAGGCCCAGGGCATAACCTTCCATCGCGCCGGCTTCACCGGCGCGGCCTTCGGATTTGTTGGCGGCCAGCAAGACGTGGCGCGCGCGCCTGCGCAGGATGTCGGCGAAATATTCGTCCGCCGCCGTCACCCCCACGCGGGCGTCGATGACGAACAGGCAGATGTCGGCTTCGTCCACGGCGCGTTCGGTCAGACGGCGCATCCGGCCTTGCAGGCTGTCGTCCTCGGCCATTTCCAGACCGGCGCTGTCGATGACGATAAAGCGCAGATCGCCAAGGCGGCCCGCGCCTTCGCGCAGGTCGCGGGTGACGCCGGGCTGGTCATCGACCAGCGCCAGTTTCTTGCCGACCAGCCGGTTGAACAGCGTCGATTTGCCGACATTCGGGCGGCCGACGATGGCGAGGGTAAAGCTCATCTGTAGGCCAGAAGCTGGCCGTTGCGGCTGACGATATAAAGCGTCTGACCCGCGACGGATGGCGCAGCCGCCGCACCGCCGGGGATAGCCGCCTGTCCGGTCAGCGCGCCCGATGCCGGGTCAAAGGCACGCAGCACGCCGTCGCTGCTGGCCACGAACAGCCGGCCACCCGCAAGAACAGGGCCATAGCTGGCAAAGATGCGATCCTGCCGGCGCGGCCTTTCGCTGATGTAATAGGGCAGCGCGATGCGCCAGATCACCCCGCCAGTCGCGGCGTCCAGCCGGATCAGTTCGGCCTGATCGTTCACTGCGAAAACCGAACCGCCCGCGACCACCACTGGCCCGTTCGCTCCGTCGCGCGCCGACCACAATTCGGCGCCGGTGCTCAGATCAAATGCGGCGATGCGCCCGGACGAGGTGCCGCCAAACAGCCGTCCGCCCGCGATCACCGGATCACCGGTCATGTCACGGATGGCGGCGATGGCACGGCCGACGCGCGTGCCCGCGACCTGCGCCGAAAACTGCGTCATGCCGGTGCCGGTATCGGCCGCCAGCAACTGCCCCGAGGCAAAGGGGAACACCACCGTATCGCCCGCGACCGCCGGGGCCGACACACCCATCACGCCCATCGGCGCGGCATTGCCGTTGGTCTGCCACAGCACACGGCCGTCCTCGGCACGGACAGCCCAGCCGACGGCATTGCGCGCGGCGACATAGACCACGCCGTTCTGAACGGCTGGCGCGCCGGAAATCGCCGTATCGACGCGCTGACGCCACAGGATGCCGCCGCTGCGCGCATCCAGCGCAACCAGTTCGCCATAGCCGGTGGTGACGAAGATGCGCCCGCCCTCGGCCGCGATGCCGCCGCCCGATGCGCTGTCGCCACGTTCGGTCGTGGGGCGCAGGTTGGCCTGCCAGACGGTGCCGCCGCCGGTGCTGGTGGCGACGACCTGCGCGCGGCTGTCCAGCGTGAACACCATACCGCCCCAGATCACCGGATCGGCGGTGATGCGGAACCGTCGTGCATCGCTTTGGCCGATGGGGGCGGCCCATTGCAGCGACAGCCCGCCGCCAAGCGCGGCATGGCCGGGATCATGGGCAGCGTTGCCGGCGCGGTGGCTCCAATCCGCGTTGGCACGCATGGCGGGCAGCGACAGGGCCGTGCTGGAGGGGGCCGGTGCGCCGATCACCGCCGGCCCGTCGGGCGAGACGACTGCGGTCGGGTCCAGCCGTTCACCCGGCAGGATGATCTCACGCTCGCCACAGGCCGCCAGCAGGGCGACCGGCAGCAGCGCGGCAAGGCCGGCGGCACGAAAGCGCGAAATGGTGGTCATGTCTTCGTCCCTCTTGGCCTTGGTCCGGCTGGTGCCGGTTATCTTCAGTTCGTCACCGGGGTATTGGTTTCCGCCGGGTCGGGTTCGACCCCGATGGCGATCATCGTCTCGGACAGGCGGCGGCGCAAGGTTTCGCTCAGCCCGTCGCGCTGCTGAATCTGGCGGATCAATGTGGCGGCGGCGTCGGTGCGACCCGCGCCGATCAGCGCCACAGCCTGCTGTTCAAGCGCCAGCAACTCGAACGGCGCGCCGGGGCGGGCCAGATCGGCCAGCAAGGCATCGCGCGTGGCCGCGTCGATGGATTCGCCCTGCACCAGAACCAGTTTCAGCCGGGCCAGATCGCGCAGCGCCGGGTCGTTCTGGCCCAGCGTCATCGCCACCTGTTCCAGTTGCGCGGCAGCCGCGGCGGCATTGCCGCCCTCGGCCTGCACCCCCGCCGCCAGAAGCCCGGTCAGCGCGGCCCGGCGCGGCGATCCCGCCGTATCGACCTGCGCCAGCGCGGCGGGCTGATCAGCGGCACTTTCGGCCGCCAGAACCGCATCACCGAAACTCTGGGCATTCGCCTGTTCGCGCGATTTCTGATATTCGTACCATGCCGCCGCACCGACGATCAGCACGATGGCCAGAATCCCGATCCAGCCATAGCGGCGAAAGGTTGCATACATCCGGTCGCGGCGCAGTTCGTCCGTAACTTCGTCGATGAAACTGTCGTTCTGGTTCGCCATCTGGTCGTTCCGCTGTCCTGTCTTGTCGCACGTCTTTACACGGCTGCACCCCGGTTTGCCAATGCCGTGCC
>JAUNUO010000070.1:7579-13391 GCA_030538135.1 Paracoccus sp. (in: a-proteobacteria)
CCTGTCTTGTCGCACGTCTTTACACGGCTGCACCCCGGTTTGCCAATGCCGTGCCGTGCGGAGCTGTCGTGCCCGAAGGTGCGTATTTGGGCAAACAGGACGCGGCGGGCAATTTAGCGCACGGCGCGGCTGAGGTCGATCACGGTGATTTCAGGCCGCACGCCGAAACGCAGAGGCAGAATCGAAGTGCCGATCCAGCCCGGCAAGCCAGAAATCCGGCAGGCGGATGGCGCGGTTGGACAGGACAGGGATGCCATTGCTTTCCAATGCCGCGGCATAGAGATTCGGGCCGCCGCCGCGACGTTGCGCCGCCCTGTCGTCCCACCAGTCATGATTGCCAAGGATCGCATAGCTGCCCAGCGGCGCGCTCAGCCCGGCCATTACGGAGGCGGCATCCGCGATCCGCACCGGGCGGCGCACAAAGGGATGCCCGGCGACGTAATCGCCCAGCAGCGCGATCAGATCGGCCCCCAGTGCGTTGGTGCGGTCCACGATGCGGCGCAGTCGGCAGAGGCCGACCCACGGCCAGCCCAGATGCAGATCGGCCAGCATCGCGATGCGCGAGTGACGGGCGCGCAGGCTGAAGCCCGGCTCGGCCGCCAGCGCATATCCCGCAACGAAAAGGCCTGCCAGGGTTTCCCCTGACAGGCCACGCAGAAATCGGCGCCGCGTCAGCATTTACATGCGCGAGGCGACGTTTTCCCAGTTCACCAGCTTTTCAAGGAAATTCTGAAGGTAAACCGGGCGCTTGTTGCGGAAGTCGATGTAATAGGAATGTTCCCACACATCGCAGCCCAGCAGAGCGGTCTGACCAAAGCACAGCGGGTTCACGCCGTTTTCGGTCTTGGTGATTTCCAGACCGCCATCGGCGTTCTTGACCAGCCATGCCCAGCCCGAACCGAACTGGCCGACACCGGCTTCGGAGAATTTCTTCTTGAAATCATCGACCGAGCCGAAAGCGTCCTTGAGCGCCGATTCCACCTCGGACGGCATTTTCGATTCCGGTGCCATCATTTCCCAGAACTGAGTGTGGTTCCAGTGCTGGCTGGCGTTGTTGAAGATACCGCTTTGCGCCACTTCACCCTTTTTGTAGGTGCCTTTGACGATATCTTCCAGCGACTTGCCTTCCCACTCGGTGCCCGCAATCAGCTCGTTCAGCTTGTCCACATAGGCCTTGTGGTGAATGTCGTGGTGGAATTCCAGCGTTTCGGCGGACATGCCGACGCCTTCCAGCGCGTCATGGGCATAGGGAAGATCGGGAAGGGTGAAAGCCATGGTCCTGTCCTTTCTGAAAGGATTGCGTTTCGGCCCGGATGATTGGCCATGCGGGAAGGGAACGCAAGCCTGCGCGACGGGTTCCTTACGCGGGCAGAAATGCCACGCCCGAATGCCGGGCACTAAAGGCGGCGGTCAGTTCCCCGCGGTGCCGGCGTCGTCGGGAAGGTCGGTTTCGGGCGGCGCCGGGGTGTCTTGGGGCGCTGGGGTAATCAGGCGGTTGTCTTCCCATTCACCGGATGCGACCTGCCCCGTGGCATAGCGCAGCACGCCCTGACCCTGACGCTTGCCGGCGACGAAATGGCCGGTATAGGTGTCGCCGCTGGGATAGGTGGCCACGCCCTCGCCGTCGATCTCGCCGCCGGACCAGCCGCCCTCATAGGAAAAGCCGTCCGGGGTGACGACGCGGCCCTGCCCCTGACGCAGACCTTCGGCGAATTCGCCGGTATAGATGGTGCCATCGGGATAGGTCGCCTGTCCCTGCCCGTGACGCAGCCCGTCCTTCCACGCGCCGTTATAGACATAGCCATCGGGATAAGTCATCCGCCCCTGCCCGTCGTTTTTCGCGTTGCGGAAATGGCCGTCATAGACCATGCCGTTGGCATAGCGGGCGACGCCCTGCCCCTCGATCACGCCGGCGCGCCATGCGCCTTCGTAGGTCGAGCCGTCGGAATAGGTGATCTTGCCCTGCCCGTCGGGTTTGTCGGCCAGCATCTGCCCCTGATAGACCGAGCCGTCGGGATAGGTTTCGCGGCCCTGCCCTTCGCGCCGGCCTTCGACCCAGTCGCCGGTATAGGCATAGCCGTCGGCGCCGGCAAAGCTGCCGCGCCCGTGGTGACGGTCGGCCTGAAAGTTCCCCTCATAGACATCGCCGTTGGCGTAGGTGGCAATGCCCTGACCCTCGCGCCGTCCGGCGACCATCTGGCCTTCGTATCGGTCGCCGGTGGCCTGCGTCAGCCGCCCGGTGCCGGCCATCTGCCCGGCGGACCAGATGCCTTCGTAAACCATGCCGTCCTGCATGGTCAGGGTGCCCATGCCGGCGCGTTGTCCGGCGATCATGCCGCCTTCATACACTGCGCCGTCGGGATAGGTGATCCTGCCCTGACCTTCCTTGACGCCCGCCTTCCAATCACCCTCATAGCGATAACCGTCGGCCTGCGTCAGCACGCCCTTGCCCTCGTGCAGTCCCTTGACGAAATCACCCTCGTAGGCGGAACCGTTGGCATAGGTCGCCCGACCCTTGCCGGTGATATCGCCCGCCGTCCAGTCGCCTTCATAAGTGCCGCCATCGGCATAGGTGATCTTGCCGCGTCCATCGGGCAGGCCGGCGGCGAAATGCCCTTCATAGACCGACCCGTTGGGATAGCGGGCCACGCCCTCGCCAAGGATCTGCCCGTCCACCCAGTCGCCCTCGTAGCGATAGCCGCTTGGCAGGGTATAGGTGCCGCGCCCGTGTTGGCGGCCGCCCCGGAAGGTGCCCTCATAGACGCCGCCGTCGTCATATTGCTTGGTCACGACATCCTGCGCGGCCAGCGTTTGCGGCGTGCCCACGCCCGCCGCCAGAATGACCATTGCTGCAACTGCCGCTTTCATCGCCTGCCGCCCCTTTGTCTTTTGCGACAAGGTTTACCCCAGCGCGGCCCCCGGCGCAAAGGCCGACTTTCCCTTGCCCGGCGCTTGGCCTATCAAAAACGCGCAAACTCGAAGGGGGCCGCCCATGTCCGACCGTTTCCGCCTGAGCATCGCGCAGTTGAATGCCACCGTCGGCGATCTGGACGGGAATGCCCAAAAGGCGCGGGCCGCATGGCAGGCGGCGCGCAAGGCGGGGGCCGATATGGTCGCCCTGCCGGAAATGTTCATCACCGGATACCAGACGCAGGATCTGGTGCTGAAACCCGCCTTTACCCGCGACGCGATGACCGTCATCGAATCGCTGGCCGAAACAGTCGTGGACGGCCCGGCGATGGGGATCGGCGGGCCGTGGGTCGATGGCGGGCGGCTATATAACGCCTGGTATATCCTGCAAGACGGCAAGATCGCGGCGCGGATCCTGAAACATCACCTGCCTTATAAACAACTGTTCGACGAATTGCGGCTGTTCGATCCCGGCCCGATCAGCGGCCCTTACCGGATCGGCCCCACGCGCATCGGATCGCCCATCTGCGAGGATGGCTGGTATCCCGATGTGGCCGAGACACTGGCCGAGACCGGGGCGGAAATCCTGATCGTGCCGAACGGCAGCCCCTATCACCGGAACAAGCTTGACCTGCGCATGGGGCATATGGTGGGCCGGGTGATCGAAACCGGGCTGCCGCTGGTCTATCTGAACCTTGTCGGCGGGCAGGACGATCAGATCTATGACGGGGCCAGTTTCGTGCTGAACCCCGGCGGGGAAAAGGTCGTGCAACTGCCCGCCTTTGCCGAGGCGCAGGTGACGGTCGATTTCACCCGCACCGCGGACGGCTGGCGCGCGCAGCCCGGCGACATGGCCCCGCAGCCGGAGGAATGGGAACAGGATTATCAGGCGATGATGCTGGGCCTGCGCGAATATCTGCGTAAATCCGGATTCAAGAGGGTGCTGCTGGGCATGTCGGGCGGCATCGATTCGGCGCTGGTCGCCACGATTGCCGTGGATGCCGTGGGGCCGGAAAACGTGCGCTGCGTGATGCTGCCCAGCGAATATACCTCGCCCACCAGTCTGGAGGACGCCGCCGATTGTGCCGGGCGGTTGGGGGTGCGGCTGGATACGGTCGCGATCGAGAGCGCGCGCGATGCGGTCAACGGCGCGCTGGCGCATCTGATGGCGGGCACGACGCCCGACATCACCGAGGAGAACATCCAGTCCCGCCTGCGCGGGGTGATGCTGATGGCGCTGTCCAACAAGTTCGGCGAAATGCTGCTGACCACTGGCAACAAATCCGAGGTCGCGGTAGGCTATGCCACGATCTATGGCGATATGGCGGGCGGCTATAACCCGATCAAGGATCTGTATAAAACCCGCGTGTTCGAGACCTGCCGCTGGCGCAATGCCAATCACCGGGGCTGGATGATGGGACCGGCGGGCGAGGTGATCCCGCAGCGGATCATCACCAAGCCGCCCTCGGCCGAACTGCGCCCCGACCAGACCGATCAGGACAGCCTGCCGCCCTATGAGGTGCTGGACGGCATCCTTGAAGGTTTGATCGAAAAGGATCTGTCCTTGCGCGAACTGGTCGATCAGGGCTTCGAGGCGGACACCGTGGACCGGGTGCAACGGCTGTTGTTCACCAGCGAATGGAAGCGCTATCAGGCCGCGCCCGGACCGCGTATTTCAACCAAGGCCTTCTGGCTGGACCGGCGCTATCCGCTGGTCAACCGCTGGCGCGACACCGTGTAGACTGCCGCCCAAAGGCGGGGGATTTCACATCCCCCGCGCCCCCTTGTGGGATATTTTCGGACCGAAGATCATGGCCCAGGCCTAGGCCACCAGCGCCTCGGCCCGCTTCAGATCGACGCTGACAAGCTGGCTGACGCCCTGTTCCACCATGGTCACCCCGAACAGCCGATCCATACGCGACATGGTGACGGCGTGGTGGGTAATGATAAGGAACCGCGTGTCCGTGCGGCGGGTCATTTCATCCAGCATATCGCAAAAGCGGCTGACGTTGGCATCGTCCAGCGGCGCGTCCACCTCGTCCAGCACGCAGATCGGGGCGGGGTTGGCAAGGAAGACCGCAAAAATCAGCGCCAGCGCGGTCAGCGTCTGTTCGCCGCCCGACAGCAGCGACAGCGTGGCCAGTTTCTTGCCCGGCGGCTGGCACATGATTTCCAGCCCGGCCTCAAGCGGATCGTCGGATTCGACCAGCACGAGCCGCGCCTCGCCGCCGCCGAACAGCGTGGTGAACAGGGTGCTGAAATTGCCGTTCACCGTGTCGAAGGCCGCCAGCAGACGTTCGCGTCCCTCGCGGTTGAGGCTGCCGATACCGGCGCGCAGCTTTGCGATGGCGGATTGCAGGTCGGTCTTTTCGCCGGCCAGCCGGTCGCGTTCGGTTTCCAATTCGCGCTTGTCGTCGTCGGCGCGCAGGTTCACCGCGCCCAGCCCGTCACGCTGAGCGCGCAGGCGGGCGATCCGGTCTTCCAGCACGGTCGCGGCGGTTTCTGTGGCGGCATCGTCAAGCGTCGCGCGCAGGGCATCGGGGGCGCCGCCCTCGGTTTCCTCGGCGATGCGGGCGCGGGCGGCGGTTTCGGCGTCGCGGGCGGCATCGGTGCGGGCCTGACGGCTGGCCCGGTCCTCGCGCGCGTCCGATGCGGCCCGTTCAGCATCGCGTTCCGCCTGTGCTGCCTCGCGCAGCGCGGTATCGGCGGCATCCAGCGCGGCGCGGGCTCGGGTCTGGCGCGTATTGGCCAATGCCTGCCGTTCGGTCAGGCTGGCGCGGCGCGCGGCCAGTTCGGCAGGCTGCGCCTGTGCCGTCAGCAGTTCGGCCGCCGCCGCATCGCGCCGCACGGTCAGTTCGGCGGAACGGGTGCCGGCCTCGGTCAGGCGATGGCGCCAGCCGCT
>JAUNUO010000071.1:0-1761 GCA_030538135.1 Paracoccus sp. (in: a-proteobacteria)
TGTCGCGCGCCTCGACCAGTTCGGCGCATTCTTCGGAAATCTTTTCCAGAACATCCGCCGGGCCGGGCCAGTCGAACCCCACGCGCGCCGCCCGGTTCTGCAATTTTACCGCGCGGGTCAGGGCAGGCAGCCCCATCGCCACCCCGTCGAGCACCCCGCGCGCCGGGCCCGACGCACGTTCGGCGGCCTTGATCGCTTCCCAGTCCTTCACCTGCTGCGCCGCCGATTTGTCGCGGCTCTGGTCGCCGTAAACATGCGGGTGCCGGGCAATCAGCTTGTCCGAAATCGCGCGCGCGGCATCGGCGAAATCGAACATGCCCTTTTCGGCTGCCATCTGGGCATGGAACACCACTTGCAACAGCAGATCGCCCAACTCGCCGGGCAGTTCGTCCCATGCCTGCCGGTCGATGGCATCCGCGACCTCATAGGCTTCTTCGATGGTATAGGGCGCGATGGATGCGAAATCCTGTTCGATGTCCCAGGGGCAGCCGCGTTCGGGGTCGCGCAGGTCGGCCATGATGCCGATCAGCCGCTGAAGCTGGCGCTGTGCTTCGGTCTGGTCGGTCATCGGCGATCCCCTGTCTGCCCCCGGTTCCCTGACACAGCGCGGGGGCCAAGTCCACCGTGGCTCACGTCGGGGTGACCGGGCGCGGGTTTCCTTGCGTTCGCCGCGCTTGGCGTTTAGGTTCCGCGCGATTATCCGGGGTCCGGCCGCGCGGCGCGTCCCAAAGCCATACCGAAAGGAACCTGCATGTTCGTCACCCCCGCTTATGCTCAGGCCGCAGGTCAGGGCGGCGCCGGCGCAGCCTTTGCGCAGTTCATCCCGCTGATCCTGATCTTCGTCATCATGTATTTCCTGATGATCCGCCCGCAGCAAAAGCGGATGCGCGAACATCGCGAGATGGTCGGTGCGCTGAAAAAGGGCGATCAGGTGGTCACGCAGGGCGGCCTGATCGGCAAGGTCACCTCGGTGCGCGATGACGAACTGGAAGTCGAGATCGCGACCGGCGTCAAGGTGCGCGTGGTGCGTTCGACCATCGCCTCGGTCGTGAACCGGACCGCGCCCGTCGCCGCCAACAGCTAAGCCAGACAAGGGGCCTCGCCCGCCATGCTTCAGATCGACCGCTGGAAGCGCATCGTCATTTTTGGCCTTGTTGCGCTTGGGTTTTTGTTCGCTGCGCCGAACCTGTTCTACAGCCGCGTCGAGGCGCGCAACGATGCCGCCACGACGATCGAGCGTGCGGGCGGCGCATCCACCCCCGACGAACAGGCCGCGTTGGCCGGCTGGCCCGGCTGGCTGCCGCGCGGGCTGGTGAATCTGGGGCTGGACCTGCGCGGCGGGGCGCATCTTCTGGGTGAGGTTCACACCGACGAAGTTTATAAATCGCGCATGGATGCGCTGTGGCCCGAGCTGCGGCGCGTGCTGACCGAACAGCGGGCGACCATCGGCGGCATCCGCCGCGTGCCCGCGCCCGACGGCATCCTGCGGGTCGAGGTGGAAAACGCCGCCCAGATTCAGGCGGCGGTGACGGCGGCGCGGACGCTGGCCAACCCCATCGCCTCGCTGACCGGGGCAGGGCAGTCGGATCTGGCCGTCAGCGCGCAGGACAATGTGCTGACCGTGCAGTTGTCGGACGCCGAAAAGCGGCTGACCGATGAACGCACCATCCAGCAAAGCCTTGAAATCGTGCGCCGCCGCGTGGACGAGGTCGGCACCCGCGAGCCGACCATCGTGCGGCAGGGCGAAAACCGCATCGTGAT
>JAUNUO010000071.1:1861-5800 GCA_030538135.1 Paracoccus sp. (in: a-proteobacteria)
GTTACGGGCTGTTCGGGGTCTTTGCCTCGGTCGCGGTTCTGGTGAACGTGGTGCTGATGCTGGCGATCATGTCGATGATGGGGGCGGTCCTGACCCTGCCCGGCATCGCCGGGATCGTGCTGACCGTCGGCATGGCGGTTGATGCCAACGTCATCATCTATGAACGAATACGCGAGGAATTGCGCGCCGGAAAACGCGTCGCCACCGCGATCGACAACGGCTTTTCCGAAGCGATGAGCGCGATCATCGACGCCAACGTCACAACCTTCATCGCGGCGCTGGTGATGTTCTTCCTCGGCTCTGGTCCGGTCAAGGGCTTTGCCGTGACGCTGACCATCGGGCTTCTCACCTCGGTCTTCACGGCGATCTTCCTGACGCGGTTGATGATCGTGATCTGGCTGGAACGTCGCCGGCCCAAAGAACTGATCCTGTAGGGGGATTTTGCATGGCATTTCGTCTGAAGCTGGTCCCCGATGTCACGAACATCAACTTTTTCCGCTGGCAATGGCTGACCTTCGGGGCCTCGATGCTGGCGATGGTGATTTCTCTTGTCATCATCGCGGTCAACGGGCTGAATTTCGGCATCGACTTCAAGGGCGGCACCACGATCCGCACCGAAAGCACGACACCGTTCGAGGTGGGCACCTATCGTCAGGCGCTGACTGCGCTGAATCTGGGCGATGTCGCGATAACCGAGGTGTTCGACCCCACCTTCGGCGCTGATCGCCATGTCGCGCAAATCCGTATCGGCACCACCAGCGAGACCGGATCGGTCACCCCTGAGGAATTGAACCGGATCGAGGCCGCGCTGAAAGAGGTCGATCCCGCCGTCCGCTTTGCGGCGGTCGAATCGGTCGGTCCCAAAGTGTCGAACGAGTTGATCGCCACCGCGTTCAAGGCGGTCGGGGCGGCGACATTAGGGATTCTGATCTATATCTGGGTCCGTTTCGAATGGCAGTTCGCACTGGGGGCGGTGCTGGCGCTGGTGCATGACATCGTGCTGACGGTGGGCATCTTTTCGTTGTTCCAGTTCAGGTTCGATCTGACCACAATCGCGGCACTGCTGACCATCCTTGGTTATTCGGTCAACGACACAGTGGTCGTGTTCGACCGGCTGCGCGAACTGTTGATGAAATACAAGACGATGCCGCTGATCGACGTGCTGAACCTTTCGGTCAACCAGACACTGTCGCGCACCATCATGACTGCGGTGACGACCGCCATCGCGCTGCTGGCGCTGATGGTGCTGGGTGGTGACGTGATCCGCGGGTTCGTCTTTGCGATGCTGTGGGGCGTTCTGATCGGCTGTTATTCGACGATCTTCGTCGCCAAGAATCTGGTGCTGTGGCTGGATGTCAAGCGCGACTGGTCGAAAAAGCCGGTCGAGGATGGCACGGCCAAGTTCCGGGATGCGCCCTGATGGCGATGCAGCCCACCGATTATCAGGGGGCTGTGCCGGTCGATGGCTATGGACCGGGGTTCTTCCGCGTTGCCGGGCAGGTGCTGAACGGGCCGGTTCTGGTCACGGCCGATGGTGCACAATCGTGGGCCGGGCTGGATGATCCGGCACCGCTGATGGCGCTGGCCGGGGCGGCGGACGTGCTGTTCATCGGCCTGGGCGCGCAGGTCGCCGCCCCGCCGCGCGATCTGATTGCGGCGCTGGAACAGGCGGGGGTGATGGCCGAAACCATGACCACCCCCGCTGCTGCCCGCACCTATAACGTCACCCTGTCCGAAGGCCGCCGCGTCGCCTGCGCGCTGATCCCGGTATGAGCCTGCTGCGCGTCTCCGATCTGGCGGTGGCGCGCGGTGGAATGCGTGCGGTCGAGGGGGTCGGCTTTGCCCTGTCGCCGGGCGAGGCGCTGATCTTGCGCGGCCCCAACGGGATCGGCAAGACCACGCTGCTGCGCACGGTCGCAGGCTTGCAGCCGCCGGTCGCGGGTCAGATCGACATGTCCCCGGATGCGGTGGCCTATGCCGCCCATGCCGACGGGCTGAAATCAACGCTGACGGTGCGCGAAAACCTGATCTTCTGGGCGCGTGTCTTTGGCGCCGGTTATATCGAGGATGCGGTGACGGCGATGAACCTGACCGCGCTGACCGACCGTCCGGCGGGCAGCCTGTCGGCCGGGCAGAAACGGCGTCTGGGTCTGGCGCGGCTGATCGTGACCGGGCGCCCCTTGTGGGTTCTGGATGAACCGACCGTGTCTCTGGACGCGGATTCCGTGGCGCTGTTCGCGGATTCCGTCCGCCGCCATCTGGCGCAGGGGGGGGCGGCGCTGATGGCAACGCATATCGACCTTGGACTGCCGGATGCACAGGTGCTGGACCTTGGCCCGTTTCGCGCCCGCCCCGGCGTCACCACCGCGCCCGCCGGCTTCAACGAGGCGTTTGCGTGATGGTTGTGTTTATGCGTATTTGGACAAACAGGAAGCCCAAGGCGCCGCGCCTGATGCTTCCTGTTTGCCTAAATACGCATGGGACCGCGAAGGAAACGCCATGATCGCCCTGCTGCACCGCGATCTGACGTTGGCCACGCGCGCGGGCGGCGGGTTCGGCCTTGGGCTGGCGTTTTTCCTGATCCTCTGCACGCTGGTGCCCTTTGGCGTCGGGCCGGGGGGCGGCACCTTGTCGCTGATCGCGCCGGGTATCCTGTGGGTCGGCGCGCTTCTGGCCTGCCTCTTGTCGCTGGACCGTATCTTCGCGCTGGATCACGAGGACGGCAGCCTCGATCTGCTGGCCACGGCGCCGATTCCACTGGAAGGCGTCGTCGCGATCAAGGCGGCCGCGCACTGGCTGACGACCGGCCTGCCGCTGGTCATTGCCGCGCCGCTGTTCGGGGTGCTGCTGCATCTGCCCGCGCAGGCGGTGCCGACGCTGGTGGTCTCGATGCTGGTGGGCACGCCCGCCCTGTCGATGCTGGGTGCGTTCGGCGCGGCGGTGACCGTGGGGCTGCGGCGAGGCGGGTTGCTTTTGTCGCTGCTGGTTTTGCCGCTGTATATCCCCACGCTGATCTTTGGCGCGGAAATCATCCGTCGCGGGTCCGAGGGCGGGTCCATCGCGACACCGCTGGCCTTTCTGGGCAGCATCACCGCCGCCGTGATCGCCCTGATACCTTTCGCCGCAGCCGCCGCGCTGCGGGTCAATCTGAAGTGAGCGGGCTGGACCGGCCCCAACGTCCACGTTAGGTAACCGACATGTCGATCTGGGAATACGCCAATCCGGTCAAATTCATGCGCACCTCGGGCACGGTTCTGCCCTGGGTCGTGGGCGCCGCTGCCCTGTCGGTCAGCACCGGGCTGATCTGGGGTTTCCTCACACCCGAGGATTACAAGCAGGGATCGACCGTCAAGATCGTCTTTCTGCACGTCCCCGCCGCGATGATGGCGATCAACATCTGGGTGATGATGCTGGTTGCTTCCCTGATCTGGATCATCCGCCGCCATCATGTCAGCGCACTGGCCGCCAAGGCCGCCGCCCCGATCGGCGCGGTGATGACGCTGATCGCGCTGGCGACCGGGGCGATCTGGGGTCAGCCGATGTGGGGCACATGGTGGGAATGGGATCCGCGCCTGACCTCTTTCCTGATCCTGTTCCTGTTCTATGTCGGTTACATGGCGCTGTGGTCGGCGGTCGAGGACCCGGACAGCGCGGCCGATCTGACCGGGGTTCTGTGCCTTGTCGGATCGGTCTTTGCGCTGCTGTCGCGCTATGCCGTCAACTTCTGGAATCAGGGTCTGCATCAGGGGGCCAGCCTGTCCGTCGCCCCCGGCGAACGGATGAGTGCGGTCTATCGTTATCCGCTTTATCTGACGATGCTGGGCTTTTTCCTGCTGTTCCTTGCGCTTTTGCTGATCCGCACGCGCACCGAAATCCGTCGCCGCCGTCTGGCGGCCCTGCAAGCGAGAGAGGCGCGGGCATGATCGAACTGGGCAAATA
>JAUNUO010000071.1:5900-13328 GCA_030538135.1 Paracoccus sp. (in: a-proteobacteria)
TGCCGGGCCGAACATCCGACCCTGACCGAACTGGCCAAGACGATGCCGGTCTATGGTATCGACCTGAAGGACCCCGAGGCGAACGCGCTGCGCTTTCTGGCGCAGGACGGCGACCCCTATCACGCGCTGGCCACCGATCCGAACGGGCGCGGCGCCATCGAATGGGGCGTCACCGCCCCGCCCGAGACCTTTATTCTGGATGGCGAGGGGCGCGTGCTGCATCGCCACGCCGGTCCGCTGATCCGCGAGGATTACACTCAGCGGTTCCTGCCGCAGCTGGAAAAGGCGCTTACGGATCAGTAAGGCGCGCGGGCGGCGGCATGACCTGACGCCCAGGCCCATTGAAAATTGTATCCGCCCAGCCAGCCGGTCACATCCACGCATTCGCCGATGAAGAACAGGCCCGGCACAGCCCGCGCCTGCATGGTTTTCGCGTCCAGATCGCGGGTGTCGATCCCGCCCAGTGTGACCTCGGCCGTGCGATAGCCCTCGGTCCCGACCGGCACGACCTGCCAGCGGTGGATGCGCGCCGCCAGTCGGTCCAGCGCGGTGTTCGGCTGATCGGCCAGCCGTGCGGCCGCCATGCCGCAATCGGCGGCAATCGCCTGCGCCAGCCGCTCGGGCAGATGCCGGGCCAGTGCGGTGGCCACCGCGATCCGCCCGCCCGCCTGCCGCTGACCGCGCAGCAGGGCGGCGATGTCGCAACCGGGCGCCAGATCGACGCTCAAGACCTCGCCCGGCTGCCAATAGTTCGAGATTTGCAGGATCAGCGGCCCCGATAACCCGCGATGCGTGAACAGCAGCGCATCGGTGAACGCGCCCCTGCCATGCCGGATCGCGGCCTCGGTGGCGACCCCGGCCAGCGGACGGCGGGCGTCCAGATCCTGTGCGGCAAAGGTCATCGGCACAAGGCCGGGCCGGGTCTCGGTGACCCGCAAGCCGAACTGCCGGGCCAGATCATAGGCCAGCCCGGTCGCCCCCATCTTGGGGATCGACTTACCCCCCGTAGCAACCACCAGCCGCCGTGCCGTCACCGGGCTGCGTGTGGTGTCGATGGTAAAGTGAGCGCCGTGGCTGACAGGACCAATTGCGGTGTCCAGCCACAGATCGGCCCCGGCGGCGCGGTCCAGCAGCATATCGGTGATCTGAGTCGCCTTGCCGTCGCAGAACAGTTGTCCCTGTGTTTTCTCGTGCCAGCCGATCCCGGCCTGATCGACCAGTGCGACGAAATCCGCAGGACGGAACCCTGCCAGAGCCGAGGCGCAGAAACGCGGATTTCCCGAAAGAAAACGATCATGCGTGGTCGCCAGATTGGTGAAATTGCACCGCCCCCCGCCCGAGATCCGGATTTTCTCGCCGGGCGCGCGCGCATGGTCGAGCACCAGCACCCGCAAGCCGTGCTGCACCGCCGTCCCCGCGCAAAACAGCCCGGCCGCCCCCGCGCCAAGGATCACCACGTCATAAATGCCCATGCCCGCCCATACCCGCGCCGGCATCGGTCAGCAAGTCTGTCAAATTCCGTCGATTTTGGGCTTGCACCCTTTGCGCACCCCCGCTAAAAGCCCCGTCACTGCTGGGGCGTGGCCAAGTGGTAAGGCGTCGGTTTTTGGTACCGTGTACCGTAGGTTCGAATCCTACCGCCCCAGCCAGTTCACCGGAAATTATGATAGAATCAGGCGCTTGACCGACCCGGACAGGGGTTGATGACACGATGTCACCATGTTGATATGATTGTAGATCGGCAGGCCTAACGGGACGTAGCGGCGGGCCGAACGGGACGCATGCGTGTAGCGTGACAGCGTCATTTTCCAAATTTACAGCGTCGTTTTCAGCAAACGATTTTCTGCCTGAAGGCGAGTTGCGGCCCATGAAGGCGAGTTGAACGGGTCCTGAAGGGCCGTTTCGCACAGTCTTCAACTCAACCTCAAGTCACTCTTCCTCATCCAGATCGATGACCTCGTGCACATCCAGTATCCGATACACGCGAGGCTTGCCGCCAACGGTCTCGACGTCGAGATCGACGATGAAACCCTTTTGAAAGGGGTTGCCATCGCCATTCAATATCTCGTTCTTGATGCGCTCGCCTGCGCGGTCAGACGCATAGATCAGCGTTCGCGGTGTTATGTCGATGCGCTCGACGATCCCCTTTTCGGACGTGCGTTTGTCCAGTTTGAGGCCATCCGCGCTGGACTGGTGCAGACGCATGAGAACGCGCTCGTATTGGGCGCTGCCCTTGGCTTCGATCTCTTTACGCTGCGCCGTCACATTCGCCTCGATGACTTGGGCGTCTTTCTTGTCGATGACAATTTCCTGAATGACATCGCCGCTCTTGTAGCGCGCTGCTATCGAAAGCTCGCCCTTCGCGTCGTCAGCAACCAGCCGCACGGTGTCGTTTAGGTTTTTCAGTTGGGTGGTGGTGGCATTCTGGATCCGTCCGCCTGGTTGACTGAGTTGCGTGACCGCCGCTCTCATATTTTCCACGAAAGCAACGGCGGTATTCGTAACCTCTGCGGTCGAAACAAAGGGGGCGAGGACAGGCAGCAGTTCGAGGATGATGGATCCCTTGCGGACATCGACAATCAGAAGCCGGGTTTCGTCGACACTGACCTGGGGTGTTGATGCTCTGACCTGAGCCTCGTGTTCCCGTGCTATGCCGGTCAAAGACGCTGTGAAATCCAGAAGGTCGATCGGCTCGCTGTTTTTGATGAAGATCTCGATATGGGCGGCATCCTCCGCCAGCTTATGAGTTTGGGGTATTGTCTTTGCCACTATACTTCGAACTCTCTGAATTGCCTTTACAATCACAGAATTCATAACGATCTCACTTTGCCCTGCAACGATTCGTGAACGTCGGGCTGCGCTGGTCGCCATCATCCGGCAGCCCCCTTCGTCAGTTCGATGCCGGTCAGCAGCGCGCCCTCCAGCCGGTGCTCAACCTTCTTTACCTGCCAGTCGCCGTCGATCTTTTCCGAAATACCCGCCAGCACCGCGCGGGCGCCGGCGATGATGTCGGGGCGGAAGCTGGCCAGTTCGGCAGAACAGGTCATGGCGGTGGTCCGGCCACGGGCCAGTTCGCCCTCGGCCGCGTCAAGCGCGCTGGCGCGATCGGTAAAGACATGGCGCAGGCGACGGCTGCTGTCGCCTTCGCCCGCCGAGACGATCTCGCGCATGCCGGCATCCGGCGCGGTATATTCGGCCTCGATCCGGTCGGCCATGCCTCGGGTTTCCAGCCGCCAGTTCCAGCCGGTCAGGTCGGCGCGGGTGATGGCGCCAGAGGGCATGGCATCGCCGGCGGCGGTCGCAGGCTCGCCCCGTCGCTGGACGATCAGCCGGCCGCCGGCGGGTTTGGCGGTGGCGTTGAACGGGCGGGCAAGGCGGGTGATCAGATGCAGGTCGCTCTCGGCCGTCTGCGCGACATAGGGGAATGCGCGACCGGCCAGCGAGGGGCTGAGCACCGCCTCAAGCCCCGCCTCGGCGGCGATGGTGCGGGCGATGTCGGCCAGCGTCACATCCTGCCAGCCACGGGTCTTGGGGTTGCGGATCGGGCCTTTCATGTCGGCGGCCGTGGCCGAAATGGTCAGGGTTTCGACCGGCCCCTCGCCCGACACGCCATCGACCGCAAAGACACCCATCATCGACAGCGGCTGGCCGTGCCAGCCCAGGAAGACCTCCAGCCGCGCATCCAGCGCCGGCATGGAAACGCGGCCGCCCCGATCATCAACGGTGATCTCGACCTGATCGGCCTCCTCGCCGTCGTTGTCGGTTACGGTGAGGCTGACCAGACGGTCCTGGAACTGCGCCGTCACATCCGCCCCGTCGACGAGGATCAGGAACGCCGGTCTCATGTCCGCCCCCAGAGCCGGATATCGCCGCGCGCGCGGGTCTCGACGGGCGTGTCCGGCAGGATGATGCGAACCCCCGCCGGATAGATCGGACCCCGCGCGGCCAGCCCCGGATTGGCGGCAAGGACGGCGGGCACATGGGCCTCGCTGCCCAGCTTTTCGCGGCAGATCAGGTCGAGCACGTCGCCGTCGCGGGTGATCCAGACGCCCGTCATCAGAACAGCCTCAGCCGGGCGGCGCCGTCGGCGCCATAGGCGCGCAGCGTCACGGTAAAGTCGATGCGGCGTGGGGCGCCGTCGGCCAGAAACACCGTCTTGGTCTCCTCGATCGCCACGATCACCCAGCGTTCCCAGACCCAGCCGAGCCCGTCCACGAGGATCATCGGTCGCCCCGCCCCGGCCAGCATGCGCATCAGTTCGATCTGCCGCAGACCGCCCTTGAAATGCGGGTATATGACGCCTTCCAGCGTGATCTCGTCGGCGCCGGGGCCGGTATATTGCTGGGCGGGCTGGCGGCCGACACGGTCCACCTGTTCCCACCGCCACGAGGCCGAGCGGCGGAAGCTCTGATAGGCGGCCCGGTTCACTCCGAAGCGAAGCCCGCCAAGCGCCATCATCACCAGGCTAGACAGCATAGGCGCCTCCATCATGCAGGGCGATGTTGCGCGCACCCATCGCCTTCGACAGCTCGCGCCGGACGGCCCGCGCGATCGCCGCCGGGTCCTGCCCCGGCGCGGCGTTGATGGTGATCCCGCCAAGGTTCACGGTGCTGGCCCCGGCACCCCCGCGCGCGGCGCGCCGCATGTCGCGGATTTCCCGGGTCGAAACCACATGCCCGTCGGTGCGCGGCACGAACAGTTCCTGCCCCTCTTCCATCCAGCGATACATCTGGCCCGCGCGCACCGGACCGCCGAGCGCCCGTTTGCCGGTGATCTGCTCGATCGCGGACGCGCCGGTCACGCTGTGGCGGATGGCGCGATCGGCCGTGCCTTCGGGAACCGGCGGCGACAGGTTCGCCGCGCCTTCCAGCACCCCCTTGCGGTCCATGACGCTGTCGCTGGACGACAGGATGCCGGCGACGTTGTCGCGCATCCATGTCAGCGCGTCGATCACCGGCCGGATCGCCCCCATGAAGGCGTTGAACTTTTCGATCAGCCAGTCGATCACCGCGCCAAGGGCACCTTGCAGCGCCTGCCAGGCGCTGACGATCGGATCGGTCACGCCAAGCGCATCGGTGACCGGCTTGATCGCGTTTTCCCAGGCAGAGGTGAACACGCCTGAAATACCGTCCCACAGGGTCTGGAAATGAGCTTGAAGACCGCCCCACGCCCGCTTGAAGCCCTCGGCTGCCAGCGACAGATCGCCGGGGACGATCCCCGAAACGAATTGTGCCAAGCCGATGAAGATATCGCCGATATTGCCGATCAGCCGCTTGAACCACGCACTGACCGGACCCCAGTTGCGATAGATCAGGTAAACCGCCGCGGCGATGGCGGCGACCTTCAGGCCGATCGGGTTCATCAGCAGCGTCCGGCCCAATACCATGACCGCAGTGCGGACCAGCCCCAGCCCGCGAACCAGCAGGGGCAGCAGCCGGGCAAATCGGGCCACCACCCAGGCCTTCGCGCCCAGCAGGAAGGTGCCGGCGCCCAAGGCACCGTTGAACAGCCAGAAGATCGCGATCAGCGGCTGGACGAACAGTTGCACCGCCAGAAAACCCGCCTTCAGTGCCCAGAGCCCGGCCAGCACCATGGCGATGCCGCGCACCATATCGGGGTTGGCCTGCATCCAGAGCGTCAGTTTTTCGAGCAGGGGCTGCACGGCGGCAAGGACTTCCTGCAACAGCCCCAACACCGGGGTCAGCGCCACTGAAAGCCGCGTCAGGTGGTTCTGGAACACGATCAGCTTTGCGGCGGTGGTGCCGGCAACGCCATCGAATTCGGCCTGCATGGCACCGGCATAACCCGTCTCGTCGCCCACAAGCTCGAAGGCGCGGCGCAGGTTGTCGAGGTTGTTCAGAAGGGGCGCGATCGCGCCGACGGCCTCGTCCCCGAACAACTGGCGCAGCGAGGCCGCTTGCTCGTGTTCGGGCAGTTGCTGCAAGGCTTCCATGACGTCCAGGATCGAGCCGCGCGCATCGGTCCGCATCCGCTGCGCCAGTTCGGTGGCGTCGAAGCCCAGCCGTTCCATGATGACCGATTGCCGCTTGGTCATCGCCTCGCCGGCGACCAGCGTAGCGGTAAAATTCTTCATCGCAGTCGCGGCCACTTCCGAGGATGGCGCGGCGGTGCGGAAAGCGGTCGCAAGGGCCGCGATCTCGGCCGTGGAAAGGCCGGCCACTTTGGCAAAGCCGCCCTGCCGGCCTATGATGTCGGTGATATCCGCCGCCGTGGCGTTCATCTTGTTCGACAGATGGTTGACCGCATCGCCCAGCAGGATGGTTTCGTCCTGCGTCAGGCCCAGTTGCGATCGCCAGACCGCCATCGCCGCTCCGGCAGCTTCCGCCGAAACATCGAACGCGATGCCCATCTTGCCGGCGGCTTCCGCAAATTCGACCAATTGGCGGCGCTTCTCCTCATCCGGCAGGGCGTCGTCGATCAGGCTGGCTTGAGCTGCGGCGGCAACAATATCGGCGATGCCGTCGGCCGCCATGGGCAGCGCGCCCGAGGTGACCAGCGCCTGGATGTCGTTGCCGAGATCCGCCAACCAGGTCTTGCCCTCGAAATCGACCACTTTGCCGACCTCGGCCATCTTGGCCTCGAAGGCGATCGCGGGGGCCAGCATCTTCGCATAGGCACCCCATCCCTCCGATCACCTGATCGACATGGGCGATCACGCCGGCCATCAGCGCCTCGACCGCCTCGGGGGTCTGTGCCTCGTTCATCGCCCGGATCACCGCGATTTCCTGCCCCTTGAGATCGCTTTCAGCGAGGACGAAGGCGGCGTATTGGTCATGGACCTGCTGGGCATAGGCGGTGACCGTCAGGCCGGCCGCTGCGGCCTCGGCCGTGAACAGGGCGATCTCGGCCTCGGTGGCGGTGCCGGCCAGCCCGCGGGTGGCGATCTGGCCGCGGTTCAGCAGGAACGGCAGCCGCGCCCCGATCATCGCCGGGTCGAGCGTGTCCAGATGGTGCAGCAGCAGCGCCCGCATCAGCCGGTCGGCCTGCACCCGGACGGCGACGGTGAAGTATCGTCGCACGCCGATCAGGACCTGCGCCGGCGTCAGCGCGGCCGGGTTCACCCCGGCGGCAATATCGGCCGCGGTGATCTGGGTGCCGGTATCCGTTGCGGTGTATTCCGCCTCGACCAATCCGCGGTGTCACGGGTTTCCAGCCGCCAGTTCCAGGCGACCGAAGGACGGGCGACGGGTTTCCATCCGTTCCGGCAGGTGCCCGAGGGTCTTTCTTTCCGCCGTCGCTTGCACCGCAACCGTCATCTTCTTGCGATAATGTGCGGACGCGGCCGGACCCTACCGCGTCGCCATCAGTCGAGGTCGATCTTTTGCGAACTGCCCACCCGCCGTTCCGCCCAGCGGGCAAAGCGCAGCACGGGGTAACAATAGATGAAATAGATCGCCGCGATCAGCC
>JAUNUO010000072.1:0-1960 GCA_030538135.1 Paracoccus sp. (in: a-proteobacteria)
GCGCCTCGGCGGCGGGGGTCATGGTGATGGGGGATTTGCCGGGAATACCGAACATCGGGAAAACCTTTCGCGTCTCAGCCCTCAAGATAGGGGGCAGAAGCCCGGCGCTCAACCCCCGACAAGGTGGCGGGTCCGATCCGCCATCTTCTGTTCACAAATATCCCGGGGGAGATGGCCCCAAGGGGCCATCGGGGGGCTGGCCCCCTTTACATGAAGCCCAGTTCCAGCCGCGCCTCGTCCGACATCATGTCCATGCCCCATTGCGGCTCAAAGGTCATATCCACATCGACCTGCTTCACGCCGGGCAGGGGCTCGATGGCATCCGCGACCCAGCCGGGCATCTCGCCCGCCACAGGGCAACCGGGCGCGGTCAGGGTCATGGTGACGCGCACTTCGTTCTCGGGGTTGATTTCGATCGTGTAGATCAGGCCCAGATCATAGATGTTCACCGGAATTTCCGGGTCATAGACCGTCTTGCAGGCCTCGACGATCTGCTCGTACAGGGGGTGATCCGTGGTCGAGGGCCGGATCAGGGGGGCGCCTTCCATCAGGGGCTGGCTCATCGGGTGCTGCCTTTCGATATCCGACTGTTTATATAGGGCGATGCCGGCCCGCGGTCCAGAGCTGCGCTATGACACAGGCTTTCGCGCCAGCAACAGCGGATTGGGGGCAGGGGCGCCGGTTCGCCGCAGCCGGTTCGAATCGTGGTGGTCGAAGGGCTTGCCCTCGACGATCAGTTCGGTGGCCGTCAGATAGGACCAGCTGTCGTCATCATGGCAGGTGATCTCGATCCGATAGCTTTCGGTGCGGAAATTCCGGTCCAGGAACTCGGTCGAGGTTATGCCATACGTCGGATCGCCGCGCCGTGCCGAAACGGAAAAGCTGCGCGCATCCGCATCGGCACGGCCCGCCGCCAGCAGCGATTGCCCGCGCGGGATCGCCAGCGTTTGCAGGATCAGCCCGGTGGCCGGTTCCCACAACCAATAGCCGGTCTGGTCGTGAAAGGTGATCGCCTCGCCCGGCGTATTGATATGGATGTGATAGCGCATCCCATAGAACAGTTGCGGCCCGTTGGTCTGCGGGTCGATCGGGTCCATGCGGATATGTTCGATGAACGGCTTTGTCTGCGGGCCGTCCGCCTTGGGGTTCACGTCGATGCCCTTGTCGGCCTGCCACACCCCCGCCAGCGGTCGCAGCGGCCCCAGATTCGCCAGCGTGTCGGGATCGACGTCCGACGGTTCGGTGAAAATATCCCTGTGCAGCCGCATGATCCCGCCCCTCTTGCCAGCGCGTGCCCTGCAAGATCATTGCAGGCGAGGGCGGCTTGGTCTAGCACCCGCCCGCATGAGCCAGCCATTCCGTTTCGATCTTGCCGCCACCGACGGGCTTGCCCGCACCGGCACGATCACCACCCCGCGCGGCGAAATCCGCACCCCCGCCTTCATGCCCGTGGGCACCGCCGCCACGGTCAAGGCGATGCTGCCCGAATCCGTGCGCGAAACCGGCGCCGACATCCTGCTGGGCAATACCTATCACCTGATGCTGCGCCCCGGCGCGGAACGGATCGCCCGTCTGGGCGGGCTGCATGATTTCATGAACTGGCAACGCCCGATCTTGACCGATTCCGGCGGCTTTCAGGTCATGTCTCTGGCCGCGCTGCGCAAGCTGACCGAAGACGGCGTGATCTTTTCCAGCCATATCGACGGGTCGAAACATTTTCTGTCGCCCGAAACCAGCATGGAAATTCAGCGCCTTCTGGGATCGGACATCGTGATGGCCTTTGACGAATGCCCGGCGTTGCCTGCGACCGAGGAACGGCAGGCTCAGGCGATGCGCCTGTCGATGCGCTGGGCACAGCGATCGCGTGACGCATTCGGCGACCGCCCCGGCCATGCGCTGTTCGGCATCATGCAGGGCGGCGTCATCCCGCATCTGCGTCAGGAATCGGCCGAGGCGCTGA
>JAUNUO010000072.1:2060-9900 GCA_030538135.1 Paracoccus sp. (in: a-proteobacteria)
ATCATGCAGGGCGGCGTCATCCCGCATCTGCGTCAGGAATCGGCCGAGGCGCTGACCGCCATCGGCTTTGACGGCTATGCCATCGGCGGGCTGGCCGTGGGCGAGGGGCAGGATACGATGTTCGGCGTCCTCGACTATGCCACCGGCTTTCTGCCGACAGACAAGCCGCGCTACCTGATGGGCGTGGGCAAGCCCGACGACATCGTGGGGGCCGTGCTGCGCGGGGTCGATATGATGGATTGCGTGCTGCCGTCGCGGTCGGGGCGCACCGGGCAGGCATGGACCCGGCGCGGGCAGGTCAATATCAAGAACGCCCGCCACGCCGACGATCCGCGCCCGCTGGACGAAAACTGCACCTGCCCGGCCTGCCGCAGCTATTCCCGCGCCTATCTGCACCATGTGTTCCGGGCGGGGGAAATGATCTCGGGGATGCTGCTGACCTGGCACAACCTGCATTATTTTCAGGAACTGATGGCCGGTCTGCGCGACGCCATCGCTACCGGACAGACCGCCGCCTTCGTGGCCGATTTTCACGCTCAGCGCGCCGAGGGCGATATTTCTCGGGGTTGACCTTTGGTCAACGCGCCTCTCCGGGCTTTTATTCCGTAGCGCACGCGCATAAAGCGGGCGGAATCACGCAAATTGAACCGTCCGTCTGAAAAGGCCCACATGACGACCGAGATAACCACGATCACCACGACCGAGGCTCTGGCGCGGTTCTGCGAGATCGCCCGCACCGCGCCCTATGTGACGGTCGATACCGAATTTCTGCGCGAACGCACCTATTATTCCCAGCTTTGCCTGATCCAGATGGCGCTGCCGCCCGCGCAGGGCGGGCAGGCGGTGCTGGTCGATCCGCTGGCCGATGGGCTGTCGCTGGAACCGCTTTACGACCTGTTCCGCGCGCCCGGCACGGTCAAGGTGTTCCACGCCGCGCGGCAGGATCTGGAAATTTTCTTTCACGACGCCGGGCTTTTCCCGCAGCCGCTGTTCGATACGCAGGTGGCGGCGATGGTCTGCGGCTTTGGCGAACAGGTCGGCTATGAAACGCTGGTGCGCAAGATCGCAAAGACCAGCCTCGACAAATCGTCCCGCTTTACCGATTGGTCGCGCCGCCCGCTGTCCGAGGCGCAAAAGGTCTATGCGCTGGCCGATGTGACGCATCTGCGCGCGATCTATGAATTTTTGCAGGCAGAACTGGCGCGGTCGGGTCGCACCGAATGGCTGGCCGAGGAAATGGCCATCCTGCAAGACCCCGAAACCTATCTGACCCGCCCCGAGGACGCGTGGCTGAAAGTGCGCACCCGGTCAAGCCAGCCGCGCTTTCTGGCGGTGCTGCGCGAACTGGCGCGGTTCCGAGAAACCTATGCGCAGGAACGCAACGTGCCCCGGTCGCGCGTGTTCAAGGATGATGCGATGGTCGAACTGGCCTCGACCCGCCCGGCGGACGAGGCCGATCTTGGCAAGTCGCGCCTCGTGCTGCGCGAGGCGCGGCGCGGCGACATTGCCGCCGGCATTCTGGCGGCGGTCAAGACGGGCATGGAAACCCGCGACCTGCCGCACCCGACCGACCCGGAACCGGGCCGTCCCGGCAATCCGGCGCTGGCCGATCTGCTGCGGGTGCTGCTCAAGGCGAAATCGGACGAATCCGGGGTCGCCTCGAAACTGATCGCCTCGGCCAGCGACCTTGATGCCATCGCGGCCGGCGCGCGCGATGTGCCGGCGCTGTCGGGCTGGCGGGCCGAGGTGTTCGGCCGCGATGCCCTGCGCCTTGCCGAAGGGCGCATCGCATTGTCGGCGCGCGGCGGTGCCGTGCGCGTCGTGCCGGTCGAATAGGGGTCTGCGTCATGCCGGGTCGTGTCAGTCTCGACCGTGTGCGCCCGACCGATGCTGCGGCGATCACGAATGCGCTGCGCGACTGGCATGTCGCCCGCTGGCTGTCGTCGGTGCCCTGGCCCTATGGGCTGGACGATGCGGGGGATTTCATCAGATCCGCGCGGGCCAGCGAATGGGCGATCCGCGTCGATGGGCAGATGGCCGGCATCGTGCGGGCCGGGCGCGATTTCGGCATCTGGATGGCGCAACCGTGGCAACGGCGCGGCCTTGCGCTGCGCGCTTCGGTGCTGGCGCTCAGCCGCGTGTTCGCGCAGGGCGCGGCGCAGGTGTCGGCCAGCCATTTCGAGGGCAATCACCGTTCCGTCGTCCTGCTGGCGCGGCTGGGGTTTCGGGATGCCGGGCCGAAACAGATACCCTCGCGGGCCGAAGGCATGCGCCTGCCGGGCCGCCGTCTGGTGCTGACGCGCGCGACCTTTGGTGCCCGGCATGGGGTCCGGCTGGAAACGCCGCGCCTGACCATCGACGGGATGCGCGCGGCCGATCTGCCCGATCTGCGGCGTATCGCCACCGCCCCAACCGTTGCCCCGATGCTGCTGCGGTTTCACGGCGACATGACCGACGCCGACATGGCCGCGCTGTTCCCCGACGAATCGCTGGTGCCGCCGTTCCGGCTGGTGCTGCGGCAGGGCGATCGGGTCTGCGGCTCGATCGGCATCGGCGCGGGCGACCTGCCGCCGATCTGGTATTTCCTGCACCCCGATCTGTCGGGCGGGGGCCTTGGCACCGAAATGCTGCGCGCCTTCGTGGACGAGGTGCATCTGCGCTATGGGCTGCGCGGGATCGAGGCGGAAGTGTTCGCCGACAACCCGGCATCGCGCCGGATTCTGGAAAAGAGCGGCTTTGTCGTCACCCATACCGTCGAACTGACCTCGGCCGCGCGCCCCGGCCCCGCACCGGGCCTGATCCTGCGCTGGCAGGCCGGCTGATAAATATCCTCGGGGGTCCGGGGGCAACGCGCCCCGGCCTTTGGCGCATCCGTGTCGTCAGTCGTCGTGCCCGATCACCCGAAACCGCGCGCGGCGTTCCTCGGGGGTTTCGGGCAGGGCGGGGGCGGTGGCGACCGGCTTGCGCCAGGGCGCGGCATCGTCGGCAAAGCCGCGGGCCGAGGGCGAGGGCACCATCACCTCGGCCCCGTCGATGACCGGCGACACCCGTTCCCCGACCAGATCGAACCGCCGCGGCGTCATGCCCACCTCGCCCTCGGCGATCAGACAGCCAAGCGCGCGGGTCACATCGCCCAGATCGGACCGCAACGGCAGCAACAGCATCCGCCCCGTCATCGCGGGCCGGCCGTAATCGGCAGGGCCGGACAGGCGCAGTTCCGCGATCTGCGGGGCCTTGAACACCGTTTCCAGAACGTCCGACAACCGCCCGCGCGAGGCCGGGTTGAGAAAGGAACAGACCGGCATTCCCCGCACCTCCATCCCCATCAGGTCGATCAGATGCCGCCCGGCCAGACGAAAGCGCGCCGCGCCGGGGGCGATCCGTTCCAGAATGAAGGCGTGATCCAGCGCGGTGCGGATGCCGCGCGGTTCCACATCAGAGCGGGCCGGAATCGCACGTCCCTGGCGCAGGCTTTGCCAGTAATCGCGCAGATCGGACAGAATTCGCGCGGGTTGTTCGGGGTTGAAATCAACCATCCGCAGCACCTGACCGCCGTTTTCGGCCGTCGTTTCCGATTGATTGGCAGAAGCATCGTTATCAGACACCAGACACCTGCACCCTGTTAAGTTCACCGTTTAATACACGGCTAACATATCCATATCCACGTTCTGAATCGATTCTCATGTTAACAGATGGTTAAGGCGGGCGGTCTTGACCCTCGCGGCAGGGCGTTGCATGTCAGGTCAACGGCCCCAACGGGATTGCGCGATGGATCGCACCGGACTTCTGATTATTCTGTCGTCGCCTTCGGGCGCGGGCAAATCGACGCTGGCGCGGCGGCTGATGGACTGGGATGACAGTCTGCGCTTTTCGGTATCCGCCACCACCCGCCCCCCCCGCGCGGGCGAGATGGACGGGCAGCATTACCATTTCACCACGGTGGATCATTTCCGCGATCTGGTCGATCAGGGCCGTATGCTGGAACATGCCGAGGTGTTCGGCAATTTCTACGGCACCCCCCGCGACCCGGTGGAATCGGCGATGAAGGCCGGGCGCGACACCCTGTTCGATGTGGACTGGCAGGGCGGACAACAGATCCGCGCCTCGGCCCTTGGGGCGCATGTGGTGTCGATCTTCATCCTGCCGCCGTCCCTGACCGAACTGGAACGCCGCCTGCGGTCGCGCGCGCAGGACAGCGATCAGGTGATCGCTGGCCGCATGGCCCAATCCCGCGACGAAATCAGCCATTGGGCCGAATATGATTACGTTCTGGTCAACGACGATCTGGACGCGACCGAATCGCGGCTGCGCGCCATCCTGACCGCCGAAAGGCTGCGCCGCGACCGCACCGTGGGCCTTGGCCCGTTCGTCAAGAAACTGATGGAGGACCGCGTATGATCTGGGAACTGGACGGCATCGCCCCGCAACTGGCCGAGGATGCCTGGGTGGCGCCCGATGCACAGCTCATGGGCCGGGTGGTTCTGGAACAGGGCGCTTCGGTCTGGTTCGGGGCGGTCCTGCGCGGCGATAACGAAGAAATCCGCGTCGGTCGCGGGTCCAACGTGCAGGATCTGTGCTGTTGCCACACCGATCCCGGCTTTCCGCTGACCATCGGCGCGGATTGCACCATCGGCCACCGCGCCATGCTGCACGGCTGCACCATCGGGGATGGCGTGCTGATCGGCATGGGTGCGACCGTGCTGAACGGCGCGAAGATCGGGGCAGGGGCCCTGATCGGCGCCGGTGCCCTTGTGGCCGAGGGCAAGGAAATCCCCCCCGGTGCGCTGGTCATGGGCGCGCCCGGCCGCGTCGTGCGCGAACTGACGCCCGATGCGCGCGCGAACCTGCTGAAATCGGCGGAACGGTATCGTGCCAACGCCGCACGGTTCCGCGCCGGGCTGCGCCCCATCGGCTGAGCATATGGCGTCACGCACGGCCCTGCTGAACTCTGTGCTGCGGGCCGTTCCCGTGGCCATGCTGGCGGTGGACCGGCAGGCGCGGGTGATCGCGGCCAATCCGGCGGCGCAGGCGATGTTCGGCACCGATCTGCTGGACCGCCCCTTTGTCACCGTCCTGCGTCAGCCGCTGATCGTCGATGCGCTGGAACGCGCGCTGGCCGCCGGGCAGGATACGCTTGTCGCGGCGGTGCGGGCGGGCGAAAACCCGCATGTCCATACCCTGCGCGCCAATGTCAGCAGCGGCGGGCGCGATCTGGCCTGCGACGTGACCGTGACCGCCATCGCCCTGACCGAAGGCGGCGGGGCGATGATTACCCTGATCGACCGGTCCGGGCAGGAATATGCCGAACAGATGCGCCGCGATTTCGTCGCCAACGTCAGCCACGAACTGCGCACGCCGCTGACCGCGCTGATAGGCTTCATCGAAACGCTGCGCGGTCCGGCCCGCAACGACGCCACGGCGCGCGACCGTTTCCTCAAGATCATGGAGGCCGAGGTGGGGCGCATGAACCGCCTCGTCTATGACCTTCTGTCGCTCAGCCGCGTGGAATCCGAAGAACGGCGGCGGCCCGTCAATTCGATTGATCTGGCCGCGCTGGTGCGGCTGGTGGCCGCGACCCTGACGCCCACTGCCGCCGGTGCCGGTGTGGAACTGCACGTCGAAGGGGCCGATCTTCAGGCCTGGGTCATGGGCGATCACGACCAGCTTGTGCAGGTGTTTCAGAACCTTGTCGAAAACGCGCTGAAATATGGCGGCAGCGGCGGCCATGTCACGCTGCGGCTGTTCCATGTCGCGCACGAACCCGTGCTGCGCGGCCCGGCCTGGGCCGTCTCGGTCGAGGACCGGGGCGAGGGGATCGACCCCTTGCACCTGCCGCGTCTGACCGAAAGGTTCTATCGTGCCGACAGCCATCGTTCGCGCGAACAGGGCGGCACCGGGCTTGGCCTTGCCATCGTCAAGCACATCGTCAGCCGCCATCGCGGACGGCTGCGCATCGACAGCGAAAAGGGCAGGGGCAGCCGTTTCACCGTCACGCTTGGCCAGATACAGCCGTCACCCTGACGGATCGCAGGCAATTGTCTTGATTTCCGGTGCTGAAACGCGGACAAGGCGGACCAATCCGGGGCAAGGCTGGCATCAGACCGGCGGCAAAGGGCAAGGCAAAAGGGGCAACAACCACCGATGGGCGCCTATATTCTGCGGCGATTGCTGCTGATTATCCCGACATTGCTGGGGATCATGCTGGTCAACTTTACCCTGACCCAGTTCGTGCCCGGCGGCCCGATCGAACAGATCGCCGCCCGCATGCAGGGCGAGGGCGACGTATTCCGCAACATCGCCGGCGGCGGGGCCGAGGCGGGCGGCGGCGCGGCGCAGCAGGATCAATATGCCGGCGCGCGCGGCCTGCCGCCGGAATTCATCGCCCAGCTTGAAAAGGAATTCGGCTTTGACAAGCCGCCGGTGGAACGGTTCCTGTCCATGATCGGCAATTACCTGACCTTCGATTTCGGCAGATCGTGGTTCAGGTCCATCAGCGTCGTCGATCTGGTGATCGAAAAGATGCCGGTGTCGATCACCCTTGGCCTGTGGTCCACGCTGCTGGCCTATCTCATCTCGATCCCCCTTGGCATCCGCAAGGCGGTGCGCGACGGCACCCGCTTTGACACATGGACCAGCGGCGTCATCATCATGGCCTATGCGATCCCGGCGTTCCTGTTCGCGGTGCTGCTGATGGTGCTGTTCGCGGGCGGGTCTTACTGGAAGATATTCCCCCTGCGCGGGCTGACCAGCGACAATTTCGCCGACCTCAGCACCCTTGAAAAGATCAAGGATTACCTGTGGCACATCACCCTGCCGGTCATTGCCACCACGATTTCCAGCTTTGCCACGCTGACCCTGCTGACCAAGAACAGCTTTCTGGACGAGATCAACAAGCAATATGTGATGACCGCCCGCGCCAAAGGGCTGACCGAACGGCGCGTCCTTTATGGCCATGTGTTCCGCAACGCCATGCTGATCGTGATCGCGGGCTTTCCGGCGATGTTCCTTGGCGTGTTCTTCGGCGCCTCGATCCTGATCGAAACGATCTTTTCGCTGGACGGGCTTGGCCGCCTTGGGTTCGAGGCCGCCGTGCAGCGCGATTACCCGGTGATCTTCGGCACGCTTTACGTGTTCGGCCTGATGAGCCTCGTCGTCGGCATCCTGTCGGACATGATGTATGTGTTCGTCGATCCCCGCATCGACTTTGAATCGAGGGCCGGGTGATGGCCATCAGCGAACTCAACCGCCGCCGCTGGCGCAATTTCCGCCGCAATTCCCGCGCCTTCTGGTCGCTGGTGATCTTTTCCGTGCTGTTCGTTCTGTCGATGTTCGCGGAACTGATCGCGAACGACAAACCGATCATCGTCAATTATCGCGGCGAATATTTCTTTCCGTCCTACAACTTCTATCCCGAAACCACCTTCGGCGGCGATTTCGGCACCGAGGCGATCTATTCCGACCCCGCCGTGCAATGCCTGATCGTATCCGGCGGGCGCGAGGAATGCTGGGACACCCCTGAGGACTTCATGGCCGCCGTCCGCTCGCAATCGACCGATGTTCCGAAAGAGGAACAGGGCTGGATGATCTGGCCCCCGATCCCCTATCATTTCCGCACCATCAACAACGTCGGCACCGCCCCAAGCGCGCCCGACGCCAACCACTGGCTGGGCACCGACGACACCGCGCGTGACGTGACCGCGCGGGTGATCTATGGATTCCGCACCTCGATCCTGTTCACGCTCATCGTGACCACCGTGGCCAGCACCGTCGGCATCGCGGCGGGGGCGATACAGGGCTATTTCGGCGGCCGCACCGACCTGATCTTTCAACGAATACTTGA
>JAUNUO010000072.1:10000-13322 GCA_030538135.1 Paracoccus sp. (in: a-proteobacteria)
GGCGAGATGGCCTTGCAGGCGAAACAGAACCTGCAAGCGCCGTGGCTGGCCTTCACCGCCTTCTTCACCTTCGCGATCATGCTGTCCCTGCTGGTGTTCATCTTCGAGGGCATCCGCGACGCCTTCGACCCCCGAAAGACCTTTCGATGACAGCCGTTCTGGACGTGAAAGACCTGCGGATCAGCTTTCGTCAGGAAGGCCGCATCGTGCCCGCCGTCAAAGGCGTCAGCTTTCAGATCGGGCGCGGGGAAACCGTGGCGCTGGTCGGCGAATCCGGCTCGGGCAAGTCGGTCACGGCGCTGTCTACCGTGCAATTGCTGGGCGATGCGGCGATCATCGAGGGATCGGTGACCTACGAAGGCCGCCAGATGGTCGGCGCCCCCGAAAGCACGCTGCGCAACATTCGCGGCAATGACATCAGTTTCATCTTTCAGGAACCGATGACCTCGCTGAACCCGCTGCACACGATCGAACGGCAGCTTGCCGAAAGCCTTGCGCTGCATCAGGACCTGCACGGGGACGCGGCGCGGGCGCGGATCATCGAACTGCTGACCCGCGTCGGCATCCGCGACCCCGAAACCCGGCTGGCCGATTACCCGCATCAACTGTCGGGCGGGCAGCGACAGCGGGTGATGATCGCCATGGCGCTGGCCAATGGTCCCGAACTGCTGATCGCCGACGAACCCACCACCGCGCTGGACGTGACCATTCAGGCGCAGATTCTGGATCTGCTGGCCGAGCTCAAGGCGACCGAAGGGCTGTCGATGCTGTTCATCAGCCATGATCTGGGCATCGTGCGCCGCATCGCCGACCGCGTCTGCGTGATGAAGGACGGCGAGATCGTGGAACAAGGTCCGGTGGCCGAAATCTTTGCCGATCCACAGCACCCCTATACGCAGAAACTGCTGGCCGCCGAACCCAGAGGCACGCCTGAGCCTGTGCCCGAGGGTGCCGAAACCATCGTGCAGACCAAGAACCTGCGCGTCTGGTTCCCGATTCAGCGCGGGCTGATGCGCCGCACCGTCGGCCACGTCAAGGCCGTGAACGATGCCAGCATCAGCGTTCGCGCGGGCGAAACCCTTGGCATCGTGGGCGAATCCGGTTCGGGCAAGACGACGCTGGCGCTGGCCATCATGCGGCTGATCGCATCAGAAGGTCCGATCCTGTATCTGGGCCAGAACATCGCCGACTGGCCCACGCGCCAGTTGCGCCGGCTGCGCCGCGACATGCAGATCGTGTTCCAGGATCCGTTCGGCAGCCTGTCGCCACGCATGACCATCGAACAGATCATCGCCGAGGGATTGACCGTCCACGGCGTCGATCCGGGTCGCAACCGCCGCGACATGGTGGCCGAAATCATGGCCGAAGTCGGTCTCGATCCCGCGGCGATGCACCGTTACCCGCACGAGTTTTCCGGCGGCCAGCGTCAGCGCATCGCCATTGCCCGCGCCATGATCCTGCGCCCCAAGGTCGTTGTGCTGGACGAACCGACCAGCGCGCTGGACATGACTGTTCAGGTGCAGATCGTCGATCTGCTGCGCGGGTTGCAACGGAAACACGGGCTGGCCTTCCTGTTCATCAGCCATGACCTGCGCGTCGTCCGCGCGATGTCGCATCAGATCATGGTCATGCGCGCGGGCGATGTGGTCGAACAGGGCGAGGCGAACAATGTTTTTTCAAATCCTGAAACGGATTATACGAAAACACTTCTGAAAGCGGCGGCTTATAAATAATATTGAATTGACTTTTTCGTGATTCGATTTCCTAATCCGGGGAATCTCCCTGATTAGTTCACCCAATCACGACAAGGACAAGTTGCATGTCATATATGTTTCGCAACCTGACTGCCCTGACTTTAGTCGCGGTCGCTGGCACCGCCACCACGGCATCGGCGGCCATCGTTCATCTCGATGTTTCGGGAACCGTCCAGAACTTCTACGAGGAATCTTCCGATCCCGGCTGGACTTATCCCGGCTGGATTCCGCCGGGCCGACTGGATCTTCCCAAACTCACCGGAGTTGCGAATGGGAACGCTTTCTCGCTTCGCCTGACCTACGACACCGATGGCGAGCAATATCACAGCGACTCCAACAGTGAATCGGTCTGGCTGGGCGCCGGCAAGGCTGTTTCCGCCGTGTTGTCGGTCGGATCGCACATCATCAATATCGCCGGAAACGCCACCAGTGATGCGACGATTATGCGCGTGATCGGCGGGGGTGATTATGCAAGCTTCATCAGCAATGATTACAATGTCATTGATCCGGGCACCGATCCAGAGGATTGGGACGATCTCACCGAAGAACATTATGCCGAACTGTCGCTCCACTTCATTCCCGACCTGTTCGACACGCCGCTGACGCTGGCGCGGAATTTTGTCTGGGCAGGCAGTGAATATGGTGGAAATTACTCCTATCACCTGCTTGATCGGCCAAATGAGTTCGGCACCAGCGGCTTTTTCGACTTCACCGTCACCTCGGTCACCAGCACCGTGTCGGGTGGCCCGGTTCCCGCCCCGGTGCCTCTGCCCGCTGGCCTTCCGATGCTGGCTGGTGCGCTTGTCGGGCTTGGCGTCCTGCGCCGTCGCGCCCGCGCCTGATCGTTTCGACCTGCGGTCAGAACGCCCCGGTTTGCCGCCGGGGCGTTTTGTGTGCTCAAAAAGCGATGTGCTGTCCGTAGCTTGCGCCGACGTTGCATTGCGTGCATCTTGAAATCGCGCAAGTAGTTGATTTTCAGCGCGTCATTTGCCAGTTTCGCAAGGAATCACATCCCGGTGATGTCTTGTCGATAAAGGGTGACACATGCTTCGACTTCCCGCCGCGCTGGCTGCTGCCGCATTTTTCCTTGCCGTCCCGGCCTCTGCCGCCGTCGTGCAGATCGACATTCTTGGCAAGGCCACGCTTGTCCGTCAGCCGGATCTGGAATGGATGACGCGCGATCTGCCCTATTCCTTTGTCGATCTGGAATCGCAGGTGACGCGGTTTGCCGGCGTCAAGACCGGCGACGAGGTTCGTTTCCGCCTGACCTATGACAGCGATGCGGTGACGGTGAAATTCGACGAATGGCATGGCGCGCAGGAATACCTGATGACCCTGCCCGGCAACGCCTCGGCGGTGCTGACCGTCGGCGGGGCAAGCTATGACGGGCTGCCCCCCGGCCATCTCGGCAACTGGTCCCGCCTCGGCCAGTATTCGCATGGCTACGGGCGGATCGAGCTGACATCCGGCCGGGCGGTGGACGCGATCGTCCGCGAGGATGGCGAGGATCGGATCGAAACCGTTCACGAGGATCTTTATGCCTATGTGCAACTGCCCAACGTGTTCGA
>JAUNUO010000315.1 GCA_030538135.1 Paracoccus sp. (in: a-proteobacteria)
TGCTTGGGTCGCGTGACGCGGGGGACAGCGATCATCTGACCGGGCTTGATGAAATCGACCGCACGGTCGAACTCGGTGCCCGCTTCAGCTATGGCATGGGTCCGGTGACGGGTTATGCCGCGCTGCGCCGTGGTTTCGGCGGGCATGAAGGCGTCGTCGGCACCCTTGGCGCACGTTACCGCACCGATGTGAACGACCGGCTGACGATCTGGACCGGGGTTTCGGTGGATTACGGCAACTCGTCCTATATGGGCACCTATTTCGGCGTGGCCGAGGCCGAATCTGCCGCCAGCGGGCTGGCCGCCTATGATCCGGGCGCGGGCTTCAAATCGGCCGCCGCCAAGGTCGAGGCGCGTTATTCGATCAATGACAACACCGCTTTGGTGGGTGAGGTCGAATATGGCCGCCTGATCGGCGATGCCGCCGACAGTCCGGTGGTTCTGGACAAGAATCAGCCTTCGGTCCGCATCGGGATCACCCGCCGGTTCAGCTTTGGCTTCTGACGCCTAGGCCGTGCCGCGCAGCCATTTTTGGCGGGCGGGCGGGATGGTGCCGATTTCGACGCCGGTGAACACGTGCAATGTGTTCAACTGCCGGTCCACAACCGCGTGATCGCTGACCCAGCCGCCCATGGCCAGATAGCTGCGCAGCAAGGGAGGCATGGCGGCCATTGCCCGGCGCGGGTCCGGCGTCATCAGCCGCAGCGCGCGGGCAAAGCGGAACACCTGCGGCGCCTTGACCCGCGGCAGCCAGCGGCGCGGGGCAAGATGCCGGGCACGCAGCATGGCAAAGGCGTCGGCATACTGGTCGGGCTCGGTCCCGGTAAAGCTGGAACAGCCGAACAGCAGCCCGGCCCGCGCTTCGTCGATCTGGCGCGACAGCGCGCGCCATGCCAGCCGCAGGATGTCGGGGTCGCGCCGCGCCGGATCGACGCAGAACCGCCCCATTTCCACCATCGGCGCGTCATAGGACGCCAGTCGGTCCAGATTGTAATATTGCGCCGAATAGCTGTTCCCGATGTCGGCGCCGTTGCGCAGTACCAGAAACCGGCAGCAGGCGACAAGTTCACCGCTGCGGTTGTCCTCGATCAGCAGATGGCTGCATGTCGCGTCCATCGCATCGGCGTCCAGCCCGTCGCCGGTGTCGGGGTGATTGCGCGCCAGAAAAGAGTGCCAGCGCAGCCGCTGTGCCGCGCGCAGATCGCCGGGTGTGTCCGCCAGCCGCGCACGATACCGGCCCTCGACCATCATCGCCATGACGCTTTCCCTTTGTTTTCGCGACTCTGCTACCCATATCTCGTGACAGATTCGCGAAATTTCCAAGACGGATATGTGCATGGACCGGAAAATCACCCGAACCGACGCCGAATGGCGGCAGATGCTGACGCCCGAGGAATATCACGTCACCCGGCAGGCGGGCACCGAGCGGCCGTTTTCTCATCCCGGTTTTCCCAAGGGGCCGGGGCATTTCACCTGTGTCTGTTGCGGGGCGCGGCTGTTTGACGGCGATACGAAATTTGAAAGCCATTGCGGCTGGCCCTCGTTCTATCGCGCGGGCGGGGCGATCGACGAGCATCGCGACGCAAGTCATGGCTTGATCCGCACCGAGGTTCGTTGCCATGATTGCGACGCGCATCTGGGCCATGTGTTCCCCGATGGTCCGCCGCCGACCGGGCTGCGCTATTGCATCAACGGGGTGGCGATCCGTTTCGTGCCCGGTTCATA
>JAUNUO010000316.1 GCA_030538135.1 Paracoccus sp. (in: a-proteobacteria)
TGCGGACCATGGCGGCGCTGGAAACGCCCACGGGCGGCGCGCTGAGCGTGAACGGGATGACGCCCGATCAGGCGCGACGGGCACGAGCCTATGGCTATGTGTTTCAGGCGCCGGGGCTGTATCCGTGGCGGACGATTGCGGGGAATATCTCACTGCCGCTGGAAATCATGGGGTTTTCGCGAGCGGATCGGCAGGAACGGATCGCGCGCGTTTTGGAACTGGTCGATCTGGCAGGGTTCGGCGGGAAATATCCGTGGCAACTGTCGGGCGGGATGCAACAGCGGGCCTCGATCGCCCGCGCGCTGGCCTTTGACGCCGATATCCTGCTGATGGATGAACCCTTCGGCGCGTTGGATGAAATCGTGCGCGACCGGCTGAACGAGGAATTGCTGAAGCTGTGGGCGCGGACCGGCAAGACCATCGGTTTCGTCACGCATTCCATTCCCGAGGCAGTCTATCTTTCGACAAAGATCGTTGTCATGTCACCCCGCCCCGGCCGCATCACCCGCGTCATCGACAGCACCCTGCCGCGCACCCGTCCGCTGAATATCCGCGACACGCCCGAATTCATCGCGCTGGCCCACGAGGTCCGCGAGGGGCTGCGCGAGGGGCACAGCTATGATTGATGAGGGGCGCCCAAAGCCGGGGGTTTTCCACCACGATGAACGCATGCGTTCATCCCCCGAGAATATTTCTGCGCAGAAGATGAGGCAGGCATGAGCCGTATCCTGCCCGTCCTGACCGTTCTGCTAGCCATCACGGCGATCTGGTATCTTGCCGCCGTCTGGATGAACGCGCAATGGGCGCGCGATCAGGCGGCGCGGGCGGGGTCGGAACTGACCACCACCGCGCTGATCGCCGACACGATGAACCAGCAGCGCCCCGTCCTGCCCACGCCGCATCAGGTGGCGACGGGGTTGTGGGACGGGCTGACGGGACAGGCCGTAACCTCGCGCCGGTCTTTGGTCTGGCATGGCTGGGTCACGCTGTCCGCGACCTTGGCCGGGTTTGCGATCGGCGCGGGGGCTGGTGTCCTGCTGGCGGTCGGGATCGTGCATAACCGGGCGATGGATCAATCCGTGATGCCTTGGGCGGTGGCCTCGCAGACGGTGCCGATTCTGGCGATTGCGCCGATGGTGATCGTGGTGCTGGCCAGCATGGGTGTGACCGGGTTGCTGCCCAAGGCAATCATCGCGGCCTGGCTGTCGTTCTTTCCGGTGCTGGTCGGCATGGTCAAGGGGCTGCGCACTCCCGAGGGGATGCAGCTTGACCTGATGCGGTCGTGGAACGCATCCGCGCCGCAGGTGTTCTGGCGGCTGCGGCTGCCGTCGGCGCTGCCCTATCTGTTCGCATCGCTCAAGGTCGCCATTGCCGCCGCGCTGGTCGGCACCATCGTCGGTGAATTGCCCGCCGGGGCGACGGCGGGTCTTGGCGCGCGGCTGCTGTCGGGGTCGTATTACGGGCAGACGGTGCAGATCTGGGCCGCGCTGTTCACCGCCGCAATCCTTGCCGCCGGGCTGGTCTTTGTGATCGGCCTGATCGAGCGCGTCACCCTCCGCCGCATGGGGCTGGTCCGATGAGCGCGGCACCGATCATCGCGGTCTGGCTGGGGGCGATGGCGCTGAACGTCTGGCTGTCCCGGTTCGACACGCCCGTGACCCGCGCCCTGGTCGCGGCGATCTTTGGCGCCACCGCGCTGATTTTGTGGGAAATGATCGTGCG
>JAUNUO010000317.1 GCA_030538135.1 Paracoccus sp. (in: a-proteobacteria)
CGCACGATCATTTCCCACAAAATCAGCGCGGTGGCGCCAAAGATCGCCGCGACCAAGGCGCGGGTCACGGGCGTGTCGAACCGGGACAGCCAGATGTTCAGCCCCATCGCCCCCAGCCAGACCGCGATGATTGGTGCCGCGCTCATCGCGCCAGCCCCATGCGGCGCAGGGTCATGCGCTCGATCAGGCCGATCACCAAGACCAGCCCGGCGGCCAGAATGGCGGCGGTGAACAGCGCGGCCCAGATCTGCACCGTCTGGCCATAATATGACCCCGACAGCAGCCGCGCCCCCAGCCCCGCCGTCGCCCCAGCGGGCAATTCACCGACGATGGTGCCGACCAGCGCGGCGGCAATGGCAACTTTCAACGACGCAAACAGATAGGGCAGGGCAGATGGCAGCCGCAGCCGCCAGAACACCTGCGCGGCGGATGCGTTCCACGACCGCATCAGGTCAAGCTGCATCCCGTCGGGTGTGCGCAAGCCCTTGACCATGCCCACCAGCACCGGAAAGAACGACAGCCAGGCGGCGATGATCGCCTTGGGCAACAGGCCCGTCACGCCCATGCTGGCCAGCACCACGATCACCATCGGCGCAATCGCCAGAATGGGGACGGTCTGGCTGGCCACCGCCCAGGGCATCACCGACTGATCCATCGCCCGGTTATGCACGATCCCCACCGCCAGCAGGACACCGGCCCCCGCGCCGATCGCAAACCCGGCCAAGGTCGCCGACAGCGTGACCCAGCCATGCCAGACCAGCGACCGGCGCGAGGTTACGGCCTGTCCCGTCAGCCCGTCCCACAACCCCGTCGCCACCTGATGCGGCGTGGGCAGGACGGGGCGCTGCTGGTTCATCGTGTCGGCGATCAGCGCGGTGGTGGTCAGTTCCGACCCCGCCCGCGCCGCCTGATCGCGCGCCCATTGCGCGTTCATCCAGAAGGCGGCAAGATACCAGATCGCCATGATGGCCAGCAGAACGGTCAGGACGGGCAGGATACGGCTCATGCCTGCCTCATCTTCTGTGCAGAAATATCCTCGGGGGATGAACGCATGCGTTCATCGGGGTGGAAAACCCCCGGCTTTGGACGCCGCGCATCAGTCATAGCTTTGCCCCTCGCGCAGACCTTCGCGGACCTCGTGGGCCAGCGCGATGAATTCGGGCGTGTCGCGAATGTCCAAGGGGCGGGTGCGGGGCAGGGTGCTGTCGATGACGCGGGTGATGCGGCCGGGGCGGGGCGACATGACGACGATCTTCGTCGAAAGATACACAGCCTCGGGAATGGAATGGGTGACGAAACCGATGGTCTTGCCGGTTCGCGCCCACAGCTTCAGCAATTCCTCGTTCAGCCGGTCGCGCACGATTTCATCCAGCGCGCCAAATGGTTCGTCCATCAGCAGAATATCCGCATCAAAGGCCAGCGCGCGGGCAATCGAGGCGCGCTGCTGCATCCCGCCGGACAATTGCCACGGATATTTGCCGCCGAACCCCGCCAGATCGACCAGTTCAAGCACCCGCGCGATGCGTTCCTGCCGATCCGCCCGTGGAAACCCCATGATTTCCAGCGGCAGCGATATATTCCCCGCGATCGTCCGCCACGGATACAGCCCCGGCGCCTGAAACACATAGCCATAGGCCCGCGCCCGCCGCGCCTGATCGGGCGTCATGCCGTTCACGCTCAGCGCGCCGCCCGTGGGCGTTTCCAGCGCCGCCATGGTCCGCA
>JAUNUO010000073.1:0-1241 GCA_030538135.1 Paracoccus sp. (in: a-proteobacteria)
CGATGCCGCCATCCAGCCGCCACAGCACCCACAGCGCCATCGCCGGATCGGACAGAAGCCGCCCGGTGCGGCGGATCAGATCGTCGAAATCCAGCCAGCCGTGGCGCATCTTCGCGGCGCTGTAGCGGCGGGTGAAGGCATGAGCAAAGCGGTGCAGATGCAGGCTGCGCTGCGCCGCCGTCAGGCCCAGCATCCGCGGGCGCGTGGCTTCCACGCGGCGCATCAGATCGTTCAGCGCATCCATGAAGGGCGCGGCGGGGCCGTTGCGGGTGGCCTTGGTGGGGATGGCGTCGATCTTGGCGGTGAAAGGTTCCTTTGCTTTTTCTCCGGTCAACAGCGCGCTGCACAGCCCGGCCAGATCGTCCAGCCCCGGTGTATCCCAGTTGATCGCGCCAAGCGCATCGGCCAGCTTGTTGTCATTGGAACCGCCCGTGCGCAGCGCCGGGATCAGCCCGGCCACCCAATCGCCCTCGCCGCCAAGGAAAACCTCGGCCAGAAGGCCCGCCGTGGTCAGCCCCGGCGGCACATCCAGCGCGGCCCAGATCGCCGCCGGATCGGGGGGGGCGGCAAAATCGTCGGCGGACAGTGCGGCCAGAAACGTATCCAGCCGGTCGCCCGATTCCAGCGCGGTCAGATCGACGATGACGGGATCGCCCTCATCCGCCATCTGATCCACGATCTCGGCCCGCAACACGGCGGCGGTGCGGTCGTCCAGTTCCGTGAACCCCAGCGGCACCCCGGCCTCAAGCGGGAAGCGCCGCAGCACGCCGGAACAGAAGGAATGGATCGTCTGCACCTTCATCCCGCCGGGCGTCTCGATGGCGCGGGCGAACAGACGCCGGGCCTCGGCCAGATCGGCGCCCGCGCCCTCGCCCAGATCGCCGAGCGCGCGGCGCAGATCGGGTTCGGGCAGCATCGCCCATTGGCCCAGCGTGGCCAGCAGCCGGTTCTGCATCTCGGTCGCGGCGGCCTTGGTGTAGGTCAGGCAGAGGATGCGTTCCGGCGCCGCCCCGCGCAGCAACAGCCGCGCCACCCGGTTGGTCAGCACCCGCGTCTTGCCCGAGCCGGCGTTGGCCGTCAGCCAGGTGGACCGCGCCGGATCGGCGGCTTCGATCTGGTTGCGGGTCGCCTCATCCATCGTTGTGATCCCCCACGCGGGCCGGGTGCGGATCGGTGGTCAGATCCCATTCCCCGAACCGGGCCAGATGGGCGTAATCGCCGGTTTCATCCCGCGTTTCGGG
>JAUNUO010000073.1:1341-13246 GCA_030538135.1 Paracoccus sp. (in: a-proteobacteria)
GCCGTTCATCAGGTTCAGCAGCCGGTTCAGCCAGCGCGAGGGGATGGTTTCCGCATCCGCATCACGGCGCGCGCGGGTCAGGATCACCCGGTCGGCGGCGATCCCCTGTTGAAAGTCATGCGCCGACAGCCCGATCTGGCGTTCCGGCAGGGTCAGCCCGACCGTCAGCCGCATGGGCCGCGACAGCCATGGATCGGGCGAGACGGGCTGCGGCCAGCCGCCCTCGTTCAGGCCCGCCAGAATGACGGTGCCGTGGGATTCCGTGCGCGCCTCACGCGGGCCTCGGATGCGGACGCGCGGATCGGCCTCGACATCGCCGCGCAGCGCCAGTGCCTGCATCTCGCCGTGCAGAAGATCGGCAAAATCGCGCGCGCGCATCGGCGGGGCATGGGCGGCATGGGCGGCCAGATCGGCCAGCACCGCGCGGGTCAGGGCGCCCGGCTGTTCCTGCCACAGCCGCGACTGCGCGACATCGCCCGCAGGCCCCGCCGCGAACGCCTGGGCCAGCGCGGTCAGATCGGCCAGTCGGTCGGACACCGGCCGCGCGTCCCGGTCATCGGCCAGCGCGGCCAGCGGCCCGTCCAGCAGATCGGCCAGCCAATCGGCAAAATCCCCCCGTGTCTCGGCCCGCCGGTCGCCCCAGTTGCGCAGCGCCGCCGCGTCGGGGAAGGCCGGGCCGTGGCGACGCAGGTGCAGTTCCAGCTCGCGGATCAGCAACAGCGCCTCGTTCCGGGGCAGGATGGGCGATCCGGTGGCGACCAGCGGGTGTTTCAGAATGGCAATCAGCCGGTCGGCGGTGATCGTCTGCCCCGGCAGATCGGCCAGCATCCGCAGCAACAGTCCCGGCGGCGACAGTGGCAGGGGCCGCCCGGCGCTGTCATCGGGGATGATATGCCAGCGGTCCAGCGCGGCGGCGACGCGCCGGGTCAGCCCCCGGTCGGCGGCAATCAGCGTCACGCGGCGGTTCTGTTCCAGTTCGGCGCGGATCAGGGCGGCGATGGCGGCAGCCTCGGCCCCCGGCTGGTCGGCCTCGATCAGAGTCAGCTCCGCCGTGGCCGGGCGCAGATCGCCAAGGCCGGGACCATCCGCGATCCACTGATCCGTCACCGGCGCGGGCCGCAGCGCCAGCGACACCAGCCGGTTGCGCGCCGGATCGGGCGGCGGGGCGGTGTCCCACGGCCGCACCCCGGCCCCGAGCAGGGCGGCAAAGCGGGCCTGCGGGTGATCCTCGGCCCCCGGCGCATCCAGCCCGTCCCAGATCGCGTCGGGCTGGTCGAAGTCATAACCGGGCAGCACCACCGCCCCCATCGGCAGCCGCGCCACCGCCTGCATGAAGGCGCGCGTGCCGCCATGCGATCCGGTGGACCCGGCGACGATCACCGGTGCATCGGGCAGGTTGCGCCCCGCCGCCCAATCCGCCCCCAGCCGTTCGGCCGCCGCGCGCTGACGGGCGGCGCGGTCCTGTTCTGGCGCGCTGAGGTGAAACCGCGCCGCGATACGCAGAAATTCCAGCGCGTTCTGCCAGTGGCGGGCGTGATCGCCCGCCTCGATCCGGTTCAGCGCATCGGCGGCGCAGCCCTCGCGCTGCATTTCGGTCATCAGCGCCGACAGCGATTCGGCCAGCTTGGGGATCGACTGACCGTGGCCCAGTTCGGGGCGCGCCTCGATCAGCCCGGCGACCAGCCGCGCCAGTTCCATCCGCCGGGCCAGAGGCGGCGCAACCGGACCATCGCCCGCGCCAAGGTCCGTGACCAGCCGCATCCGGGGCAGCAGCCGCGCCGGGCCGGCCGCAAAGGCCAGCCGCAGCGCCGTCAGCGTTCGCGCGGAATTGACCCAAATGCTGATCCGCGCCTGTTGTTCGGGGGGCAGGTGCCGGGTTCGCGCGTCATAGCCACGCAGGAAACCGGCGGCGAAATCGACCCCGCAGGGCAGGCCGAAGACGCCGCTGTCCCAGCCCTCAGCCATCGGACAGCAGGGCTTCGGCCAAGGGGATCGCGTCGGGCCGACCCACATCACACCAGCCGCCGGGGTGAATCAGGCCAAAGGCCCGCCCCGATGAGATCGCCGCATCCCAGCAACGGTTCAGCGAAAAAACCTGTTGCGGGATCGCATCCAGCAAGGCCGGATTGATGATCTGCGCGCCGCCATAGACGAAATCGCCACGCCGCGCGATCCGCCCCGCGCCATCAATGTCGAAATCCCCGCCCCCCGCGCGCGCCGTCGCACGCGCCAGCGGCACCAGCATCAGCAGCGCATCCATCCGCGCCCCGTCCCATGCCGTCCGCAGCGCCGCCACCGGATTCGTGCCGGTCCAGACGACATCCGGGTTCAGCGTCAGCACCGCCCCGCCCCCCAGCAGGGGCCGGGCCTGCCGCAATCCGCCGCCGGTTTCCAGCACCGGGCCGGGCTCGTGGCTGATGACGACATCGGACCCGGCCAGATGGGCGTCGATCATCGGGGCCAGGTAATGCGTGTTCACCACGATCCGCCGCGCCCCGCCCGCCCGGCCAAGCGCGATGGCGCGGTCCAGCAGGGTCTGCCCGCCAACCGGGATCAGCGGTTTGGGCAGGTGGTCGGTGAGGGGCCGCATCCGGGTGCCAAGCCCGGCGGCAAAGATCATCAGCGCGTCCGGCATGGGTCGGCAATCCGTTGCAGGAAATCGACGTCGGGCGCCGGCACATCGGCCAGCAGATCGTCCAACGGGGCCAGCGCCGGATGGGTCAGGTTGCGCCGCAGGTAACCCCAGACGCGCGGCATCATCGCCAGATAACGCGGCTTGCCGTCGCGGATTGCCAGCCGGGCAAAGACGCCCAGGATGCGCAGGGCGCGCTGCGCGCCCAGCAGGGCATAGGCGGCGCGAAACCCCGGATCGTCGCGGCCCGCCAGATAGCGGTCGATCATCGCGGCCTCGATTTCCGGGTCCACATCGCGCCGCGCATCCTGCAAGGCCGACACCAGATCATAGGCCGGATGCGCCGCCACCGCGTCCTGAAAATCAAGGATGCCAAGGGGTGCATCACCGCGCCAGATCAGGTTCTCGGCATGAAAATCGCGCAGCGATGTGACGGTTGCCGACCCTGCGCCCACAGCCTCGGCCAGATCGGCGATCGCAGCCGGCAGACCGGACACCCGATCCGCGCCCGGATACCATTCTGTGAACAGCCCGCTCAGATCAGCCAGCGCCGGGGCGTTCAGCGGTCGCACGAAATCCGGCGGCGCATGGCGGTGCAGCTCGGTCAGCAGATCGGTGATGCGCGTATAGATCGCCCCGGCCCGGTCGGGCGCCGCGGCCAGAACGCGGGCCACCAGATCGTCACCCAGATCCTGCATCAGCAGAAAGCCCGCCGCACGATCCTGCGCAAAAACCTCGGGTGCGGCAAAGCCACGCGCGCGCAGCCATTCGGTCATCGCCAGATAGGCCGCCATGCTGCCGGGGGGCGGATCATCCATCAGGATCGCCGACCCCTCGCCCCACAGCCGGAAATATCGCCGGGACGAGGCGTCGCCAGCCAAAGGCGCCACCCGTGCCGCGCCCCAGCCCGTCGCATCCACGAAACCCGCCCGCGTCAGATCGCGGTCAATGCCCGGCCAGTCCGCCACATCCCCGGCGAAAACCACATCGCGTCGCGCCGGATCATCAGCCACCGCGATCCGCAGCCACAAGGCATGGGGCGGCGCGGTTTCCAGCCGGTCGGGCCATTCGATCAGACAGGTCACCCCGCCCGCCATCGCCTCGTCCAGACCCAGCTCGTCCAACTCTGACACATCGCCCAGACGATAGAGATCAGCATGCCAGATTTCACCCAATGAGGATTCATAGGTCTGCACAAGGGTAAAACTCGGACTGGGCACCTCTTCGGCGCCATCGCCCTGTCGCGCGCGGATGAAGGCGCGGGCGAAATGCGTCTTGCCCGCACCAACAGGCCCGTCCAGCAGCAGAATCCGGCCCGGGGGGATCACCCCGGCCAGCATCCGCGCAATGGCGGCGACCCGACCTTCATCGGCGTCGCGGATTTCGGCAATCACCTGCATGGCGCCGTTCTAACCCGGCCAGCAGACCAAAGGAATCCCCCGGTTTGCGGTTTGCCGGAATACGCATTCGCCCTCACGGAAAAATAAGGTGCCGCCGCCTGCGGACAACGCTATCCTCTGCACCATGAAACATATCGCCCTGATTCTGATGATGACCGCCACACCGGCCCTTGCCACGCCGGAATATGTCCTGCCGACCCTGTTCGACGTGACCGGGGTTGCCGCCGATGACGTTCTGAACGTGCGGGCCGAACCCACGGCGCAGGCCGAAATCCTGTCCACCCTGCAACCCGGCGCCACCCGGATCGAGGTCGTGCAGGAACAGGACGGCTGGGGCCGGGTGAATACGGGCGAGGGTTCGGGCTGGGTCTCGATGCGTTACCTGAATTACCGCACCGATGTCTGGCAGGACGGCAGGTTGCCCGATGGGTTCCGCTGTTACGGCACCGAACCATTCTGGGATGCCCGCGTCAGCGGTGGCGATCTGGTCATCGGCATGCCCGACGTGCCCGAAACACGATTGCCGGTCAGCGATATTCTGGGCTCCGGCTATTTCCGCGACCCGGCGAAGGCCGTAATGGCTGCCGGCGCAACCCTGACGGCCACGCCCGCAATCTGTTCGGACGGCATGTCCGACCAGTTGTTCGGCCTGCGCGCCGATCTGGCGATCAGCGGGCAGGACCGTCTGCTGTCGGGCTGCTGCACCATTCAGCCGGCGGATTAAACCAGTTCCACCGCAATCGCCGTGCCCTCGCCGCCGCCGATACAGATGGCGGCGACGCCGCACCTGCCTCCGCGCGCCTTCAGGGCATGGATCAGCGTCACGATGATCCGCGCGCCCGATGCGCCGATGGGATGGCCAAGCGCGCAGGCGCCGCCGTTCACGTTCACCTTGTCATGCGGGATGCCCATACGCGCCATGAAGGCCATCGGCACGACGGCAAAGGCCTCGTTCACCTCCCACAGGTCCACGTCGTCCTTTGACCAGCCGATCTGTTCCAGCAGCTTTTCGGCGGCGGGAACCGGGGCGGTCGGAAATTCGGCGGGGGCCTGCGCGTGGCTGGCGTAACCGACGATCCGGGCGATGGCGCCTTCGGCCCGGTCCGACAGAACCAAAGCCGCCGCCCCGTCCGAAATGCTGGAGGAATTGGCCGCCGTCACCGTGCCGTCCTTGCGGAAAGCGGGTTTCAGCTGCGGAATCTTGTCGGGGCGGGCGTTACCGGGCTGTTCGTCGGTGTCGATGACGGTATTGCCGCCGCGTCCCTTGACGGTGACGGGGGTGATTTCCGCCGCGAAAGCCCCGCTGTTGATCGCGGCATTGGCGCGGTCGAGACTGGCCAGCGCATAGGCATCCTGATCCTCGCGGGAAAAGCTGAAGGCACCGGCGCAATCCTCGGCAAAGGTGCCCATCAGGCGGCCCTTGTCATAAGCATCTTCAAGCCCGTCGAGGAACATGTGATCCAGCACCTGTCCATGCCCAAGCCGCGCACCGCCGCGCATTTTCGGCAGCAGGTAAGGGGCGCCCGTCATGCTTTCCATACCGCCCGCAACGATGGTCGTGGCGCTGCCCGCACGGATCGCGTCGGCGGCCATCATCACCGTCTGCATCCCCGATCCGCACATCTTGTTCAGCGTCGTGGCCGGAACCGATTGCGGCAATCCCGCCGCGAAGCCCGCCTGCCGTGCGGGGGCCTGCCCCTGTCCGGCAGGCAGAACGCAGCCCATGAGCAGCGCATCGATCGATTCGGCCGCCACCGCGGCCCGGTCGATCGCCGCAGCCACCGCCGCGCCCCCCAGTTCGGCTGCCGTCAGCCCGGCAAAAGCACCCTGCAAACCACCCATCGGTGTGCGCGCCGCGCCCAGAACATAGATCTCACGCATTTCCATCATCCCTCCCTGCGACGACGGACCGCCGCTTACCGGATGCTAACCTTTTCCGCCTAGGAATGGGAATCACCGAATGACGCGAAAGGGCCGCCGATGAATCTGACCGTGAACCAGTGCGACGATCTGATCGTCATCACCGTGGATGAATCGCGGCTGGATGCGGCTGTTTCGACCCGGTTCAAGGACCGGATGCGCGAAATCATCACCCGCACCCGCTGCCCGGTCGTGATCGACATGCGGCGGGTGGATTTCATGGACAGTTCGGGCCTCGGCGCGATGATCGCCGTTCACAAGGCCATGCCCGGCGGGCTGGCGCTGACGCTTGACGGGCTGACCCCGAACGTGGCCCGCGTGTTCCGCCTGACACGCATGGATTCCGTCTTTGCCATCACCGACAGCACCCCTCAGCAGGAGAAACGTGCATGAACCTGTCCGGCCAGCAAGCCGTCAGCCCAGAAGGGCGTCGCCGGGTCCAGTCCCAGCCGATGTTTCACCGGGTCTTTGCGGCCAATCCGATGGCGGTGCGGGCGGTGCTGACCGATGTGCGCAGCCGGTTCCGCGACAATGTAGATGACGACGCCCTGGGTCGCCTTGAACTGGTGCTGGCCGAGGTGATGAACAACGTCACGGAACATGGTTCTGCCCTGCCGCCGGGCGATCCGGGGGGGCGGGCGCCCTCGATCCATCTTTGCATCGTGCGCCACGATCACGGTCTGTCCTGTGCCGTCACCGATGACGGCGTATCGCTTCCGGCCGACTGCCTGCGACCGCGCGATCTGCCCGATGTGGCCACTGATGGCCTGCCCGAAGGCGGCTTCGGCTGGTATCTGATCCAGGACCTGACCCAGGCGCTGTGCTATTACCGCGAGGAACGGCGCAACTTTCTGGCATTTTGCGTGCCGTTTCAGCCGGAACACCCGGCCGTTCCGGCGATCTGAACCGGGATCAGTTCAGACGCTGACCCAAGGGGTAGTGCCCATCCTCGAAATCGCCGAAATGCTCGATCACCTCGGGGTGTTCGACCGGTTCGCCCGAGGGGTCGGGGATCAGATTCTGTTCCGACACATAGGCAACGTAATAGGTCGCCTCGTTTTCGGCGAACAGGTGATAGAAGGGCTGATCCTTGGCGGGGCGGACTTCTTCGGGAATGGAATCATACCATTCCTGCGTATTGGCGAATTGCGGGTCCACGTCAAAGATCACGCCGCGGAACGGATGCGTCCGGTGCCGCACGACCTGACCCAGCCTGAATTTTGCAACGCGGTTGAAATCGACCATGGAAATATTCTCCTGACCAGCCCCATACTGCGCGGTTCGGCCTGTGTCCATTGTCTGTTGCGTCTTGCGGATCATTGCGCCTCGTCCTCGGTCAGCGCCACGGTGGACAGGGCCATCTTGGCCGAACCCTGACTCAGCTCGCGCGCGTGGGCGAGATAGATCAGCACCTTGTTGTCCGCGTCATAGATCCGTTTCACCCGCAGCGTCTTGAGCACGAGCGAGCGGCTCTCGGAAAATACATCCTCGCCCCCCTGCCCCCGCGCGATATCGCCCAGAATGATCGTCCCGGTGCGGGTGCAGGCGATGGCGCTGTTCGAGGGATCCTCGAACCAGTTTCCCTGACTGAGCCGGTCCAGAACGGAGCGGCTGAAATAGGACAGATGGCAGGTCACGCCCTGAACCTTGGGATCGGCGATCGCTTCGATCACGATATCATTTCCGACCCAATCCACGCCGACCTTGCCCACCTGTTCCGCCACCGCCCCGGTTGCCCCGGTCAGCAAGAATGCCACAATCCAGCCCTTCATCACGCCCCCAGTCATCCCGCCTGCCAAAGCCGGACCGATTCCAGCGGCCACAGCAGCATCAGCACGTTCAGCAACAGACCATCGCGAATCACCCATATGGTCAATGCCTCGGCCCCGATGAACAAGGCGACACTGGCCCAGACCGGCAAGACCCGCGCCAGCCAGAACCCCACGACCATGGCGATGATATCGGCAACCGAATTGACGACCGAATCGCCATAATAATCCAGCGAGATCGTCACCGCCCGGTATCGTTCGATGATCGCATCAGAATTCTCGACCAACTCCCACGCCGCCTCGGCCAGCGTGGCCAGCACCAGCCGCCAGCCCATCGCCAGACGCGGCGTCAACAGATGCAGCGCGGCATAGAACAACAGCCCGTGCAGGATATGCGAGGGCGTATACCAATCCGTCAGATGCTGCGAGTTTTCCGAACTGACCGTCTGCCCGTGCCACAGCTTGACATAGCCGCAGTCGCAGATCGGCACCCGCCCCATCGCCAACAGGGCCGCCACCGTGGCACCGATGATCGCCACGACCAACAACGCCGGAACCGCGCGCCGCGTCATGGCACCACCGGCCGGCGGCCGTCCTCGGTCAGGTGCCAGACGCCCGACGCCTCGATCACGACCGCGCTCAACGGGCCACCATAGGCCGCGCCGCTGTCGATGTTCAGCCGATTGCCATAGTGAACCGGCCGATCCGCCACCGGCGTGTGCCCATGCACCACAAGCGGCCCGAAATCCGCGTCGCTTTGCAGAAACGGTTGCCTGATCCAGACGCAGTCGTCCTGTGTCTGATCCTGAAGATCGACGCCGGGTCGCACACCCGCATGAACGAACAGGGCCAGCGGGTGCAGATACCAATCCGGCAGACCCGCCAGCCAGGTCGCATGTTCGCGCGGCACCGCCGACAGCATGGCACGGTGCAGATCGCGGCACGGCAGCGTCGCATCGACGCCGTAAGACATCAGCGTCGCCGCCGCCCCCAGATGCGGATGAACGATCCAGTGCCGCTGCGACGACAGGCCGGGGTCGATCCAGTCCGGGTCCGACAGGAACCGCGACAGCATCCGGTCGTGATTGCCCAGCACCACCCGCCAGTCGCACCCCGCCGCCTGGCCATCGATCAGGGTCTGGATCACACCGCGCGAATCCGGCCCTCGGTCCACCAGATCGCCCAGATGAACCACCGTCGCCCCCGCGCCGCCATCGGCGTCGATCCGGCGATGCGCCTGCCGCAGCAGGTCGATCTGGCCGTGAATATCGCCGATGGCATAGACGCGCACGGTCCTTACACCTCGAAATGCAGGGCGCGGGCCTGAAGGAACTTGCCGGTCTTTTCCAGCGCGGCCAGCACATCGGGCGACAGGGCATCGTCCAGATACAGGATCGCGATGGCATCCCCACCCGAGGCTGACCGCCCCAGCGTAAAGTTGGCGATGTTCACCCCCATGTCACCCAGAGTTCCGCCCAGCGCACCGATGACGCCCGGCACGTCCCTGTTGCGGGTATAAAGCATGTGTTCACCCACCTCGGCGTCGATATTGATGCCCCGGATCTGGATGAAGCGCGGCTTGCCGTCGCTGAACACCGTCCCGGCGATGGACCGCTCGCGCTCGGCGGTCACCACGGTCAGCTTGATATAGCCTTCGAACACACCGCTCTGGTCCTGATGCGTGGTGGCAATCTGGATGCCGCGATCGCGGGCGATCACCGGCGCCGACACCATGTTCACATCGGGGTTGGACGCCTTCATAACTCCGGCGATGACGGCGGCATTCAGCGCGGCCAGGTTCATGCCGGCGGCAATACCGTCATACAACACGTTGATCGCCTTGATCGGCTCGTCCGTGGCCTGCCCGACAAAGGCGCCCAGATGCCCGGCCAGCTTGATCCACGGCCCCATGACCGCGGCTTCCTCGGCCGTGACCGAGGGCATGTTCAGCGCGTTCTGCACCGCGCCGGTCAGCAGGTAATCGGACATCTGCTCGGCCACCTGCAAGGCCACGTTTTCCTGCGCCTCGCTGGTCGAGGCGCCCAGATGCGGCGTCACCACGACATTGGGCAGATTGAACAGCGGGCTGTTTGTAGCCGGTTCCTCGGCAAACACGTCGAACGCGGCGCCGGCCACGCGACCATCCTGCAATGCCTCGGCCAGCGCCTGTTCATCGACCAGACCGCCACGGGCGCAGTTGATGATCCGCGCGCCGGGTTTCAGCTTGGCGATGGCATCACGCGACAGGATGTTGCGGGTCTTGTCGGTCAGCGGAACATGGAACGTGATGAAATCCGACTTGGCCAGCAATTCGTCCAGTTCCACCTTGCGCACGCCGATTTCCTTGGCGCGGTCTTCCGACAGGAAGGGGTCATAGGCGATCACCTTCATATGCAGCCCCAGCGCCCGGTCGATCACGATGGACCCGATGTTCCCGGCTCCAATGACGCCCAGCGTCTTATTGAACAACTCGACCCCCATGAAACGGTTCTTTTCCCATTTCCCGGCATGGGTACTGGCCGACGCTTCGGGCAATTGCCGCGCCACCGCGAACATCATCGCAATGGCATGTTCGGCGGTGGTGACGCTGTTGCCAAAGGGTGTGTTCATCACGATCACGCCCTTTTTCGACGCCGCCGGAATATCGACGTTATCCACACCGATCCCGGCGCGGCCGATCACCTTGAGATTGGTGGCCCGCTCCAACAGCTTGTCGGTGACCTTGGTGGCCGACCGGATCGCCAGCCCGTCATATTGGCCGATCACCTCGGCCAGCTTTTCCTTGTCCTTGCCCAGATCGGGCAGGTAATCCACCTCGACCCCGCGATCGCGGAAAATCTGGACAGCGGTTTCCGACAGCTTGTCGGACACAAGAACCTTCGGCATGTGCTTTTTTCCTCAACGGACAGGGCGCAAAACCCTGATGCTTCGTTTGTGTATAAATATCCCGGGGGTGCGGGGGCTGGCCCCCGCTCCGACAGATCAGCCCTGCGCGACGATCTCGGCGTTGAACGCCCATTCGATCCACGGCATCAGCGCCGCGACATCGGCGGTTTCGACCGTCGATCCGCACCAGATGCGCAGGCCGGGCGGCGCATCGCGATAGGCCCCGGCGTCCAGCGCGACGCCCTCTTTTTCCAGCCGCTTGGCCACTGCCTTGGCAAAACCCGCGCCGTCCCTGATCCGGTCATCGGTGAATTTCAGACAGACACTGGTGGTCGAAGCCGTTGCCGGGTCCACCGCCAGATCGGCGATCCAGTCCTTGTCCGCGATGAAATCCCGCACCGCCGCCGCATTGGCATCGGCCCGCGCGATCAGCGCCGCCCGCCCGCCGATGGACTGCGCCCATTTCAGCGCGACCAGATAATCCTCGACGCACAGCATGGACGGCGTGTTGATCGTCTCGCCCTTGAAGATGCCCTCAATCAGCTTGCCGCCCTTGGTCATGCGGAAAATCTTGGGCAGGGGCCATGCCGGGGTATGGCTTTCCAACCGCTCGACCGCGCGCGGCGACAGGATCAGCACACCATGCCCGCCCTCGCCGCCCAGAACCTTCTGCCAGCTGAAGGTCACCACATCCAGCTTGTCCCAGGGCAGATCCATCGCAAAGGCCGCGCTGGTCGCATCGCAGATGGTCAGCCCGGCCCGATCCGCCGGGATGGCATCGCCATTCGGCAGCCGCACGCCCGAGGTGGTGCCGTTCCAGGTGAACACCACATCCTTGTCGAAATCGACCTGCGCGAAATCGACGATATGCCCGTAATCGGCCTTGCGCACCGTGGCATCCAGCTTCAGCTGCTTGACCACATCCGTGACCCAGCCCTCACCAAAGCTCTCCCACGCAAGCATTTCCACGCCGCGCGCACCCAACAAAGACCACATCGCCATTTCCACCGCGCCGGTATCCGATGCGGGCACGATCCCGATCCTGTAATCGGCGGGCACATCCAGCACCTCGCGCGTCAGGTCGATCGCCTCTGCCAGCTTGGTCTTGCCGATGACGGCGCGATGCGACCGCCCCAAGGGGGCGTCGGCCAGCATGTTCAGGTTATAACCGGGGATCTTGGCACAGGGGCCAGAGGAAAAGCGCGGGTTTTCCGGGCGCGCAACCGGGGTCGTCATATCGGCCATATGGCTCAGCCTTCCAGCTAAAAGCCCCTCGTTGGGGAGGGGTGTCCCGCTGC
>JAUNUO010000318.1 GCA_030538135.1 Paracoccus sp. (in: a-proteobacteria)
ATCGCCGTCTGGCGCGGGATGCTGGCGCGCGATCTGTTGCGGCTGGATCAGATGACCCCGCGCGTTCTGCTGATCTCGCTGCACGGCGCGGCAGGGACCGAGGCCGCACTGGCGGATCACGGCCCGGCGCTGCGGGCGGCGATGGCAGATGTGCTTGGGCTGGGTCAGCCGGACGGGCCGTGGCACGCCGCGCGCGACGGGATCGCGGAACTGGCCGGCTGGCTGTCGCTGGTCACTGGCGCGCTGGGCAAGATAGGGATTGATCTGGTGCAGCTTGGCCAGTCCGAAATCGGCGAGGTCGCGGCGGGCGCGGGCGGCGGGTCATCGACCATGCCGCAAAAGGCCAACCCGGTCAGCGCCGAGGCACTGGTGACACTGGCGCGGCTGAACGCGGGCGATGTCGCGGGGATGCATCACGCGATGATCCATGCGCAGGAACGCGACGGGACCGCGCTGGGGCTGGAATGGAATATCCTGCCCGCGATGCTTGAACGCACGGCCGCCGCGCTGCGGATCGGGGCGGAACTGGCCGCGACGCTGACACCCGCAGCCGACCGAATCGCCGCGACATTCGCCGCCGACCGGGGCCGGATGGCTGCCGAAGCGGCGGGCTTCATCCTGTCGCAAACCATGCCGCGGGCCGAGGCGCTGCGCCTTGTAGCCAAGGCTTTGGGGATGGTGCAGACCGGTGCCGCACCAACCCTGCCCGACGCCCTGTCCCGGCTGGTGCCGGGGCGTGACTGGAGGACCGATCTGGCCCCCGAAAACCTTACCGGCGCCGCGCCGTCCCAAGCGCGACAGCCGGAGAACTGAAATCCAGAGGGAGGAAAGACCATGAAAACCCTGATTCTGTCAGCTATCGCCACGCTTTCGCTGACCGGCGCGACCTTTGCCGCCGATGTGACACTGCGCGTTCACCACTTCCTGTCGTCGGAATCGCCGATGCACACCGAGGTGCTGATGCCTTGGGAAAAGGCCATCGAGGAACAGTCGGGCGGCCGCATCGACGTGCAGATCTACCCTTCGATGCAGCTTGGCGGACGCCCGCCGCAGCTGTTCGATCAGGCCCGCGACGGGATCGTGGATATTTCCTGGACGCTGCTCGGCTATACCCCCGGCCGGTTCCCCATCGCCGAGGTCTTTGAACTGCCGTTCATGTCCGGCACGGCGGCACAGACGACCGCAGCGTTGCAGGAGTTCCAGGCCAAATATCTGGAAGACGAGCTGTCCTCGGTGAAGCCGCTGCTGCTGCACGCGCCGGCCGGTTATAAGTTCCACATGCGCAGCGATCCGATCACCTCGATCGACGACCTGCGCGGCAAGAAGATCCGCGCCCCTTCGCGCGCCATGACCGATGCGCTGAACGCGCTTGGCGGCACAGCCGTGGGCATGCCCGTCCCCGAGGTCGCGCAGTCGCTGACCACCGGCGTCATCGACGGTGCACAAATTCCGTGGGAAGTCGTCGGCTCGCTGCGGATCGAGGAAATCGCCAAGGCGCACAGCGAGATCGGTTCCGAAAACGGCGGCATGTCCACCGCCGTTATGGCGCTGGTGATGAACCGCGCGAAATACGACGCCCTGCCCGACGATCTGAAAAAGATCATCGACGACAACACTGGTGCTGCGCTGGCCACGCTGGCGGGCGAGGCCTTCGACCGGGTCGAGGCCGAGGAACGGCAGAAGTTCCTGGACGCCGGCGCGCAGATCAACGTGATCCC
>JAUNUO010000074.1:0-1972 GCA_030538135.1 Paracoccus sp. (in: a-proteobacteria)
TCGTCATGGGCGGGGCTGCCGAAGATCGCGCCGGTGCCGTAATCCATCAGCACGAAGTTCGCGATCCAGATCGGCAGGTGCCAATCGGCATCCAGCGGGTGGCGCACCTTCAGCCCGGTATCGAACCCCAGCTTGGGCGCGGTCTCGATTGCTTCCTCGGTGGTGCCGATCCTGCGGCATTCAGCCACGAAAGCGGCCACATCGGCGCGGTCCATCAGCGATTTCACCAGCGGATGATCCGGCGACAGGGCCACGAACGACGCCCCCATCAGCGTGTCGGGCCGCGTCGTATACACCTCGATCCGGGGGAAATCGGGCAGATCGACCGTTTCAAACCGGAATTGCAGGCCGCGCGACTTGCCGATCCAGTTGGCCTGCATCGTGCGGACCTTTTCCGGCCAGCCGGTCAGCCCGTCCAGCGCGGACAGCAGTTCATCGGAATAATCGCTGATGCGGAAAAACCACTGCGTCAGTTCCCGCCGTTCCACCGGCGCGCCCGAACGCCAGCCCTTGCCGTCGATCACCTGTTCATTGGCCAGCACGGTCATATCGACCGGATCCCAGTTCACCTGCGCCGATTTGCGGGTAATCAGCCCGGCGTCCAGCATGTCCAGGAACATGCGCTGCTGCTGCGCCACGTAATCATCGTCGCAGGTGGCGAACTCGCGGCTCCAGTCGATGGACAGGCCAAGCGGGCGCAACTGGTCGCGCATGGTGGCGATATTGCCATAGGTCCAGTCGCGCGGATGGCCGCCCTGTTCCATCGCGGCGTTTTCGGCCGGCATCCCGAAGGCGTCCCAGCCCATCGGGTGCAGCACGCTGAACCCCTGCGCGCGCTTATACCGCGCCACCACGTCGCCCATGGTATAGTTGCGGACATGCCCCATATGAATGCGCCCGGAAGGATAGGGGAACATCTCCAGCACATAATATTTCGGGCGGGAATCGCGGATGGCGGTGAAACTGCCCGCGTCCTGCCATGCCTGCTGCCAGTGCTGTTCGCTGATCGACGGGGTATAGGGCATGGGGCTTCCTCGGGCTTTTATCGCCCGCAGGGTTTAGCCCTTGCGGCCGCCGTGGTCCAGTGACGCCTTACAGCCGCCCGTCCTGAATCCGCAGCTGCCGGGCGCGGGTCAGGATCGCATCCTCGACCGCGCGCACCGTGTCGGGGGCGACGGCCGATCCGCCCGCCCCTTGCAACGACAGTTTCAGGCTGCGCGCATCCAGCGCCGGGTCGCTGATCTTGATCGTCGCGCGATAGCTGCGCCCGCCGCCGGGCGGGGTGCCGTATCCGGTTACGATCACCCCGGTAAAGGGATCGACCGACTGCACCGGCAGGAAATTCAGCACCTCAAGGCTGGCGTTCCACAGGTATTTGTTCACGCCGACCGTATTGTTGGGATTGTCACGGCTGCGAAACGCTTCCCAGATGGTGGTCTCGCGCTGTTCGGGACGCGGGGCGGACCGTTCGTCCGATCCGCCGCCGCCACCCAGCCGCAGACCGCCGCAGGCGGCAAGCCCGGCGCAAAGTCCAAGGGCAAGGGTCAGGCGCAGGGCATGGGCGGTCATGGCAAATTCCCGTGTTGCAGTATCACCGGCCGGTCGAAACGGCCGCCCTTTGCCATAGCGCGGAACGCCCCGCCCAGACAAGCGCCGATGGTGCAACACCCGCAGGCGGCACAGCAATTTCAGGTTGTGGGGCGGGCTGTCGGGTCGCTGCAACAATGTGTGGCGCTTGTGCATCACAGAATTGACTAAAGAATTAAGAACGGGGTGATTCCGTTGCATCAGGGGTCGGAAAGGATCAAACCATTCTCATCCCCGGACCGGCTTGTGCCGTGCTTGGGCAACAGAGAGACAAGAGGGAACATCACCATGAAAAAGGCTCTTCTCGCCTCCACCGCGCTGGTTCTGTCGGCTGGCGTTGCTGCCGCTGACATCACCCTGTCGGGCTATGGCCGCACCGCGCTGA
>JAUNUO010000074.1:2072-4159 GCA_030538135.1 Paracoccus sp. (in: a-proteobacteria)
CAGTATTTCGTCGGCGCCTACTACACCATGCCGGGCACCGATAACGGCGTCGGTCTGAACTTCCTCGACAACGGTGACGTTGGCGACGATCTGGGCAAGACCATCGTTCTGTATGGTGACTATGTTGTCGCCCCGCAGACCACCCTGTCGGCCTATATCGCCAACAACGACGGCGACTGGGCTGGTAAAGAAACCGACAACGCTTTCGGTATCGGCGCTAAATACGACATGGGCGGCGCCTATCTGGCCGGCTCGATCGAGCGTGGCTACGAAGAAGAAGTCCGCGGCGACCTGGGCGTCCGCTTCAACTTCTGATCCGACCGATCAGCGATTTTCGGAAAGAGCGGGCCTTGCGCCCGCTCTTTTCTTTTTGTTCAGTCGGGACATGGGACTGAATGACATGACCACCCGCATCCGCACCGCCGAATCGCGCGCGGGCCGCTCGCCCGGATCGGTGACGCTGATCGCCGTCAGCAAGGTGCAACCCGATGACCGTGTGCGCGCCGTGCTGGACGCGGGCCACCGCGCCTTCGGCGAAAACTATGTGCAAGAGGCGCAGGGCAAATGGCCCGTCTGGCGCGCGCAATATCCGGGCGTGTCGTTGCATATGATCGGGCCGCTGCAATCGAACAAGGCGCGGGTCGCGGCGGGACTGTTCGACGCCATTCACACGCTGGACCGCATGTCCCTGGCGCGCAAGCTGGCCGGGCTGGCGGCGGATGGGGTGGTGCTGCCCGATCTGTTCGTGCAGGTGAACACCGGGGACGAGCCGCAAAAGGCCGGCGTTCTGGCCGATGAACTGCCCGGTTTCCTGTCGGCCTGCGCCGATCTGGGCCTGTCGCCGCAAGGGCTGATGTGCATCCCGCCCGAAGCCGGTGACCCGATCCCGCATTTTCGCCTGCTGCGGTCGCTGGCCGCCGACCACGGCCTGCCGCAACTGTCCATGGGGATGAGCGCCGATTTCGAGGCCGCCATCGCCGAGGGCGCAACCCATGTGCGGGTCGGCAGTGCGATCTTCGGCGCGCGGGATTATGGTTGAACGGTTGCGAACGCGTATTTCGGCAAGCAGGAAACCCTCAACGGTGTTCCCGGCGCGGCCCGCCCGGCCAGCCAGATAAGGTTCGCGCGTGCCATGGCGATGCAGCCCTCGGTCGGATAGCCGGGGCAGCGCCATTGGTGCAGAAAGATGGCGCTGCCGCGACCCGGCGTGGCGTCGGGCCAGTTCCAGTCGGTGGTCAGGATCACGTCATACAGCGGATCGGCGCGGCGCAGTTTTTCGTGGCTTGCGGTCAGCGGGGCGCGGGCGGGGTGGTTATAGGCCGGATGCCCCGGATCGTCGCACCACAGATCGCGCGGGCCGATGGGGATTGCCCAGGGGGCGGGCGGCGGCAGGCGGTCGGGCCGATAATACAACGCCGCGATATGGTGCAACCCGACGGGCGTGGCACCGTCGCCTTCGGCCTTGTCGTTGCGGATGCCGCCGCGCCCGATGGAACAGGGGATCATGCGCCCGAAGGCGCGCAGGCCGATGGGGGTCAGGATCACAGCAGATGCCCCGATTTTTCGGCCTTGGTATCCAGATAACCTGTGTTGTGGCGGTTGCGCGGCGTAATCAGCGGCACCCTTTCGGCCACGCGGATGCCTTGGGATTCCAGCATCGCCACCTTGCGCGGGTTGTTGGTCATCAGCCGCACTGCGCCGAATCCCAGCCGCCGCAGCAAGGCGGCGCCGGTGCGGAAATCGCGCTCGTCATCCTCGAAACCCAGGCGGTGGTTGGCTTCGACGGTATCGAAGCCCTGATTTTGCAGGGAATAGGCGCGCATCTTGTTGGCCAGCCCGATGCCGCGCCCTTCCTGATTGAGATACAGCAGCACCCCGGCCCCTTCGGCACCCATGGCCGCCAGCGCGGCGTGCAGTTGCGGGCCGCAGTCGCATTTCAGGCTGCCCAACACGTCGCCGGTGAAACAGGCCGAATGCAGCCGCGCCAGAACCGGCGCATCGCGGGGCGGATCGCCGATTTCGATGGCGTAATGTGGTTCGTCCCCGCTGTCGGGGCGAAAGATGTGCAGCCGGGCGTTTTCCGCCGC
>JAUNUO010000074.1:4259-5886 GCA_030538135.1 Paracoccus sp. (in: a-proteobacteria)
TCGGCGCGGGCGCGGGCGATTCGTTCGGCAAGGGTGGGGATCAGCGACATCACGGCCTTTCTGTAACAATCTGAAACATAACCGCCCTACAGGACAAGAGCCTGTGAGATTCCTGCAACCTTGCTGGACGCGGGCCGGGCATGGTCCCATCCATCCTTCATACAGGCAAAGGAGGCAACCATGGCCGGACTGAAAAAAATCCTGCTGGTCGATGACGAAGAAGATCTGCGCGAGGCTTTGGCCGAACAACTGGTCGCGACCGACGATTTCGACGTGATCGAGGCCGGCAGCGGCGCCGAGGCGGTCGAGGCGGTCAAGGGCAACCTGTTCGATCTGGTGGTGCTGGATGTCGGCCTGCCCGACACCGACGGGCGCGAGCTGTGCAAGAAGCTGCGCAAGCTGAACGTGAAATGTCCGGTGGTCATGCTGACCGGCCATGACACCGATGCCGACACCATTCTGGGTCTGGACGCGGGCGCGAATGATTACATCACCAAACCGTTCAAGTTCCCCGTTTTGCTGGCCCGTCTGCGCGCCCAGTTGCGCACGCATGAACAGTCCGAGGACGCGATCTTTCAGCTTGGCCCTTACACGTTCAAACCGTCGATGAAGGTGCTGGTCGATACCAAGGATCGCAAGATCCGGCTGACGGAAAAGGAAACCAATATCCTGAAATTCCTTTATCGGGCGCAAGACGGCGTGGTGCCGCGCGACGTGCTGCTGCACGAGGTCTGGGGTTACAATGCGGGCGTGACCACGCATACGCTGGAAACCCATATCTATCGCCTGCGCCAGAAGATCGAACCCGATCCCGGCAATGCGCGGCTTCTGGTCACGGAATCAGGCGGTTATCGGCTCGTGGCCTGATTTTTCGCTCCGACGGGAACCGGATAGGGCCGGGCGCGTTCAGTCACCGAAGCCCAGTGGTCGGCGGATGCGGCCATACCCTCCCTCCCTCTCTCTCATGGCCCCGGCATTGCGCCGGGGCTTTTCTTTTGTCAGCGACCGCGAGAGAGGCGCGGTCAATTCGTCGCGCCGCGCCCGTGCGGTGCGGTCCAGTCGCGGGCGGGGCAGACCGGCACGAGGCGATGCGGGTTGATACTGTCGTGGCTGTAGTAATAATGCCGCGTGATGTGGTCGAAATGCACCGTTTCCGCCACGCCGGGCCATTGATACATCTCGCGCGCCCATGCCCACAGGTTCGGATAATCGACGATCATGTGGCGGTTGCATTTGAAATGGGTGTGATACACGGCGTCAAAGCGACAGATGGTCGTGAACAGCCGCCAGTCGGCCTCGGTTACGCGATCGCCGGTCAGATAACGGTTTTGCGCCAGCAAACCCTCGATCCAGTCGAGGCTTTCGAACAGCGGGTGGACGGCTTTGTCATAGGCGGACTGGCTGGTCGCGAAGCCCGCCTTGTAAACGCCGTTGTTCACGGTGTCATAGATGCGGGTGTTCAGATCGTCGATGCGGGCGCGCATCGGTTCGGGGTAGTAATCGTCGGTGTTTCCGGTCACACCGTTGAAGGCGCTGTTGAACATGCGGATGATCTCGGCGCTTTCGTTCGACACGATCATGTCGCGCTGTTTGTCCCACAGCACCGGCACCGTCACCCGGCCCGAGG
>JAUNUO010000074.1:5986-10331 GCA_030538135.1 Paracoccus sp. (in: a-proteobacteria)
CCGGCAAAGACCCCGATGGCCAGCCCGAACCCCTTGGCGAACACCACCGCCAAAAGGCTGGGCGCCAGAATGCCGCCCAGACGGGCCACCGCGCTGGCCGTGCCCATGCCCGCGCCGCGCAGCGAGGTCGGGTAAAGTTCGGGCGTGAAGGCGTAAAGCGCGCCCCATGTGCCCAGCAGGGCAAAGCTCATCAGCATCAGGGCGGTGGCGATCAATGTGGGCGTGCCCGCGATGGTGAACAGGAAACAGCCGGCGGCGGACAGCAGCAGAAACAGCATCAGCGTCGGCTTGCGGCCCCATTTCTCGACGCCCCATGCCGCCAGCGCATAGCCCGGCACCTGCGCCAGCGCGAGGATCACCAGAAAGCCGTAGCCGCGCACAAAGCCGAACCCTTCGGTCGCCAGTTGTCCCGGCACCCAGACGAACACGCCGTAATAGGACAGCGAGACCAGAAACCAGACCGCCAGCATTCCCAGGGTGCGTTGCCGCAGCGCGGGCGCGAAGATCGAGCCTTGCGCATCGGGATCGACCGGCACGGGCACCAGCCGCACATCATCGGACAGGGGGGCGGCGCCGTTGCCGGCCAGAACCCGGTTCACGACGGAGCGGGCCTTGGTTTCCTGACCTTGCCGGATCAGATACATCGGCGATTCAGGCACCCACATCCGCAGCCAGAAGCCGATGATCGCCGGGGCCGCGGCAATGAAGAAGATCCAGCGCCACGGTTCCGCCGCGCCGCGGCTGGCCGCGATCCATGCGGTCAGGGCAATGACGATGGTGCCGATGGCCCAGAACCCTTCCAGCCAGACCAGCCAGCGGCCGCGGTTCTTTGGCGGCAGGAATTCGGCCATCATCGCATAATCGACGGGCAGGGTGCCGCCCACCGCCACCCCGGTCAGAAAGCGCAGCACCAACAACATTTCGAAGTTGTGCGCAAAGACCGACAACAGCCCGAACAGCGCATCCATCAGCACCGTGACCAGAAGAACCCGGCGCCGGCCAAAGCGGTCGGCGACCCGGCCAAAGACGAAGGCGCCGACGAACATGCCCAGAAAGAACAGCGTTCCGATCTGAAGGGCGGTGGTGCGTTCCAGCCCGAAGCTGAGCGCGACGGAGGGGGCGGCAAAGCCCACGGCGATCACCTGCATCGCATCCGCCGCCCAGACGAGACCGAAGATGCCCAGCAATCTGGCCTGATACCGCCCCGTGCCCCCTTGCGCCAGCGCCTGATCGACTGTCATGGTTGTCATATGGGCTGTTCCCCTGCCGCGGATTTGGGGCGCAGGATTGTCTGTGCGCGCGTCGGGGGCAAGCGGTTATTTCAAGGCGTGCCGGGTGCGGCGCATCGCCGGGCAGACACGCCGCCGATCTTGCGTTACGGTCGCAGGGGGGGCTGTCTGCCCCCCATCGCCGGCGGGCCGGCGATTCCCCCCGAGGATATTTCAGAACCGAAGATGCCATGATGATTGATCCCGATGCGCCCCTGTTCCGTCCGTTGCTGGTGCGGATGCTGATCGTTGCCGCGCCGCTGTTGTGGTCGGCCTATGAATTCGCGACCGGATCGGTGTTCTGGGGCGCGCTGTTCGGCGGTGTGACCGGCTATCTGTTTCATCTGTTCTTTCTGGCGCGCGCCGACCGATCCTGAGCGGAAACCTTGCAAGGCGGGGGTGCATGGGCCATCTATGCCCTGATCCATTCCGACGAGGCCCCGATGCTGAACCTTGGCTCTGCCCCCGATACCGCGCCTGCCGCCGACCTTATCAAGGACGTGACCGAAGCCGATTTCATGGCCGAGGTGATCGAGCGTTCGATGGAGGTGCCGGTCATCGTCGATCTGTGGGCGCCGTGGTGCGGGCCCTGCAAGACGCTTGGCCCGCTGCTTGAGGCCGAGGTGACGCGGCTGAAGGGTCGTGTGCGCATGGTCAAGGTCGATGTCGATCAGAACCAGATGATCGCCGCGCAGTTGCGGGTGCAGTCGATCCCCACCGTTTACGCCTTTTATCAGGGCCGCCCGGTCGATGCGTTTCAGGGCGCGCTGCCCGCCAGCGAGGTCCGGGCCTTTGTCGAAAAGCTGGCCGGTCTGGCAGGCGACGGCGGCCTGGGCGAAGCGCTTGAGGTGGCCGAGACCATGCTGGCCGAGGGTGCGGCGGCGGATGCGGCCGAAACCTTTGCCGCGATCACCGATGAGGCGCCCGAGAATGCCGAAGCCTGGGGCGGGCTGATCCGCGCTTTGGTGGCGCTGAACGACGAGACAGGGGCCGAGGCGGCGCTGGCCCGCGTGCCCGAAAAGGTGGCGGGGCTGGCCCCGGTCGAGGCGGCGCGGGCGCAGCTCGCGCTTGCGCGGCAGGCGGCCAGTGCCGGACCGCTGAGCGATCTTGAGGCGCGGGTGAGTGCCGATCCCGACGATCAGCAGGCGCGGCTGGATTATGCCGGCGCGCTGCATGCCGCCGGTCAGGTCGAACAGGCCATCGACATCCTGCTGGACAGTTTCCGCCGCGACCGCGACTGGAACGAGGGCGCGGCCAAGGCGCAATTGCTGACGATCTTCGACAGTCTGAAGCCGAACGATCCGCTGGTTCAGCGGGGGCGGCGAAAACTGTCCTCGATGATCTTTGCCTGATGGCGCTGCGGTTCGATCTGCCCGACTGGCTGCCGCTGTTTCCGCTGACCGGGGCCTTGCTGCTGCCGCGCGCGCGGCTGCCCTTGCAGATATTCGAGCCGCGTTATCTTCAGATGCTGGACGATGTGCTGAAAACCGATCACCGGCTGATCGGCGTGATCCAGCCTTCGGGCGAGGATGAACTGGCCCCGATCGGCTGTGCCGGGCGCGTCACCGGATTCACCGAAACCGAGGAAGGCCGCTATATGATTTCGCTGCGCGGCGTGTCGCGGTTTCGGCTGACCGATGCCGAGGAAGGCTTTGCCCCCTATCTGAAAGGCCGCGCCGACTGGGGCGATTATGCCCGCGACACCGGCCCGGCCGAAACCGACCAAGGATTCGACCGCGCGGCCTTGATCGCCCGTCTGCGCCGGCTGATGGATCAGCACGAAATGAGCGCCGATTGGGACAGCATGGCCGAGGCCGGCGATGAGGCCCTGGTCAATTCGCTGTCCATGGCCTTGCCGTTCGAACCCAGCGAAAAACAGGCGCTGCTGGAGGCGGAAACCTTGTCAGAACGGCGCAGGATGCTGTCCGGGCTGATCGAATTCGCGCTGCACGACAGCGGCCGAGAGGAGCGTTTGCAATGACCGACACCCCCCGCCCCGCCCCCGCGTTCGACCGGCACATGCTGGAATCGCTGGTCTGTCCGGTGACGCAGGCGGTGCTGCATTACGATGCCGACCGGCAGGAGCTGGTGTCGAAAGCCGCCGGGCTGGCCTTTCCGATCCGTGCGGGTATTCCGATCATGCTGATCGACGAGGCGCGGCAGATCAAGGCCGGGTGATGGATTACGACGCGCTTGCCGCCCGTATCCGTGCGCTGACGGAAGGCGAAACCGATGAAGTCGCGCTGATGGCGACGCTGGCCTGTGAAATTCACCATGCCGATGATCGTTTCGACTGGACAGGCTTTTACCGCGTGACCGCGCCCGATCTGTTGAAGATCGGTCCCTATCAGGGCGGGCATGGCTGTCTGGTGATCCCGTTTTCGCGCGGCGTCTGCGGGGCTGCGGCGCGGGAACGGGCGGTGCAGCTGATCCCCGATGTGGACGCCTTTCCGGGGCACATCGCCTGCGCGTCCTCGACCCGGTCGGAACTGGTGATCCCGGTGATCGGGCGGGGCGGGCGGCTGATCGGCGTGCTGGACATCGACAGCGATCTGCCCGACGCTTTCACGCCAGAGGATGCGGACCGGCTGGGGGCGATACTGGATGACACATTCGGCGGGTGCTGAGTTCACGGGCCATTGTCTGTGCGGCGCGGTGCAATTCCACGGCGCGGTGCGCGACCCCGACCTGCGCGCCTGCCATTGCAGCCAGTGCCGCCGCTGGTCGGGGCATGTGTGGGGCGGCTTTACGACCGGCCATGTGACCATGACCGGCGATGTCCGCTGGTTCCGGTCATCGGATCGGGCCGAGCGCGGCTTTTGCCCGATCTGCGGATCGTCGCTGTTCTGGCGGCGGATTGGATCGGATCAGATCGAAGTTGCGCCCGGTGCCGTCGATCCGCCGACCGGGCTGCGGCTGGCGGGGCATATCTTCGTAGCCGACAAGGGCGATTATTACGACATCGACGATGGCTTGCCGCAGGATTCCGGCGAATGACACGGGCCGGCGGGTGTCTGTGCGGGGCGGTGCGCTTTGTCGTGACGCCACCTTTGCGCGACGTGCTGATCTGCCATTGC
>JAUNUO010000074.1:10431-13233 GCA_030538135.1 Paracoccus sp. (in: a-proteobacteria)
TGGGTGTCGGTCTGGGGGTGCTGTTCCATCTGCTGCTGGCGACCGTGGGGCTGGGGGCGGTGATGGCGGCCCATCCCGAGGCGCTGACGGCGGTGAAATACGCGGGCGCGGGTTATCTGTTGTATCTGGCGTGGAAAAGCTGGACCGCCGGGCCGGTGGACCCAAGCGCGCGCGGCAGTGTGCGCCCGTGGAATATCATCCGGCGCGGGGCCTTGTCGAACATCCTGAATCCGAAACCCGTGCTGTTCCTGCTGGCCTTTCTGCCGCAGTTCACCCGGCCCGAATATGGCCCGGTCTGGGAACAGATCCTTGGGCTTGGGCTGATCTTTGCGTTCACCGGCACGCTGGTCACGATGGGTTACGGCATCGTCGCGGGCTATGCCGGGCAGGTGCTGGGGCGCCGCCTTGGCATCATCAACAGGATCGCCGCCGTGCTGTTCGCGGGTCTTGCCATCCGCCTTGTGGCGAAATGATCTATGCCCCACCGCCCGGCCTGCCCGAGGTAATCCATGCCGATCACGAAATCCTGCTGGTGAACAAGCCATCGGGCATCCTGTCGGTGCCGGGCCGGGGCGAGGACAAGGCCGATTGCGTCATCGAACGGCTGCGCGGGCCGTTTCCGACCGTGCTGCTGGTGCATCGGCTTGATCTGGATACCTCCGGGGTCATGGTGTTTGCGCTGACCCGCCATGCGCAAAGCCATCTGGCGCGCGAATTTCAGGAACGCCGCACGAAAAAGACCTATGTCGCGCGGCTGCATGGGCGGCTGGTGCCGAAAACCGGCACCGTCGATCTGCCGCTGATCGTGGACTGGCCCAACCGCCCCCGGCAGAAGGTCTGCCATGAGACCGGCCGCCCGGCGCAGACGGATTGGCGGGTGATCCGCGCGGATGATGCGGAAACGCGGGTGCGGCTGTTTCCGGTGACGGGGCGCAGCCATCAGTTGCGGGTGCATATGGCATCGCTGGGCCATCCGATTCTGGGCGATCCCCTGTATGCGACGGGCGCGGCGGCCGATCACCCCCGGCTGATGCTGCATGCCGAAACCCTGCGGATCAAGCATCCCGACAGCGGCGTGATGACAAGCTTTTCCGCGCCGGTGCCGTTCTGATCCTTTTCCTTTGCCCTTCGCTGCCCTATCTGTGCGGCAGAAGAAACAGGGGGCTGCGATGGTGCATCTGTGGGTGAGGGCGGAAAGCCGCCCGAATGAGGATCGCGTGGGGATCACGCCCGATGGCGTGGCCCGGCTGATCGCGGCGGGTCATACCGTCACGGTCGAGGACAGCCCGCGCCGGATCATCCCCACTGCCCGCTATGCCGCGGCAGGGGCCGCGATCGCGCCCGCCGGAAGCTGGCCGACCGCGCCCGATGATGCGATCATTTTCGGTCTCAAGGAACTGCCTGCGGATGGAACCCCGCTGCGTCACAGGCACATCATGTTCGGCCATGCCTTCAAGGGGCAGCCCGCCGGACAGGTGCTGCTGCGCCGGTTCCGTGACGGGGGCGGTGCCCTGTATGATCTGGAATATCTGGTCGATGAGGATGGTCGCCGTCTGGCTGCATTCGGTTACTGGGCCGGTTATGCCGGGGCGGCGGTGTCGCTGATGGCATGGGCGGCGCAGCAGCGCGGCGGCATCTGTGGACCGGTTCACGCCTATACGGGCAAGGAAATGCTGCTGGACGATCTGCGCGCGCGGCTGGATGCGGTGGCGCGTCCGCGCCCGCGCGGCATCGTCATCGGGGCGCTTGGCCGGGTCGGGCGCGGGGCGTCGGACCTGCTGCATGAAATGGGCGTCGCCGCGACGCGATGGGACATGGCCGAAACCGCGCATGGCGGGCCGTTCCCCGAAATTCTGGCGCATGAGATCTTTATCAACGCGATTCTGGCCATGCCCGGCGTGCCGGTGTTCGTGCCCGCCAGCGCGACCAATCCGGGCCGTGTGCTGACCGTGATCGGCGATGTGGCCTGCGATCCAAGCAGCGATTTTTCCCCGATCAAGGTCTATGACCGCGAAACGACATGGCATCAGCCGGTGCGGCGGGTGGCGGATCACCCGCCGCTGGACGTGATGGCGATCGACAACCTGCCCTCGCTGCTGCCGCTGGAAAGTTCCGAAGATTACGCGGCGCAATTGCTGTCCGTGCTGGAAACGCTGGACCGGATCGACGCGGGGGCATGGGGCCGGGCGCGGGCGACATTCGACAAGCATGTGAACGAGGTCAAGGCATGACGATTCATTGGGTAGGCACCGGCCTGTCGGCGATCCCCGGTCTGCGGCGGCTGATCGAAAACGGCAAGCCGGTGGCGGTCTGGAACCGCACCATCGACAAGGCCCGCGATGCCGTGGGCGATCTGACCGACGACATCCGCCCCTATGCGCCTGACGCGCTGGCCGCGGCGGTGCAGGCGGGCGACATCGTGGTGTCGATGCTGCCCGCAGATCAGCATCCGGCGCTGGCGCGGGTCTGCGTGGACAAGGGGGCGCATTTCGTCAGCTCGTCCTATATCTCGCCCGATATGGCGGCGCTGGATGATGCGGCGCGGGCGGCGGGCGTCGCCTTGGTGAACGAGGTCGGGCTGGACCCGGGCATCGACCATCTGATGGCGCATGAACTGGTTGCCGATTACCGTCAGGTCGCGCAGCCGGGCGATGTGGTGCGCTTCACGTCCTATTGCGGGGGCGTGCCGAAATATCCCAACAACTTCCGTTACAAGTTCAGCTGGTCGCCGCTGGGTGTTCTGCGGGCGCTGAAATCGCCGTCGAAATCGCTGAAAGACGGGCAGGTGCTGGACGTGGCGCG
>JAUNUO010000075.1:0-8717 GCA_030538135.1 Paracoccus sp. (in: a-proteobacteria)
ACGCGGCAGGAACGGCGCATTCTGGACGCGCTGGCCGACGGCCTGCCGAACAAGACCATCGCAAGAATGCTGGGCCTGTCCGAGGCAACGGTAAAGTTTCACCTGATAAACCTTTATCGCAAATTGAACTGCAAATCTCGGCGCGAGGCGGTGGCGGCGGCGCGCGATTTTGGTTTGCTCGACTGAAAATCGACCGTTGCGGCACGGGATCAGATTTTCAGTTTGTTTTTCAACGTCACTTCACGGCTGACCCTAACCGTTTTTTCACCAAACCTGACCGAATGCCCAATTGAACCCTTCCCCAATCCGAACCGATCATCTCGGAAAACCGGGGGCGGAAATGAACCAGCAGGGCGGTTTCATGGGAACGACCGGCATTCCGGTCATCTGGACGGGACAGGCGGGATGATTCACGCTGGCATAGATATCCGCGCCGTTCAGACGCAACTGGTATTGACAAGCGAGCGCAGCGTTCTTGGCGGTATCGCCGTGCCGACGACCGAGGATTCCACCACGGGCGCGGTTGCAGCGCTGCGGAAATTGCTGACGAAAACCGGGATCGCCCCCTCCGAAATCGGCGCCGTGATGATCGGCACCGCCGCCTTTGAAGAAGCGGTGGCCCTGCGCGGCGGGCTGTCGCAGGTGGCGGCGGTGCGTCTGTGTCTGCCCGCCTCGGCCGCGCTGCCGCCGATGGCCGACTGGCCCGCCGATCTAAGCGCCAGCGTGGGCGGGCACTGGTATCTGACCCACGGCGGGCACGAGATGGACGGGCGCCGCATCTCGGCCCTGTCTGAACCCGAACTGACCCGCATCGCCGCCGACATCCGCGCCAGACAGATCGGCGCGGTGGCCATTTCCGCCATCTTCCCGCCCCATGACGGCGGCGATGCCGCCGCGGCCACCGCCATCCTGTCCCGCGAACTGCCCGGCGTCCGGTTCGCGCAGGCCGGCAATGCCGGAACTCAGGGCTTGCTGGCGCGCGAAGGGACCGCGATCCTGAATCTGGGCCTGCGCGATCTGGCGCAGCGGCTGCTGGGGCAATTCGCCCTGACGCTGGCCGATGCGGGGATCATCGGGCCGCTGTTTCTGGCGCGTGGCGACGGCACGCTGATGGATGCCGCCAGCGCCGTCCGGCAGCCGGTGCAGACCTTTGGTTCCGGCGCCGCAAACGCCATCGGCGGTGCCGGCTGGCTGTATCGTCAGACCGATGCCGTCGTGATCGAACTGGACCAATGGCGCCTGACCGCCGGCGTGCTGCACAACGGCCTGCCCCGTCAGGGATACGGCCCGGCCCGGATCAGCGGCCTGCGGCTGAGCGCGCCGCACCCCGATCTGCTGGCTCTGCCCCTGATCGAACCGCCCGACACGCAGATGTTGACCGACATTGCCGCACGGCTCGGCGCGGAAAACCTGCCGGTGATTCTGGTCGGCAAGGACGCGGGCCGCGTCGCCGCCCCGGCACATCCGGCCCGGCGCGGGGCAAAGCCAGGCTTTTGCGCGCTGGCCCGCGCGATCGGGGCCGCCGTCGCGCCGGTCTCGGGGCGGGTCGATCGCTGCTATCCGCTGAGCCAGTTCAGCTTTGAGGCAGCGCACGCCGATGCCCGGAAACGCGCCTCGCAGGCGGCGATGGCCGCGGGCGCACGGCCCGATTCCGTCGCCATTCACGGCCTGACCGAACAGGCTTTGCCCGGCTCGGTGCTGCGTTTGCAGGTGCTGGCGCTTGGCCAGCCGGATGTGGGCTGATGCCGGAACAGGGGGAACCAGATGCAACCGACCCGGATGATTGCCGCCGACGATGTGGAAACGCTGGCCCTTGGCGCCGCGGTTCTGGCCTGTGGCAGCGGCGGCGACCCGCAGATCGGCGCCCTGCTGGCGCGGCTGGCCATCGCGCAGCACGGGCCGGTGCCGCTGATCGCGGCCGATGCGCTGCCCGACGATGCGCTGGTCGTGCCCGCCGGCATGTTGGGCGACCCCGCGATCCTGTCGGAAAAGCCGCCGCAGGGGGACGAACTGGTGCAGGCGCTGCATGTGCTGGAACGGGCCTTGAACCGTCCGGCGGCCGCCGTCGTCTGTGCGGGCAGCTTTGGTCTGAACCTGACGCTGGCACTGTCCTTGGCCGCTGCGGCACGTCTGCCGATAATCGACGGCGACGGCACCGGGCGGGCGATGCCGGGGCTGCGCGCCTCGGGCCTTGCGCTGACCGGGGTGTCGGCCACGCCGATGGTGCTGTGCGACGACAAGGGCAACAACCTGACCATCGAAACCGTATCGGACGATTGGGCCGATCGTCTGGCCCGCACCGCCAGCGCGGAAATGGGTGGGGCGGCGATGATGACGCTTTACCCGATGACCGGCGCCCAGACCCGCACGGCGGTCATCCGCGATACCGTCAGCCTGTCGACCCGGCTCGGCACCGCGATGCGCAGCGACGACGCCCCCGCCGCCGCGCTGGCGCGGATGCTGGACGGGCAGATCCTGACCACCGGGCGGGTGCTGCGTCTGCATCCCGGGCAGGTCTGGATCGGCGCGGCGGACGGCAACAACTACGAGGTGCGTTTCAGTGACGTTCTGTCGGGCGTTACGCAGAACGGCCAGCCGCTGGCCGTCGCGCCGCAGGGTATCGCGTTGATCGACCCGGTCAGCGCCCGCCCGGTGCCGGTCGCCGGGCTGATGCCGGATCAGCGGATCAGCGTGCTGGCATGGCCCGCCGCGCCGGTCTGGTCATCGGCGGCGGGGCTGGCGATGGCGCGGACCAACGGTATTGCTGCGCCGCAGCGGGGTTGACGCCACCGCCCCACCCCGCCACCCTGCGCGCGATTCCCAGCAAAAGGGCAGGGCCATGGCGGAACCGGCACGGATCAGGCGGACACAGGGCACCGTGACCGAGGTCTTTGCTGCCTTTCTGAAACTGGGTCTGACGGCCTTCGGCGGGCCGGTGGCGCATCTGGGCTATTTCCGCGACGAGTTCGTGACGCGGCGCAAATGGCTTGACGACCGCGCCTATGCCGATCTGGTCGCGTTGTGTCAGTTTCTGCCCGGCCCGGCCTCGTCTCAGGTCGGCTTTGCGCTTGGGCTGATGCGGGCCGGATGGGCGGGTGCGGCGGCTGCCTTTGCGGCGTTCACTTTGCCTTCGGCGCTGCTGTTGCTGGGCTTTGCGCTGTGGGCACATTTTCTGACCGGGCCGGTGGGGCAAGGCGCACTGCACGGGTTGAAGATCGCCGCCGTCGCCATCGTGGCGCAGGCGGTGTGGGGCATGGCGCGCAACCTGTGCCCTGACCGCGAACGTGCGGCGATTGCGGTGCTGGCCGTCGCCCTTCTGGCCGCCCTGCCCGGAGCATTTGGCATGATAGGCGCCATCCTTGCGGGCGGTCTGGCCGGTCTGGCTTTGGGGCGGGGTCAAGGGACCGACGGCACCGCCGCGCTGCCCGTACCGGTGACGCGCCGGGGCGGTCTGGTCGCGCTGGTGGCCTTTGCGCTGTTGCTGTTGCTGCTGCCGCTCGCGGTGGGGGGCGGGCATCTGCTGGCACTGGCGGATTCGTTTTATCGCGCGGGATCGCTGGTATTCGGGGGCGGCCATGTCGTGTTGCCGCTGCTTGAGGCCGAAGTCGTGCGGCCCGGCTGGGTCGGGGCCGACGAATTTCTGGCCGGTTACGGCGCGGCGCAGGCGGTTCCGGGGCCGCTGTTCACCTTTGCCGCCTATCTGGGCGCGGTGTCCGAACCGGCGCAGGCGGCGCCGGGGATGCTGTCGGGAATGCTGGGCCGCACCCCTGCCCCGACCCCCGCTGGCATCATCGGCGGCGCGGTCGCGCTGTTCGCGGTGTTCCTGCCGGGGTTTCTGTTGCTGATCGCGGCGCTGCCGTTCTGGGATGGGTTCCGCCGCCAACCCGCCGCGCAATCGGCCATGCAGGGGGCCAATGCGGCGGTGGTCGGCATTCTGGGCGCGGCGCTGTATCAGCCGGTTTTCACCAGCGCGGTCAGGGGGATGCCCGATTTCGCGCTGGCTTTGGCCTGCGCCGTCCTGCTGATCGCGTGGAAGCTGCCCTCATGGGCGGTGGTCATCATCGCCGGTCTGGGCGGGGTCGGTCTGGCCCTGTCGTAGCCGCGCGACGACCCCGGCCAAGGCTTGCGCCCGCCGCCGCGCCATGGCCACGGCTGCCTCAGGCGCGATCAGGTCGAACCGCACCACCTGCCCGCTGCGGCATTGCACGAAACCGTCCAGATCGGGTGAAACGACCGTGGCGATCTTGGGATAGCCGCCCGTGGTCTGGTGATCGGCCAACAGCACCGTCGCCACGCCGTCGCCCGCAACCTGCACCGATCCGCGCAGCACCGGCTCGGACGGGATCGACAAGGCTCCGGCCAAAGGCAGGGCCGGCCCGGACAGGCGCACACCCATGCGGTCATAGGCGCTGGTCAGGCGAAACGTCCCCTCGCGCAGCGCGTCGATGGCTTCGGGCGCGAAATGCCGATCCTGAGGGCCAAGCGTGGCGTGCAGGATGCGGCGCGGTCGCGCCCAGACGGGGCACGGGATCGCACGGTCGGGCAGCATGCGAGGGGTGCCGATGCGCAGCACCCGCCCCGGCACGATCCGACCCCCGCCCAGTCCCGACAGCCCATGCGTTGCCCGGCTGCCCAGCCATTCGGGCGCCTCCAGCGTGCCGGCGAAGGCCAGACAGGTCCAGCTGCCCCAGGGGCCGGGGCGGATCGTCAGCCGTTGACCGGCGCGCAGGGTCAGCACCTGCCACGACCCCAACCGCGCCCCGTCCAGCGTCACGATAAAGCCGCCCCCGGCAATGGCGATGCTGACCGCCCCAGCCTCGCAGTCCAGCGTCAGCCCACCAAGCGAGACCTCGATCAGCGGCGCATCGCCCCGGTTGCGGACCGCCAGATTCGCCAGCAGCGCGGCCACCCGGTCCATCGGCCCGCTTTCGGTGACGCCAAAGCGTTGCCAGCCCATGCGCCCGCCGTCCTGCACGGTGACATGCGGCCCGGCGGCCTGAACGCGAAGGACGGCCTCAGCCATGCGCGGCCTGCCACGCGGCGCGGTCGATGCGGCGGAACTGCACCCGGTCGCCCACGTCGAACAGAAACGGCCGCGCCGCGCCTGCATCCAAGATCGGCGTGGGCGATCGCCCGATGATCCACCATCCCGTCGGCATGGTCAGCGTGGTGACGATGCATTGCGGCCCGGCGATGATAACGCTGCCCGCCGGGATGTCGCGCAATGGCGAGGGTTTGCGATCGAGCCGTATCGCGGGCGGCACCCCGCCCAGATAGGCGTAACCGGGCGCGAATCCATACATATAGACGCGGTAATCGCCCGACAGATGAGCGGCGATCACCTGTTCCGGCGTCAGGCCGGTGCGAGCCGCGACCTCGGGCAGATCTGGGGCAAGATCGCCATCATAGCACACCTGCACCTGCCGCAGCGCAGCCTGCGGCGCGGGGTCGGCCGGTCGGGCCAGCAGCCGTTCGGCATGGGCGCGCACCGCCGCGTGATCGGTGACCAGAGGGTCGAACCCGATCAGCAGGCTGACATAGGCCGGGATCAGTTCGCGCTGCCCCGGTGCGGGGTCGGCCTGCAACGCCCGGTCCAGCCCCAGCACCGCCGCATGGGCCGCATCGTCCAGCACGGTCGCGAATTCGACCAGGATCGCCCGATCCGCCACCGGAATCAGCCGGGGAAATCCGGTCACGCCCGCGCGCCGCAGAATGGTGCCAGCGTGACGCCCGCCGCCGTCAGCCGGGCGCGGATTTCCTGCGCCATGGCCAGCGCGGCGGGGCTGTCGCCATGCACGCAGATGGACTGCGCCGCAAGCGGGATCGGATCGCCGCCGACCACCGGCATCAGCCCGCTGTCCAGAAAAGCCAGCAGGCGATCCGCCGCCTGCGCCGCGTCATGGATCATCGCGCCCGGCTGCCCGCGCGGAACAAGCTGGCCATTGGGCAAATATCCCCGATCCGCAAAGATTTCGGAACAGACTGTCAATCCTGCGGCGCGGCCCGCGATTTCCAGTTCCGTCCCCGAGATCGCCAGCAAGGCCAGCCTGCCCGGCATCGCCGCGACCGCAGTTGCGATGGCCTCGGCCACTTCGCGCCGGGCGGCGGCCAGATTGGCCAGCGCGCCATGCGCCTTGACGTAATCGACCCGCGCCCCTGCCAGTGCCGCGACCCCCTGCAAGGCGCCGATCTGCGCCGCGACCATATGCGCGATTTCCGCCGGCTCCATCGGGATGACGCGGCGCCCAAAGCCCTGCCGGTCGGCATAGCCCGGATGCGCGCCGATGCTGACCCCCAGATCGGCGGCCCGGCGCAGCGTGTCGAACATCACATCCGGGTCGCCCGCATGACCACCGCAGGCGATATTGGCCGAGGTCACAACCCGCAGGATCGCGGCGTCGTCGCCCATGCGCCATGGGCCGAACGCCTCGCCCAGATCGGAATTCAGATCAATCACCGCCATCGCCGCCCCCATTCTGACGCGACTATGGCGCATCGGCCGGGTGCGGAAAAGACCCGCGGCCGTCGCGGCGGATCAATAGATATAGCGGATCTGTTCGGCCCAGAACCGTTCGATGCGCCGCGTTTGCAGGTTCACGGCCGGCAGCGGCGGATCGTCCAGCACGCCCGACATCGCCAGCCCTTCGGCGTGACGGGTAAACATGGCGCGCACCGCATCGCGCACCGCCTGCCCGGATTCGGTCAGCCGCACCCGCACCGAACGGCGATCCTGATCGCAGCGTTCGTGATGGACGTAGCCCATCTGAACCAGCTTTTTCAGGTTATAGGACACGTTCGATCCCTGATACATCCCGCGGGACCGCAGTTCCCCCGCCGTCACCTCGGACGTGCCGAGATTATAAAGGATCAGCGCCTGCACCGGGTTCAGATCGTTCCGGCCGAGCCGTTCGAATTCATCCTTGATGAGATCCATCATCAGCCGGTGCATCCGATCCAGCAGTTGCAGCGTTTCCAGATAGGCAGCGGCATTCGCCGCCTCGTGCCGGGCCTGCTGATCGTCGCGCTGCTGATGGCCGCTGTGCGGCACGGGGGCAAACATCGTCATGGTCTGTCCTGTCTTGTCGTCCTTGACAGAACATTTGCCGAAAATCCCGAATCTACCGTTAATTCGAAAAGGATTTTCGACAGTGTTTCGATAAAATTCTATCGGCCCGGTGACAGATGCCGCGCGGCATGGGTGGCCACCACGTCCAGAACAGGGGCCAGCCGGTCAGGTCCAGCCGAACGGCCTGCGATCCGCGCGGTGATCCAAGGATACAGGTCCTGATCATTTTCGGTCAGCAGTTCTTCATAAAGATCAAGCATGCCGGCATCCAGCCCCGCCATCGGGCCGTCAGAAAACGGGCCAAGGATCAGGTCCATTTCCTTGGTGCCGCGCCGCCAGCTTCGCATCCGCAGGCGCCGCAGGCGGGTATCGTGATCCTCAATCATCGCTCAGCACCTTTTCCAGACGGGCCAGACGGGCATCGGCGGCCTTCAGCATCTGCCGCAGCGCGCGCAATTCGGCAAGCGTCGCCGCATTGCCGCCCGCGTCCGTATCGACGGCAGGGCCATCACCGCGCCCCGTCATCAGCCAGATTAGCGACACCCCAAGAACCCCGGCCAGCATCTGCAACTGATTGGCGCGGGGTTCGCGTTCGTCTTCTTCCCAGCCGCGCAGCGTCCGCTGGCGCACGCCAAGCTGTTCGGCCAGATCGCGGCGCGAGACGCCCGCCCCTTCGCGCGCCGCGGTGATGCGGTCGCCCAGGGTGGCCTTGTCGTCGGCATACCAGTCGGGTTCCATGATGTTCCTTGCTTGCTGCCTGTGTCGGCACAGCCTAAGACAAGCGCGCGTCCAGTTCAAACAAGCTGCGAAAGGAACGGGTCATGGGGTTTCTGTCGGACAATCTGGCACGGGTCAAACCCTCGCCCACCATCGCCATGACCGCCCGCGCGGCCGAACTGAAAGCACAGGGGCGCGACATCATTTCCCTGTCCGCCGGAGAACCGGATTTCGACACGCCCTCGCATATCTGCGATGCGGCCAAGACCGCCATCGACACCGGGCACACCCGCTACACCGCCGTTGACGGGATGCCGGCGCTGAAAAAGGCGATCGCCGACAAGTTCGCCCGCGAAAACGGGCTGGATTACACGCCGGCGCAGGTGACCGTCGGCACCGGCGGCAAGCAGATCCTGTATAATGCACTGATGGCGACGTTGAATCCGGGGGACGAGGTCATCGTTCCCGCGCCCTATTGGGTCAGCTATCCCGATATGGTGCGCCTTGGCGGGGGCGAACCGGTCATCGTGCCCTGCGATGCCCCTCAGGGGTTCCGGCTGACGCCGCAGGCCCTGGCGGCGGCGATCACGCCGCGCACGAAATGGCTGATCCTGAATTCGCCCGGCAACCCTTCGGGGGCGGGTTACACGCGCGACGATCTGGCCGCACTGGCCGCCGTGCTGCTGGATCATCCGCAGGTCTGGATTCTGGCGGATGACATTTATGAGCATCTCGTCTTTGACGGGTTCCGGTTCTTTACCATCGCGCAGGTCGAACCGCGCCTGAAGGATCGCACCCTGACCATGAACGGGGTCAGCAAATCCTATGCGATGACCGGTTGGCGGATCGGTTACGGCGCGGGGCCGGAAGTGCTGATCCGCGCGATGGCGAAACTGCAATCGCAATCGACCTCGAACCCCAGCAGCATCAGCCA
>JAUNUO010000075.1:8817-13219 GCA_030538135.1 Paracoccus sp. (in: a-proteobacteria)
GTATTTGCGCAAACAGGAAACTATCTGAGCTGCGAATCCTTGCTGCCGCGCCGGTTGATGCCGGCGGTGGGGCGAAAGGCTCGGTCGCGACCGGTCTGGCAGGATATGCATAATTGCACGCCGGGGATGGCGTCGCGGCGGGCCTGCGGGATCGGTTCGTCGCATTCCGCGCAGAATTCGGCGCTGATCGCGGCAGGGGCAGCCGCGGCGCGCAGACGGGCGCGGGCGATTGCCTCGGCCGTGGAGACTTCGATCTGATCGTTTACCGCATCATCGCGCGCCCAACCGCCCGCCATATGAATCTCCGTCGCTGTGCAGCACCTGATATAGGGTCGTGGCGCGGCGGGTTCAAATGCCCGGCACTGGCGACGGTAAACCGCGAAAATGCTTTGCATTTTGTTCGCAGACGGGAACCATTTGAACGCCGCCGTTGTTGACAGCAAAGGGGAATTCACCCATCCTTGATGCGCATCCGAGGGGAACGACATGAACGAAAAGACCCTGACCCGCATGGATCTGGCCGAAGCGGTGTTCCGCGATGTCGGCTTGTCGCGGCACGAATCGGCTCAACTGGTCGAAAGTGTGCTGGGCCATATATCAGACGCGCTGGTCCGGGGTGAACAGGTCAAGATTTCGTCCTTCGGCACCTTTTCTGTCCGCGAGAAGAATGAACGTATCGGCCGCAACCCCAAGACCGGCGAAGAAGTCCCGATTACGCCGCGCCGGGTGCTGTCTTTCCGCCCGTCGCATCTGATGAAGGATCGCGTGGCGGCAGGCAACGCAGGCAACAAGGGCTGAGAGCCGCAGCGATGGAGAAGGGCGCAGAGGCATTCCGCTCCATCGGCGAGGTGGCCAGCCTGATCGGCGTCGCCCCGCATGTCCTGCGCTATTGGGAAACGCAGTTTTCCCTGCTGAAACCCGTCAAACGCGGCGATGGCCGCCGGTATTACCGCCCCGACGACGTGCGCCTTGCCGCCGGCTTGTGCGAGGTTCTGCGCGACGAGGGGCTGACCATTCGCGGCGCGCGCAAGCTGTTGGCGCGCGATCGCGGCGCCGCCGTGCGCGCCCGTGGCGCCGCCCGTCTGGGCGAGGCTATGCCGGTCGCGCCATCGGCGATTGCGCCGGTCGAACCCCTGATCGCAGCGCCGCCAGCACCGGAACCCGCACCGATCATCGCGCCGCTGGATCATGCCCCCGACGTGGGCGGCGCCGAATCGCATCCGCCCCGCGCACGGGAACGCCACCGCCGCCGCCCGGCGGCCGATCCACTGCCGCTGTTTCCCGACCTTGCGGCGCCAAAGCCGCCGCAGGATCACGCCGCCCTGATCGAAATCGAACCCGCTGACTGGCTAGCGCATCTGGGTGCCGTGGCAGCACGGTTGCGTGCGCAGGACACACCCCTGCCCCGTGCGGCGCGCAAACCGGCGGCACATCTGCTGGATCAGATCGCCGCGCGTCTGTGACCCGATACATGGCGAAAAATTCGCGCAAGAAATCCGCGTTCTGCCCCTTGTGCAGCCCGTCGGCTTGGCCCTATATGGCCGGCGTCGGGCCGTGGCGCAGCCTGGTTAGCGCGTCCGTCTGGGGGGCGGAAGGCCGCGAGTTCGAATCTCGCCGGCCCGACCATTCCGAAAACGCCCATCCCTTCGGGGGTGGGCGTTTGCATTTCCGGGGGTGCCGATGAACGGTGTTTTGCCTGACAGCCGCCTGCGCGATCTGATCGCCGATGGCGCCATCGCCGCCGATCCGGCGATCACCCCCGAACAGGTTCAGCCCGCCAGTCTTGACCTGCGGCTGGGGACCGTCGCCTATCGCCTGCGCGCCAGCTTTCTGGCCGGGCCGGCGCGGCGGGTCATGGACCGGCTGGCCGATTTCGAGATGCACAAGATGGACCTGTCCGGCGGTGCCGTGCTGGAAAAGGGCTGCGTCTATCTGGTGCCGCTGATGGAACGGCTGGCCCTGCCCCAAGGGTTGACGGCGGTGGCGAATGCCAAGTCCTCGACCGGGCGGCTGGACCTGCTGACCCGGCTGGTCGCCGATGGCGGGACCGAGTTCGACCGCCTGCCCCCCGGCTATGACGGGCCCCTGTTCGCGGAAATCTGTCCGCGCAGCTTTTCAGTGCTGGTGCGGCCGGGAATGCGGCTGAACCAGTTGCGCCTTCGGCAGGGTCAGGCGGTGCTTTCCGATGACAACCTGCGCGCGCTTCATACCGCGCAGCCGCTGGTCAATGGCGAGGCGCTGATCGACGAGGGGCTTGGGTTCTCCGTCGATCTGCGCCCCGCCACGGGCGATCTGGTCGGCTATCGTGCGCGGCCGCATACCGGGGTGATCGACCTCGACCGGATCGGCGCCTATGACGCCGCCGATTTCTGGGACGGGCTGCACAGTCGCGACGGGCGGCTGATCCTGGACCCCGGCGCGTTCTATATCCTCGTCAGCCGGGAATCGGTGGCGATCCCGGCAGATTACGCGGCGGAAATGGCGCCCTATCTGGCGATGGTGGGCGAGTTCCGCGTGCATTACGCGGGCTTTTTCGACCCCGGATTCGGGGTCGGCCCCACGGGTCAGGGCGCGCGCGGCGTGCTGGAGGTGCGCTGTCACGAGGCTCCCTTCGCGCTGGAACACGGGCAGGTCGTCGGACGGCTGGTGTATGAGCGCATGGCCAAGCGGCCAGATCGTCTGTATGGCGCGGATATCGCGTCGAATTATCAGGGACAGGGCCTCAAACTGGCCAAGCAGTTCCGCTGAGACGATTTTTCGCGAAGAATCGTTACCCGCGCTTGCGCGTGGTGCGGGCAGCCTGACGGGCGCGTTTCACGTCAGCGCGCTTGGATTCGGCCTTCTTGTTGGCCGGGGCGGACTTGGCCGCCGGTTTTTCCGATCCGCCGATCATGGATTTCAGGCGGTTCACAACATCTTTCAGGCTCATGGCCAACCCTCGAATCTATGCAGGCCAGCATAGTCCAGCCGCCCGGCTTTGGCGATTCAGAACCGTATGAAGCGGCGCAGAACGCGCATGGCCTGACGGGTGCGGCTGCTGTTCTGGCGGGCGATCTGCTGGCGCTTGCGGATTTCCTCGCGGGTTTCGCCGGGGCGCGGAGGCTCGGCCCGGCCCATGCGGTTGATGCCCTTGTTGATTCCCCAGTTCAGCAGGAACCGGCCAAAGATCCGGGTCAGTTGGTTCATGTTCATGGCTCATCCTCGAACAGATCATCGGGTGCGATGGCAGGGGCGTCATCGCCCTCATCTTCGCGTGGCAGGGTAAGGCCCGGCAGTGGTGCGTCGGGCGGGGTCGCGTCCAGCAGACCGGCGGCGCGCAATTCGGACAGCCCCGGCAGATCGCGGGTATTTTCAAGGCCGAAGTGATCCAGAAAGCCATCCGTCACCACGAAGGTGACCGGGCGGCCCGGCGTCATCCGGCGGCGGCCCACCCGCACCCAGCCGATCTCGATCAGCTGGTCCAGCGTGCCGCGGCTGACGGCGACGCCACGGATTTCCTCGATCTCGGCGCGGGTGACGGGCTGATGATAGGCGATGATCGCCAGGGTCTCGGTGGCCGCCCGCGACAGGCGGCGCTGTTCAGTGGTACTGTCCTGCATCAGGAAAGACAGGTCGGGCGCGGTGCGGAAGGCGTAACCATCACCGATCCGTTCAAGCACGACCCCGCGCCCATCATATTGGCCGCGCAGATGGGCCAGCGCCTCGGGCGCATCACAGCCGGCGGGCAGGCGCGCAGCCATGTCGCGCAGGGACAGCGGAGCGGCGGCGGCAAACAGCAGCGCCTCGACCATCCGCGCCTGCTGGGGCAGCGGCGGTGGGGGAAAGCGGGTCGGGTCGGTGGCGGTCATGTCGGCGGCCTGCGGCGGATGCTGATCGGGGCGAACATGTCGGACTGGCGGATTTCGATGCGGCCCTGCCGCGCCAGTTCCAGCGAGGCGGCAAAGGTCGCCGCGCGGGCCGATGCGGCGCGCGGACCGCCCCAGCCCTCGGGCAGGAATTCGGACAGATCGGTCCAGTCGCCGGCGTAGCCGATCAGCCCGCGCAGCCGGTCCAGCGCCTGTTCCATGGTGAACAGGTCTTTGCGATCAAAAGCATAGGGGCGGAATTCGTCGCGGGTGCGCAGCCGCGCGTAGGCGCGCATCAGATCCAGCAACCCGGCCTGCCATTCGGTCTGACGGGTGCGGGTGATCGTCTCGGGCGCGCCGCGTGCAAAGCGGCTGATCCCCAGCCGGTCACGCGCCATCAGGCTGGCCGCCGCCTCGCGCATGGCGTTCAGACGTTCCAGCTGAAAGGCAAGGTGGGCGGCCATATCCTCGGCCGAGGGGCCTTCGGCCTCGGGGTCGGGGGGCAGCAGCAGGCGCGATTTCAGAAAGGCCAGCCAGGCCGCCATGACCAGATAATC
>JAUNUO010000076.1 GCA_030538135.1 Paracoccus sp. (in: a-proteobacteria)
TCTGTGTACGGGCTGTGTACAGCCTGTGTACAGGTTGTGCACCCGTTGCACAGCGTTTCGCCCAGCCTTTGCTGACAAAATCGCGCCGCAACGCACGTTCCGTTGCGCGCAGGCTGCACAACCACCGCCCGCATGTTGCATCAGGTTTGGTCGCGCCGCTTACAGCGCCTCGAAAGCGCGCTTTTGCCGCCCGGTCCAGCGGACCGAAACCCGCTGGCCCTCGTCCACGGCCTGTTCGGTCTCGACGACGCCCGCGGCATGAAGCCAGGCCCGGCGCCGCCCGTCCTCGAACGGAATTATCAGCGTTTCCTGCACAGCAGGCTCGTCCAGAGCCTCGGCCAGCCGGCTCTCGATGGCGGCGGTCAGATCGTCCAGCCCTTCGCCCGTCAGCGCGCTGACCGCCTGAACCCCCTCGGTGCGGGCATCGGTGCGGCGCAGCGCCTCGCGCGCATCGGCAGGCAGGGCGTCGATCTTGTTCCAGACCTCGATTTGCGGCACCCGGTCATCGACGCCAAGATTTCCAAGGATTTCAGCCACATCCGCCGCCTGCTCGACCGTTTCGGGGTGGCTGATGTCGCGCACATGCAAGATCAGATCAGCCTCAAGCACTTCTTCCAGAGTCGCACGGAATGCCGCGACCAGTTCATGCGGCAGATCGCTGATGAAGCCCACGGTATCCGACAGGATGATCTGCCGCCCGCCGGGCAGGCGCAGGCCGCGCATCGTCGGATCCAGCGTGGCGAACAGCATGTCCCTCGCCATCACCGCCGCCCCCGTCAACCGGTTGAACAGAGTGGATTTTCCCGCGTTCGTATAGCCCACCAGCGCGACGATCGGGTAGGGCACCTTGGCCCGCGCCGCGCGGTGCAGCGTGCGGGTTTTCACCACGCGGTCCAACTGCCGGCGCAGGCGGACCATCTGATCGTCGATGGCGCGGCGGTCGGCCTCGATCTGGGTTTCGCCGGGGCCGCCCACGAACCCCAGCCCGCCCCGCTGCCGTTCCAGATGGGTCCAGGCCCGCACCAGCCGGGTCCGCTGATAGGCCAGCGCGGCCAGTTCCACCTGCAACACCCCTTCGCGCGTGCGGGCGCGATCGGCAAAGATTTCCAGAATCAGGCCGGTTCGGTCCAACAGCTTGATGTCCCAATCTTTTTCCAGATTTCGCTGTTGCACCGGGCTGACCGGCCCATCGACCAGAACCAGTTCTGCCTCGGCCGCGCGCAGGACCTCGCCCAATTCGGCCACCTTGCCGCTGCCGAACAGGGTGGCGGGCGTCACCTGCCGCAGACGGGCGACCTCGGCGCCGACGATTTCCGTTCCGGGCAGCGCATGGGCTAGGGCCACCGCCTCGGCCAGCGCATGTTCCGCCGTCCGGCGCTGACTGCGCGCATGGCCCAGATCAGGGTGGATCACAAAGGCGCGGGTCGGCCTTGCCTCGGTCGAGCTCGGCTCGGGCAATCAGTCCTCGCCTTCATACAGGCTGATGGGCTGGCCGGGCATGATGGTGCTGATCGCGTGCTTGTAAACCAGTTGCGATTGTCCATCGCGGCGCAGCAACACGCAGAAATTGTCAAACCAGGTGATGACACCCTGCAATTTCACGCCGTTGATAAGAAAGATCGTGACTGGCACCTTTGCCTTGCGGACGTGGTTGAGGAATGCGTCCTGAAGGTTTTGCTTGTCGCCAGCCATTGGTTTTCCATTCGTGTTGTTGGCTTGTTTCCCCAATATTTAAGACAAGCAGACAGCCCATGCAAGCCATCCTGCGAAGGCCAAGCCACGGCCGCAATATTGAACGGAAGGCAAAATTTCCCCTTTAAGATGAATGTCGTAGCGTCGCTCACCTTCCGATAAACTTTTATCTATACCTTTGGGCAAGAGGCACTTATGGCGCTTTTCGGCTATCCTTTAGATGCGATATCGGCCCTGCCGCCGTTTGGCCGGGCGAGAGCGTGATTCAGTTTGTGTTCCAGGAGTAAGTTACGATGTCTCGGATCGGAAAATATCTGTCAGTTGCAGCTGCTGCAACTTTCATCGGCGGTGCCGCTCAGGCCGCCACCTTGAATCTTGTCCACCAAGGCGATGATGTTTGGGGCAGCCCGGCGCTTGAACAGGATGTGTTCGTCACAATGAAGAACGTCCGCTGGGGCGTCGGTGCCGGTGCCATGCAGCTGCTGGATACGGTCAGCGGCTCGGCCATTACCGCCTTCTGCGTCGACGTGACGCGCTGGCTCACCGAGCCCCCCGGCGCTTACGAAAGCAAGGCCAGTTGGTTCAGCGGGCCGGTGACGGCAAATGTGCAGGCGCTGTTCAACACCGCCTATGCCAGCGTGAACAGTGCGGCCAGCGCCGCCGGTTTCCAGATGGCGCTGTGGGAAATCGTCACCGAAAGCGCGAACAACCCGCTGAACCTTTCGTCCGGCGCGTTCCGTGTCACCGGCACCCCCCAAGCGGTGGCCCATGCCAAGAACTATCTGGCCGGCCTGTCCGGTCCGGTCACGCAGCGGTATAATCTGACCTTCCTCGACAGCATGACCACCGATCGGCCGGGTTATGGTCAGGATCTGATCGGCGTTGCCCCGGTGCCGCTGCCCGCCAGCGTGCTGTTGCTGGGCGGTGCCCTTGCCGGGATGGGCGCACTGCGCCGCCGTCAGAAAAACGCCTGATCCGACTGGCGACACGAACATATGGGGCGCCCCGAAACGGGCGCCCCTTTCCGTTTCAGCGACGCCAGAAATCCGGCGTCAGCAGAGCCAGGATCGCCAGCGTTTCCAGCCGCCCGATAATCATCGCCCCGGCCAGAACGGCCTTGGCGACAGGGGCAAGCCCGGACCATCCGCTCCACGGGGCCGAGGCGATGCCGGCCGTCCCCTCGAACGCCGGCGTCAGCGGGATCGCCCCGGCCAAAGGCCCGGTGTTTGTCAGCGCCGCGATCGACAGGATCGTCGCCGTGTCGAATTCGATCTGCTGGATCGACACCAGCAACACCACAACGGCGATGCTGACCGCGAACAGCATAAAGAACAGGAACGCCAGATAGGCCCCTTCGCCGCGCAGCCGCCGGCCCATCCGCCCGCCGCCGCCGATCGACCTTGGGTGAATGATCCGTTCCATTTCCCGTTCGCCGTGCCGGGCCAGCGCATAGACCCGCAACAGCTTGACGCCGCCCGCCGTCGTCGCCACCCCGCCGCCGAACATCGCCAGCCCGGCCAGCATCAGCCCCGGCGAGGTCAGCCCCGACCAAGCGCGCGCGCCATCCCATTGCACGCTGTTCCAGCCCGTCGTGGTCAGAAACGACAGAGCATTGAATATCGCCCCCCAGGCCGCCCCCGCCGCATGGGTCAGATCGGTCAGCAGCATCTGATTTTCCGCCGCGCCAGATTCGATGGCGCCGATGAAATGCCGCGCCAGCAGAACCATTGTGACCAGCAGAACCACCACACCGGCGATGCGTAGTTCGGGATCGCCACGCAGCCTTTCGCTGGCCAGCAGCTCGCCGCCGCCGGGCCAGAACCGCCGCGACAGCGCCGGGATCAGGAACAGGAACACCGTCATTTCACCGACGATCCCCGACGCCTGCCCCGAAGCCCCGCTGACCGGCGAAATCCCCGAGGTTGCCAGTGTCCCCATCGCCCGGCACAACGCCACCAGCGCGTCGTCCCCCGCTATCAGCAGCAGAACCCACAGCACAAGGGTCAGCGCCGCATAGACAGGCGTCACCGCCTCAGTCGCGCGCCAGACCCTTTGGGACGGGTCGATCAACTGCGTCTCGAAAACGGGGCCGGACAGATGCGCCGCGCCCTCGTCCTGCGGCGTGGCCATCAGTTCGAACCCGCCAAGGCGCAAGGGCGCCAGAATGGCGATGGCAGCGATCAGGATGAACAGCCCGCCCAGCCAGCCGACCAGCGCCCGCCACAGATGCAGCGGAGCCGGCAGCAGATCGGCGGAATACAGCGTCGCGCCCGTGGTCGTCAGGCAGGACACCATTTCCCACCACGCATTGAACAGCCCCGTATCCGGCAGGCTTTCGGCAAAGGGCACCGCCAGCATCAAGGGCAGCACCGTCATCACCGCCACCATGGTCAGCAGGTTGTCGCGCGCGATCGAACCGCGCGGATTGGCCCCCACTGCCAGCGCGATCATCCCGATCACCGTCAGAAACAACAGCGCGGCGTAAAAGAAATTCCGCGCGATCTCGTGATCGTCCTGGGTCAGCGCATAGCCCGCCGGCACCAGCATCGCCAGCGCGCCGATCCACGCGATCGGCAGGATCAGCGGCAATCGGTGCAGCGCGCCCATCCCCGCCCCTCTCAGAAAAAGTCGATCGAGACTTGCAGCAGCCGTTCGACCTGCGGCACGTCCTTGGCGATGGCAAAGATCAGCACGATGTCGCCCTCGTCGATGCGCATGTCGGGCACGGGTTTCAGCACCCGCACCCCCTTCTGCACCGCCCCCAGCAACGCGCCTTCGGGAAACTCGACATCGCGGATCGCACGACCCGCAATGGGCGAGGTGGACAGAACCTGTGCCTCGATCAGTTCGGCCTCGGCATCGCCGATGGAATAGATGTGACGCACCCGCCCATGGCGGATATGGCGCAGGATGCTGGACACCGTGGTGGCGCGCGGGTTGATATAGGCGTCGATATCCAGCGCCGACATCAGCGGCACCAACGTCGGGTCGTTGATCAGCGCAATCGCCATCCCCGCCCCCGCCTGCTTTGCCCGGACCGAGGCCAGAATGTTGGTCTTGTCGTCATCGGTGATCGCCAGAACCGCATCGGCACGCGGCACGGCCGCTTCGTCCAGCAGTTCGGCAGACAGCCCGTCGCCGTGCAGAACGATGGTCCGGTCAAGCGAATCCGCCGCATATTCGGCGCGGGCGCGGTCGCGTTCGATCATCTTGGCACGGATACGGTCGGGGCGCGCCTCGATCTGGCGCGCAACGGACAGGCCGACATTGCCCGCACCGATGATGACCACCCGTTCCTGCCGCGCGACGGCTTTGCCAAACACCTCAAGCGTGCGTTGAATGTCGGCGGTCTGGGTCAGCAGATAGATCTGATCCCCGGCAAACAGCTGATCGCCCGCCGCCGGCGCGAACAGCCGCCCCTCGCGCCGGATCCCGACGACCACGACGCTGAGGCTGGAAAACAACTCGTTCAGTTGACGAAGCGGGGTGTTCAGTGCCGGGCAATCGTCATCCAGCACGATGCCCAGCAAGTGCACCCGGCCATCCAGAAAATTCTCGGCATCAAAGGTCGATGGCACCGACAACCGCTGCATCGCCGCAGCGGCCACCTCTCGTTCGGGGCTGATGATGACGTCGATGGGCAGATGTTCCAGCCGGTAAAGATCGGAATAGACCGCATCCAGATAGGCGGGCGATCGCAGCCGCGCGATCTTGCGCGGGATACGGAACACCGAATGCGCCACCTGACAGGTGACCATGTTCACCTCGTCCGAATAAGTGGCGGCGATGATAAGATCGGCGTCCCGCGCACCGGCCCGGTCCAGCACCTCGGGATGGCTGGCAAAGCCGGTCACGCCCTGCACGTCCAGCGCATCGGTGGCACGGCGGATCAGTTCGGCATTGGTGTCGATGATGGTGACATCGTTGCGCTCGCCCGACAGATGCCGCGCGATCTGCCAGCCAACCTGCCCTGCCCCGCAGATGATGATCTTCATGCCCGCCTCCGGCTGTTCAGCTTGTGGTAGGCCAGCCGGGGCAGTCGCGCAACACCGGCGCGATTGCCGGATTCGGATGAAGGATGCTAGGCTGGCGCAGAACCCGAGCACTAGAGGCCGCACCATGATGATCGACCCCAAAGCATCGCTGCTGTTGCTGATCGACTTTCAGGCGCGGCTGATGCCCGCCATTCACGACGGCGCACAGGCGGTGAAAAATGCCACCTGGCTGGCGACGGCGGCGCAGATGCTGAACGTGCCGGTTCTTCTGACCGAACAGAACCCGAAAGGTCTGGGCACGACCGTGCCCGAAATCCCTGCCGACCATGCGACCCTGTTCGTCAAGACCAGCTTTGGCGCCTGCGCACAGCCGGGGTTCCTGAACCACGTTCCCCCCGATGCGCAGATCATCGTCGGCGGCTGCGAAACCCATGTCTGCGTGCTGCAAACGGTGCTGGGGCTGATCGGGGCCGGACGCCGCGTCTTTGTTGTCAGCGATGCCGCCGGTTCCCGCACCCCCGACAACAAAGCCGCCGCCTTGGCCCGCATGGCCCGCCACGGGGCCGAGATCGTGACAACGGAAATGGTGCTTTTCGAATGGCTGGTCAGCGCCGATCACCCGCAATTCCGCCAGATCGCCGCCCTGATCAAGTGATCGGTTCTAAAAAAAGAGGAAAGTGGTAGCGGAGGACCGTTCTGGTCGAATACCCCCATGATGATCTGGGCGATCGCATCGTGAAAACGGTCACCGCTCCGGCGCGCCCGCCTCTTTCAGCGCATCGGCCAGCGCATCCCGCCGGGTCAGGGCGTCTGAAATCTTCGCCCGCGCCATATCGGCCAGTTGCTGTTCTGTCGGCGCGAACCGGCGCAGTGCCCCCGGCACCGAACGCCGCACATAGGCCAGCACCTGCGTCACGGCGGCATCCATCGCTGCCACGGTCGGGATGGCCTGGATGCCATCAAGGACCAGCGCCGCACCCGTGTCTAAAGCGGAATGAAGCGCCAACCTGTTTATCTGGTCGATTCGCGCGTTCAGCCACGCTGGCACCAGCCGCCCGATCCAAGCCAGCAGGGCCAGCGCTGCGGCGAATAGCGCGTCTGTGATCAGCGGTTGAACCACCGATTGCACCCAGTCATATGCGGTCATGTCAGCCTCCAAGGATTGCAACAGCCGCCACGGCGGCGCTCAGGATAACGGGCAGCGCCCAGGCCAGCCCGCGCGTTGTCTCGGCGGCTGGCGATGATGGCCGGGGCTGGTCGGGCAAGGTCAGCAGGGGCGGCTTGGGCGTGGTGACGGTCTTGCGCGCCATCGAGGCCGCCACGTCGCGGACGCTTTCCACGCGCCGGGTCCACGTCTTGCCATAGCGCGGCCATGTCCCGGTCTGCCGCAGGAACCGCAGCCGTGCATCGCAGGCCCGATCAATGGCCGCCTCGGCATGGGCCGACCGCGCAAAGGCGACAGTTTCGGGGCCGATCCTGCCATCAACCGTCGCGCCAACTGCCTCTTGCAGCCCACGCGCCGCGCGACCCACGCCCGAGTTCACGGCCGTATCAAACGCTACAAGGTCCAGACCGACCGGCAGATCATCGCCGCGAACCTTGTCCCAGAAATCGCGCCGGTAAATTTGGCTCGCGCGCGCCCGCGTCATGCCCCGGATATCCTCGTCGGGATAGGTGCGCCTCCCCTCTGGATTCGGCGTTCGTCGCCATTGTCCCTCGGAATGGAAAGCCCCGCTGCATTTCTGCGGCGGGGCGGCTGCCCGTTGCCGGGTCTTAATGCGGATGCCGGGGCAGAGCCGCCTAGCCCGCGCTACCGGGCAACCGGATTATACGGCATTGCCGCATTATATCCTTGCATGACATACGGCATTGCCGTATATATAGGCCATGCAAACGGTGATCGAAACCCCGAACTATCTGTCTGACACCAAGGCCGCTGGGCTTTCGGCAGATGAAGCCGCTGCGATTGTCGAGGCGATTGCCGCCGACCCAGAGGCTGGCGATCTGATGGCAGGCACGGGCGGCGCTCGGAAACTGCGCCACGCAAGAGAGGGCCAGGGCAAGAGTGGCGGGTTTAGGACGATCCACTATTTCGGCGGCGGCGATGTGCCGGTGTTCCTTTTGGCGGTCTATGGGAAGAACCAGAAGGGCAACTTGTCGAAGGCTGAACGCAACCAGTTGGCGGCTATTCTTCCGAAGATTGCCGCCGCCTACAGAAGCAAGAAGGGGTGAAGCTATGAGTGACTTTGGAAAGCGTCTGATCGAGAGCGCTGAACAGGCGCTGGCGATTGCCAAGGGCGAGATGGAGCCTGCTGCGATCCATGTGGTTGAGACGCCGGACGTGGCGGTTATTCGCAAGCGGCAGAAGCTATCGCAGGGCGCGTTTGCCCAGCGATACGGGCTGTCGGTATCGGCGGTGCGCGACTGGGAACAGAGGCGGCGCAACCCGGATCGGGCGGCGGCTGCATATCTGACGGTGATTGATCGTGAGCCGGAAGCGGTCATCCGGGCTTTGGCGACCTCGTGAATGCGAAACGCCCGCTGCGTGGCGGGCGCAATTCTTCAATAATGGCAAGATACCGCTGTTATTTTTCCGCGTCAACTCTTTCGGCCTTCGATCCTGTCCGCCAGCTGCTCGAGCGCGTCGTGCAGGTGCTGCTTGCCCTTGTCGTGGTTGCCGCCCCGATAGGCTTTGACATGGGCTAGGCCGATCCCGCGTGCGACAACCGCGTGCAGGAGCGGATCGTCGCCACGGGCGATTAGCCGACTGATCCGCATAAGCTGCGTCATGCGATCAATTTGAATGGCGATGGCGGCGTCGGGCTTGGGGCTGCTGTCCACTCGGTCCCGCAGCCAGGGGGCGCAGGTGCCCATTTCCGTGCGCTCCCACGCCTCGCGTAGCGCCTGCCCCGCCGTGTATCCGCGCATACTGATCCAGCCGCGCTTGTAATACACCTCGAGCATATCGTGCCGCCGCACGCCCGTGACGCGGTTGGGGTTGATGACCCTGCCGGTCTTGGTATCCACCTCGCCGCGCTCTTCCTCCACCAACCCCATACGGTTGGCCGGCCCAGCCGCGCCGTGATCCCATGGGCTTGGGGGCAGGCTGACATGTGCCGCTGCGTGGACCCATTTACCATTCTGCCGCTTGATGCGCTTTCGTGCTTTCTTCCCTGCCATCACCCTGCCCTTCGTTTTTTCGCGCCACAGCGCCGTTGCGTTGCGTCAATGCCTTCGGTTTATGGAAAGCGCCAACGGCCCCTCAGCGGCCCGCTCAGCGCTCTTGCGGGGCATCCGCGCCCTTCCACATCGCTTCCCGCGCCGCGAACAGGTCATCTTGGACCATCAGGCGGGCGCGATCGATGTTCATGCCCTGCCGTGTAGCGGCCTGAGCAAAGGCGACGGACAGCAGATCGGCGGCAGTGTAGGGCGGCATGGTGGCTGCCTCACGTTCGGCCATCTGGCGGGCGCGCTGCACCGGCACGGCTGGGACGGCCCGCGCGCCCCGTCGAACACCTGCTACGCGTGGTTCGTATGGGACGCATGGGCACCGCGCGGGCCGTTGGTCCGGTGGTTCGATTACCGTGATTTCCTTCAGGAGGCCGCAGCATGAAGCCCGGCGACATGCACCAGATGCCCGACAGTGGCGAACCCGGCGAACGCCGCCGCCTCATCGCGGCAGCCGCAGCACTGGACGACAGACGCAACGAGAGGAACTGACATGCGCGACCAACTGAAAGCCCACATCGCAGCCGTAATCGAGGGGCTGCGGCATCTGGACATGGACAGCGCCGCCGACCTGATCGCGGAAATCGGCGACGACTTGGTCGGCGACCGGGACGACGACAGGATCACCGGCGCGATCCTCGACGGGCTGCGCTGGGGCTACCATGCGGCGGTTGTTGTCGAGATGGGCGGGGGCGCGATGCTGCGCGTCACCCTGCCCGGGGGCCGCGGCATTACTCACGAATGGGCGCGAGAAGCTGACGCAGCGCCGCAGATCAAGGCCGCGCTGGCGCAAGTCACAGCAACGCGCGCCGTTGCCAAGGGGGCTGGCGAATGACCATCGACACCAAAGCCGAACGCAAATAGCTGGACGGGCTGACAGCAGGTATGACGCCGGGGCCGTGGAAACGCCTACGACAAGAACGCTATGGGCATCGTGCCGTCGAGTTTTACGACGAGATATGGGACGAGAACCACAACGTGCTGGTTGAAGAAGTCACCCGCGCTCATGCCGATGGTGGGTCCGCCAACCTTCGCTTCATCGCCGCAGCCCCTGACCTCGCCACCAAATACCGCGCCGCTCTTGATGCGCTGGACGCCATCCGCGCCCTGATCGTTACCCCGCAAAAGGAGAACGACAATGGCTAACACACATGACCGCATCTGGATTGAGGATGATCCCGATTGTCTTTGCTACCATGACAGGGAATTTCCCGACTCTATCGAATATGTCCGCGCTGATCTGGTTCCCACCCCTGCACCCGTTGATCGGGATAAGCTGGGCCACTTTTTACTTGATGCGTCTAAGGGCCAACTGACTCTATGGGACGGGGTGACAAAGATGGCCGACGCCCTGATCGCAGCGGGCTATGTCCGTGAACCTTTCGACCCCGCTAAAACACCGGGTCACATGGACATGATGGTTTCGCCTGAAAGTCTGGATGAGTGGTTGGAAAATAACCCACCACCACAAGACGACCCGAAGGTGCAGCACGCGATCACCGAGGCCACTGACCCTGATTTCACTTGGGGCGTGCTGGATAATGTCCACGACGCCGAGACGACACTGGACGATTATGCCGCTGCCGTTTCGCGGGCACAGCGGGCAGCACTGTCCTCTGTCCTGAAAGGAGACCAGCCGTGACCGACACCACCACCGAGACCGTAGAGCGGCTGGCTGAATAGGCTGCACTGCACGACATGCGCGCCACAGGAGATCGCACCGCCGCCACCCTCCGCGCCCTCGCCGCCGAGCGGGACGAACTGCGGGCGGAGATCGAGAGGCTACAAGAGGCGCTGAATGATGCAGAATTGCGGCGGGGCATTGCTGCGTTCTACGGAACCCACACATGGCTGATGCGAACCATAATCGAGGCCGCAGGGGAGCTGCCCAAGCTGGATGATGGCCCCTTCAAGGACGGGTTCGAGGCTCGCATCGAGGAAGCGATGGCTCGGGCTGACGCGAGCGCGGGGGACGATGGACGCCAACTGCAAGACCTGTGGGCGCAGATAACCATGTTGGTCAGGGGCAAGGCCGTTCTCCTGTATCTAGCTGACGGGGAGGCGGCGGATCAGATGGCTCTTGCGGTGGATTTCGCCCGCGCCGCCCTCGGACAGAAGGATACCGCCCATGACTGACCGCGAAAACCCGGAAATCACCATGAAGCGCATCGAGGCCCTGGCGATGATGGCGGGCGTGAACGCATCGAATAGCGGCGGGGATCATGCGACCGCTGCCGCCGACCTGTTGTGCGCCTTCGTGCTGATGGCTATGCGCGCTGGCGCTGATCCGATCGAGGCGCGCGAGGCAATGGAGCGCCATGCCATTGTCGCCTGCGAGGACTTCTGGGGCCGCTCTGGGCGGAGAGCTGATGCATGACTGACCGCGACCACATGCGCACCGCCGCCGCACTGCTTGATGGCGGGGTGCACGAATGCACCATGGGCATCCAGACCTGATGGACAGGGCGCGCGAATCATCGCAGCATCTGACGGCCTTCTGGCGGGCTGCGGTCGAATTCGCCGCCCGCCACGCCGACAAGGATCATGCACCATGCGCGCCGCCCTCTATGCCCGGTTCTCGGCCGACCTGCAAAACGACCGCTCCGTCGATGACCAACTTGTCCTCTGCACCGAATATGCCGCCCGAAACGGCTATCAGATCACTGCGCGATATTCCGACCGCGCCCGGTCCGGCGCCACGATTCACGGACGTGACGGCCTTCTGGACCTCTTGTCCGATGCCCGTGCGGGGCAGTTCGACCTTGTCCTGACCGAATCCCTTGATCGCCTGTCACGCGATCAGGCTGACCTCGCCACCATCCACAAGCGCCTTACTTTCGCCGGCATCGGCATCATCGCCATCCATGAGGGGCGGGCAGATGCGATACAGGTGGGTATCCGGGGCCTGATGTCCACACTGTTCCTGGACGATCTGAAACACAAGATCAGGCGGAGGATGACCGGCGTCGTATCAGATGGCCGCGTGGCGGGCGGGAACGCATACGGCTATACGCCGGTCCCCGGCCAGCCCGGCCAGCCGCGCATCAATGATGAACAGGCCGCCATCGTCCGCCGCATCTTTGCCGAATACGCGGGCGGGCGCAGCCTCCGCGATATCGCACGCGGCCTGAACGACGATAGCATCCCCAGTCTGCGCGGCACCCGATGGAACGCCAGCACGATCAACGGCAACGCCGCACGGGGCCACGGCATCCTGACAAACCCGATCTATTCCGGCCAGATCATCTGGAACCGGGTGACCATGGTGCGCGATCCCGATACCGGGCGACGGATCAGCCGGCCAAACCCGGAAACGATGTGGCGTCGATCCGATGCCGAACACCTGCGGATCGTGGATCAGGAACTGTGGGATCAGGTGCAGGCGCGCAAACAAGGCCGCAGCGTCGAAAAGACCCCGCGCGCCCGACCGGGACCGGCGGGGCGGCGGCTGCTGTCCGGCCTGTTGCGCTGCGCCCGATGCGGCGGCGGCCTGTCACAGCATGATCGGCGCGGCGATGCCATCCGCGTTACCTGCGCCACCGCAAAGGAAAGTGGCAGCTGCGATAACCGCAGGCGCTATCGGCTCGACAAGATCGAAAGGGCCGTCATCGATGCCGTCTGCGCCCGGATGGGCGATACCGACGCGGTGGCCGCATGGCTGGATATGACGCAGGCAGAAAGTCGCGATACAGCGCAGCGGCGGCGGCGGGCCGAAAAGGCGCTGCGCGAGGCACAGGGCAGGCTGGAACGATTGCAGATGAACCTGATCGACGGCCGGATCGATGCATCTTTTTTCGACCGTCAGGTAGGCGCGATCCGCGACGACATCGCGACCCGGACAGCCGCACTGGACGAAACCCCGGCGGCAAACGTGATCCAGCTCCACCCCGCATCCCTGGCCGAAATGAACCGGGTCCTGACCACGCTGGCGAAACACCTGCCGCAGATCGACCCCACCAGCCCGGCAGATCGCCCCATGGCAGAGGCATTCCGATCCCTGATCCAGCACATCACGATCCACGACCGCGAAGGCGGCGCCGTCGCCTGCGAGATCATGGGCACAATTGCCCCACTGATCATGGGGGGGATAGGCGGGATTTGGTGGTAGCGGAGGAGGGACTTGAACCCCCGACACGCGGATTATGATTCCGCTGCTCTAACCAACTGAGCTACTCCGCCACGGGTGACGGCGG
>JAUNUO010000077.1:0-1731 GCA_030538135.1 Paracoccus sp. (in: a-proteobacteria)
GCCTTGAGGAACATCTGCTGTTGGCGCTGCATCGCCTCGAACCCCGGCATCTTGGCCATGGGGTTGGGCACCCGCGACATGTTTTCCATCATCTTGGACTGCCCCTCGCGCAGCATTTCAAAGCTGGCGGCCAGGAAATGCGGCACCACCGACTGCGCCTGCGTGGTATAGCTGCGCACCAGATCGGTCAGCACATCGATCGGCAGCACGTTTTCGCCGCGACTTTCGTGTTCGGCGATGATCTGCAACAGATATTGCCGCGTCAGGTCATCGCCCGATTTCAGATCGACGATCTTAACCTCGCGCCCCTGCCGGATAAAGGTCGCGATGTCGTCCAGCGTGACATAATCGCTGGTTTCGGTGTTATACAGCCGCCGGCTGGCATAGCGTTTGATAAGCAGCGGTGCTTTTGCGTCGGTCATGGGGTGGCCCCGATTGGCAGGATGCAGTTGCGGCATTCTGCGACCTTGGCGCCCAAAACGCAAAGAAAAAGGGACGGTCGCCCGTCCCTTTCATCAGATCACCGATATGGCGCGATCAGGCTTTGGTCGCGTTGGTCGCCGCGTTGGTCGCTTTCTTGACAGCAGCCTGAGCGTCTTTGGTCGCTTTTTCAGCGGCTTTCTGCGCGTCGGCAGCGATATCCTTGCCAGCGGTCAGCATCAGGTCAACGGTGTCCATCTGCAGTTTCTTGGCGACTTCGGCGAAGGCGGCCATGTGCTCGGCGGCCAGTTCGGCGGTGGCCGAAGCGAAGTCCGAAACGGCTTTGGCGTATTCCGCCGGCTCTTCCTTGGCGGTGGACAGTTCACCGACGCGGGCCAGCGCGTCTTTGGTCCACTGGGCCGAAATCTCGGTCGAACGCTCGGCGGCGGAAAGGGCGACGCGGGCCATTTTCTCGCCCAGAGCGGTCTGCGAACGGAAGGTTTCGCTCAGCGACGAGGTGTCAACCGGGAATTGCGCCATCATGTCCTGGAAGGTTTTGGTGTAGTCAGGGGCTTTTGCCATGTCAGTTCTCCGTGGTGGTGGCAGGTGGGCGGTGCCCGTTACCCTGCCGATGTAATCCGTTTTCGTGACACCAACATGCATGCTGCGGCGCAGCATTTCAAGTCATATTTCTGCGACGCAGCAAATTATTTATGAACCGATCGGTTCGAAACCGCGACTCTGCTCCGAACCGATCCCCGATCAGCCGTTGGCCCGTTCGTGGACATAGGTGCCGGGCGCGGCCCCCAGCCCCTGCCCCGGCTTGCGCGCGGCGACCATCGGGCCGGCAAAATCCGCCACCCATTTTCCCCAGGTCGGCCACCAGCTTCCTTCGTGGAAACTGGCATCGTGCTGCCAGTCCTGCCATGTGCCGTCGAAACCGGCATTGCTCAGGTAATGGCCGTATTTCTTTTTGCTGGGTGGATTGATGATCCCGGCGATATGGCCCGATTCCGACAGGATGAACAGCTTGTTTCTGGACGCGATCTGCGCAAACCCGCGCCAGCAATCCTTCCACGGCGCGATATGGTCGGTTTCGCATGCAACGGAACACAGCGGAATGGTCACATCTTTCAGCGAGACCTTTTCGCCCAGAACCTCGAATCCGCCCTCGACAAGCTGGTTCTGGCGGCACAGTCCGTTCAGATATTCCAGCGTCATCCGGCCCGGCAGGTTGGTGGAATCGCCGTTCCAATACAGCAGGTCAAAGGCCGGCGGCGTCTCGCCCAGCATATAGTTGCGGATCGCCGG
>JAUNUO010000077.1:1831-7585 GCA_030538135.1 Paracoccus sp. (in: a-proteobacteria)
ACAGCAGGTCAAAGGCCGGCGGCGTCTCGCCCAGCATATAGTTGCGGATCGCCGGTCCCCAGACCAGATCATTGGCGCGCAGGAACGACATGGTGCGTGACATCAGAACGGCACCGAACATGCCCTTGCGCGCGACTTCTTCGGCGATGCCGCCGATGAAATCGTCCTGAAGGAAGGTGACGAATTCCCCAAGATCGGAAAAATCGGTCAGCGTGGTGAAATAGGTCGCGCAATTCACCCGGTCATCGCCGCGTTTCTTCAGCACGCCCAGAGTCGCGGTCAGCGTGGTGCCCCCGATGCAATAGCCGACGGCGTTCAGCTTTTTCTGCCCGGTCAGTTCCAGAACCTTGTCCATCGCCTCGATATAGGCGGCGACGTAATCGCCCATGCCGATGTCGGAATAGCTGGCATCGGGGTTCTTCCACGACACCACGAACAGCGTATGCCCCTGTTCCACGACCCAGCGGATCAGGCTGTTCTGCGGTTTCAGATCCAGAATGTAGAACTTGTTAATCCAGGGCGGGAACATGATGATCGGGGTTTCGTGAACCTGATCGGTCATCGGGTGATACTGGATCAGTTCGAACAGGGGCGTCCGATGAACGACGGTGCCGGGGGTGGTGCCGATGTTCTCGCCCACGGTGAACGCATCGCGGTCGGCCAGCGAGACCAGAAATTCGCCGCCGCTCTGTTCCACGTCGCGCACGAGGTTTTCCAGCCCGCGCACAAGGCTTTCGCCCTCGGTTTCCAGCGCTTTTTCCAGCGCATCGGGGTTGGTCGCCAGAAAATTGGTCGGCGCCATCATGTCGATGATCTGCCCGGTCAGCCAATCGACGCGGCGCCGGCTGTCGGTGTCGGGCATGTCCAGATCGGCGGCGGCAGCGCGCATGGCATCGGCGTTGATCTGATACTGTCGCTTGACATAGTTGAAGAACGGATGCGTCTGCCACAGCGGGTTGGCAAAGCGGCGGTCCCTGGGGCCGTCATCCTCGGGTGCGGCGATCTTGCCCTGCGCCAGTTGCTGGCTGGCGCGCGCGTAATGTTTCAGCGTCTCGCCCCAGAAATTTACCTGCTGCTCGATCACGCGGGCGGGCTGTTCGGCCAGCATCTTCATCCAGGCCCCGGCGGCAGTCATGTAGAATTCGGCCCCCGGCGCATCCACGGCGATGTTCGGCATCGGGCGCGCGGCAAGCGCGTTCATCAGGCGGTGGCTCAGCGCCTCGATCCGCTCGATGTTCTCGGCCATCTGCTGCGGCACGGGCAGGCGCTGAATCTCGGCCGCCGCCGCGACAGCTTCGGCGGGCGATACGGCGGGCTTGACTTCTGCGGGCGCGGGTTTGGCCGCGACGGGTTCGGGTGCCGCCTCGGCGACCACGGGTTCGGGCTTGGATTCCGCACTTGCTGCACTGCGGCGAACAGGGGTCTTGCGCGCCGGTTTTGACGTTACGGCAGGCGCTGGCTTTGCTGCGGGTTTGGCGGTGCTGCGGCGCGGCTTTTTTTGCTTGGCGGCCGCATTATCGTCGATTTTGGCAACCTTTTCAATATCTTTTTCAGATGTTGCGCGAATACCCCCCTGACGCGCAATTTTTCGACCCGAATTTTCAGGATTGCTTGCCATGACTGTTTTTCCCCCCTATTACAACACGATCATACGCGCATCGTTGCCGGTGGGTAAAGCCGGGTTTTCCCCCTTTCGGCGCGGGACCGCACAACTTTCATACTCGCGCCGCGACGCAGAAAAGGCTGGCGAAAAATGACGTATAAAGGGATCAAGGGCATCGTGTCTTATGACGCGATGGAAACGATTCGGAACAGCTATGAATGGATGGGTGCCTCTGCCCGCGCGCTTGCGTCTTATCCTGCCTTCGCGCTCATCCCGCACCCCATGTTCAAACTGATGAGCGCCTGGGGTCGCGTCACCGAACGCAGCTTTGCCCGCATGGTCATCAAGCCCGACTGGAATATTCCGCCGATTCCCGGCGACGAAGGTCAGGACCACATGGTCTATGTGGACAAGGAACTGACCCGTCCGTTTGGCGACCTGATCCATTTCCGCGTCGCCCGCCGCGCAGACAAGCCACGAAAGGTGCTGCTGGTCGCGCCCATGTCGGGCCACTACGCCACGCTGATGCGGTCCACCGTCACCTCGCTGCTGACCGACTGCGAGGTTTATGTGACCGACTGGCACAACGCCCGCGATATCCCCGTGTCCGAGGGCAAGTTCGACATCGAGGATTACACCACCTATCTGGTCGATTTCATCCGCCACCTTGGCCCTGATGTGAATGTCATCGCCGTGTGCCAGCCGGCGCCGCTGGCACTCGCCGCCGCCGCCATTCTGGCCGAGGACGATCCCAAGGCGCAGCCGCGCACCATGACCCTGATCGGTGGCCCGGTCGATCCCGATGCCGCCGCCACCGAAGTCACCGATTTCGGCAACCGCGTCACCATGGGCGAACTGGAGCATCTGATGATCCAGTCCGTCGGCTTCAAATATCGCGGCGCGGGACGGATGGTCTATCCGGGGCTGGCGCAACTTGCCTCGTTCATCGCCATGAACGGCGAAACCCACGCCAAGGCCTTCATCAACAAGATCTTTGCCGAAGCCCGTGGCACCGGCAGCGAAGGCGACAAGCACAACAAATTCTATGACGAATATCTGGCCGTGCTGGACATGACGGCGGAATTCTATCTGTCCACCGTGCATCGCATCTTCAAAAAGCTGGAAATCGCCCGGAACGAATTCACCGTAAAGGGCCGCCGCGTCGATATCGGCAAGATCACCGACGTGGCCGTGATGACGGTTGAGGGTGCCAATGACGACATTTCCGCCCCCGGCCAATGCGTCGCCGCGCTGCGCCTGTGCACCGGCGTCCCCGACAGCAAGAAGGCACAGCATCTGGAACCCAACGCGGGCCATTACGGCATCTTTGCCGGCAAAAGCTGGCGCCTGAACATTCGCCCGACGGTTCTCGATTTCATCGACGAACACAGCGGAATCAAGCCCGAAGTGGGCCGGATCAAGCGTCGCGCCGTGGGCGACAAGGCCGGCGACATGGGCGTGCCAAACGCGCTGGACAACGACGGCAAGATCGCTGTCTGACCCGAACCGGAAGGGCGCCCGCAGCGGCGCCCTTCTTCATTGTGACCGCGCCGCGCGTTCCAGAACCTCGGCCACGGCCGCCTCGATCATCGTCAGACAGTCCTCGCTGGAAAAACGGTGATCCGCCCCCTTGACCAGGCTCAGACGCAGATCATCCCCTTCGGCATGGGCCAACAGGTCCAGCGCCCATTGCACCGGCACATCCTCGTCCGCGGTGCCTTGCAGAAACCGCGCCGGAAACGGCAGGATCAGCGGCTGTCGCAAGACAAGATGATCGCGCCCGTCCACGATCAGGCGCCGCGTTATCACATAAGGATCGTCCGAATAATCGCTGGGCAATTCGACCCGCCCGTCCTCCATCAGCCGCGCCCGCTGTGATTCGTCGAAACCGGCCCAGAACCCCCGTTCGGTGAAATCAGGCGCGGCGGCGATCGACACCATGCCCGCGATCCGCCCCGGCATCCGCCGCGCCAGCAACAGAGCGATCCACCCGCCCATGCTGGAACCGACCAGCACCTGCGGCCCCTCGGTCACGGCCTCGATCACCGCCGCCGCATCCTCGAACCAGTCGCCGATGCAGCCATCCTCGAACGCGCCGGACGATTGCCCGTGCCCCGAATAATCCAGCCGCAGAAACGCCCGCCCCTCGGCCCGCGCCCAAACGGACAGCGCCTCGGCCTTGGTTCCGGTCATATCTGATCGGAACCCGCCCAGAAACACCACGCCCGGCCCCTGCCCGCCCTGCCGCTTATAGGCAATCCGCCGCCCCTGCGGCCCGTCGAAAAACTCGGTCATGTATCTTCTGTTCCTAAATATCCTCGGGGGTCCGGGGGCAGAGAGCCCCCGCCTTCGGGCACCCATGTTGACTTTACCGCCGCCGCGCCGCAAGAGGCAGCGACATACCCGCAACCGGGCGTTCCGTGGGCGCCAAACCGACGAGGAGCCGATTATGGCCGACCAGATCACCCTGACCTTTCCCGATGGCAATGCGCGCGATTACCCCGCCGGGACCACCGCCGCGCAGGTCGCGGCGTCCATCGCGCCCAGCCTTGCGAAAAACGCCATCAGCGCCAGCCTGAACGGGCAACACATCGACCTGGCCTGGCCGATCACCCAATCCGGCCCCATCGCGATCAACACGATCAAGGACGCCGATCCGGCGCTGGAACTGATCCGACACGATCTGGCGCATATCATGGCCCGCGCCGTGCAGGAAATCTGGCCCGATGTGAAAGTCACCATCGGCCCGGTGCGCGATTTCGGCTGGTTCTACGATTTCGACCGCGCGGAACCCTTCACCCCCGAAGACCTCGGCCAGATCGAAAGCCGGATGAAACAGATCATCGCCGCCCGCGATCCCGTCCGCACCGAAGTCTGGGATCGCGACCGCGCCATCGCCCATTACAAGGACCGCAACGAGCCGTTCAAAATCGAACTGATCGACCGCATTCCCGAGGGCGAGGAACTGCGGATGTATTGGCACGGCGACTGGCAGGATCTGTGCCGCGGCCCGCATCTGCAACACACCGGGCAAGTGCCCGCCGACGCCTTCCGCCTGACCCATGTGGCGGGCGCCTATTGGCTGGGCGATGCATCCCGCCCGATGCTGCAACGCATCTATGGCGTGGCCTTCCGCAACCGCGACGATCTCAAAGCGCATCTGACCATGCTGGAAGAGGCCGCAAAACGCGACCACCGCAAGCTGGGCCGGGAAATGGAACTGTTCCACTTTCAGGAAGAGGCGCCGGGCATGGTGTTCTGGCATCCCAACGGCTGGTCGATCTATCGCGAGTTGGAAGACTACATGCGCCGACGCCTGACGCGCGCAGATTACAAGGAAATCAAGACGCCGCAGGTGGTGGACCGCATCCTGTGGGAAAAATCCGGTCATTGGGAGGCCTATCGCGAAAACATGTTCCTCGTCGAAGTGGACGAGGAAGGCGCGCGCGAAAAGCGCACCAATGCGCTGAAGCCGATGAACTGCCCCTGCCATGTGCAGGTCTATAATCAGGGCCTCAAATCTTATCGCGAACTGCCGCTGCGGCTGGCGGAATTCGGATCGTGCCATCGCTACGAATCCTCGGGGTCGATGCACGGGCTGATGCGGGTGCGCGGTTTCGTGCAAGACGATGCGCATATCTTCTGCACCGAAGATCAGATCGAAGCCGAAACGGCGCGTTTCCTTGACCTGCTGTCATCAGTCTATCGCGATCTGGGCTTTGACAAGTTCGACATCAAGCTGTCCACCCGCCCCGATGTCCGCGTCGGCTCGGACGAGGTCTGGGACAAGGCCGAAACCGCCCTCGCCGCCGCCATCGAAAGCGCCGGTTATTCCTACGAGGTCAATCCCGGCGACGGCGCGTTCTATGGCCCCAAGCTGGATTTCAAGCTGACCGACGCCATCGGCCGCGAATGGCAATGCGGCACCTTCCAGGCTGATTTCAACCTGCCGGTGCGTCTGGATGCCGAATATATCGGCGAGGACGGGGCCAAGCACCGCCCGGTGATGATGCACCGGGCCGTGCTGGGGTCATTCGAACGCTTCATCGGCATCCTGATCGAGAACTATGCCGGCAAGCTGCCGCTGTGGCTGGCGCCGCGTCAGGTGGTGGTGGCCTCGATCGTGTCGGGCGCGGATGATTACGTCAACG
>JAUNUO010000077.1:7685-12992 GCA_030538135.1 Paracoccus sp. (in: a-proteobacteria)
CCGCGTCAGGTGGTGGTGGCCTCGATCGTGTCGGGCGCGGATGATTACGTCAACGAGATCGTCGCCGCCCTGCGTGCCGCCGGCATCCGGGCCGAGGCCGATACGCGCAACGAAAAGATCAACTACAAGGTGCGCGAACATTCGGTCGGCAAGGTGCCCGCGATCATGGCCATCGGTCTGAAAGAGGTCGAGGACCGCAGCGTGTCCCTCCGCCGCCTCGATCAGCAGGGCAGCCGCACTCTGCCGCTGGATCAGGCCATCGCCGACCTCATGGTCGAGGCGACCCCGCCCGATCTGCGCTGAATGGTGCCGAAAAGGTGACAGATTGCCGACCGTGAAATCAGCGGTTGGCGTTTTCTCTTGCGTTTGTTAAGAAATCGTTCATCTTCTGCGCGCGTGAGCAACTTTCTACCGCCTCCTCCGACATGGGGCAGCCGGACGACCGAAAGACAGGCTGCACGGCCCTTTGCATGACGCAAAGGGATGAATTGAAGGAGTAAGGGCATGGCCACCGGAACGGTCAAATGGTTCAACACGACGAAGGGCTATGGTTTCATCGCCCCCGATGACGGCGGCAAGGACGTTTTCGTCCACATCTCCGCTGTGGAGCGCGCAGGTCTGACGGGCCTGAAAGACAATCAGAAGATCGAGTACGAGCTTCAGTCCGGCCGCGACGGCCGCGCTTCGGCTTCCGATCTGAAACTGCTCTGATCTGGTCGCGATAACCTGATGGAACGGCCTGCTTTTGCGGGCCGTTTTTACATTTTTACAACTCGTTGCAGGGGGAAGTTATGAATCTGGCTGAACATGTGCTGCGCGCCGGCCTGGATTACCCCGATAAACTGGCGATGGCGGTCATCGGCCCGTCCCGCGCCGACCGCTGGTCGCACGGCCGGCTGCGTGCGGCGGTTCTGGGCAGTGCTACCGGGCTGCTGCGCGCGGGCATGGTGCCGGGCGACAGGCTGCTGATGCGATTGGGCAATACGCCGGCTTTCCCGATCATCTATCTGGGCGCGATTGTCGCCGGGATCGTTCCGGTGCCAACCTCGGCCATGCTGACGGCGCGTGAAATCACCCGAATCGCGCATGAAATCGACCCCGCGCTGACCGTGGTGGGCGATGGGGTCGCCCTGCCCGATCACGACCTGAGGGTGATTCACGAATCGGACGTTGCCGGGTTTTACGACCTTCCCCCGGCCGATTTCATGGGCGGAGACCCGAATCGGCTGGCCTATATCATCTATACATCGGGTTCTTCGGGCCAGCCGCGTGCAGTTTGTCATGCACATCGTGCAATTTTATCGCGACAAATGATGTTCGAGGGCTGGTATGGTCTGCGTCCGACCGACCGTTTGATGCACGCAGGGGCATTCAACTGGACCTTTACCCTGGGAACCGGACTGATGGATCCGTGGACGATGGGCGCAACCGCGCTGATCCCGGCGCAGGACGTCGCGCTGGAACAGATCCCCCTGCTGGCGCAGCGGCACGGGGCCACCATTCTGGCCGCCGCGCCAGGGGTGTTCCGACGAATTCTGCGCGCCGAATGGGACGGATGGCCCGAACTGCGGCATGGGTTGGCGGCCGGGGAACGGCTGGATCCTTCGGTTCGCCGCGACTGGACCGCGCGCACCGGCACCGACCTGCACGAAGCGATGGGTCTGTCGGAATGTTCCACCTTTCTGTCAGGCAGCCCCGCGCACCCGGCACCTGTGGGAACGGCAGGCTTTCCGCAGCCCGGCCGGCACATCGCCGTGCTGGACGAGGATGGCGCCCCGCTGCCTGCCGGTCAGCCCGGCGCGCTGGCCATACGCCGCGACGATCCCGGCCTGTTTCTGGGATACCTTGATCAACCCGCTGAAACCGCGTCGAAATTCACCGGCGACTGGTTCCTGACCGGCGATCAGGCGGTCTGGGGGGCGGATGGTTCGATCACGCTGGACGGTCGCGCCGATGACATCATGAATGCGGGCGGCTATCGCGTCGCGCCTGCCGAGATCGAGGAACTGCTGGCCACCCATCCCGGAGCAGGCGATGTGGCGGCGGCCGCAATCGAAACACCCTCGGGTTCCAGCTTTATCGCCGCCTTCTGGACCGGGGCGGCGGACGAGGCCGATCTGCGCGCGTTGGCGGAAAGCGGTCTCGCGCGCTATAAACAACCGCGCGCCTTCGTGCGTATCGACAGCCTGCCGCGTACACCCACCGGCAAGATCAACCGCCGCACCCTGCGCCAGAACTGGCCTGAACTTTCCGGGGAAAACAAATGATAAAGCTGGATATTTTTTCCGATCCGGTTTGTCCGTGGTGCTGGATCGGGCTGGCCGAACTGGCGCGCGCGCTGGACAGCCGCCCCGCTCATCCGTTCTCCATCGCCTATCATCCGTTCCGCCTGAACCCGCAGATGCCGCCGGGCGGGATGGATCGCGTCGATTATCTGCGCGCGAAATTCGGTGACCGCGTGGACGAGATCAACGCCCCGATAGCCGCCCGCGCCGCCGCGCTTGGGCTGGTGCTGAACCCCTCCCCGCGCGAGCCGGATACCACCGACGCGCACCGGCTGATGCATTGGGCCGGGGTCGATGGCGCGCAATCCGCCGTTATGACGGGGCTGGTCCGCGCATTCTGGGAACAGGCGCGCGACATCGGCGATCATGCGGTTCTGGCCGATATCGCCGCCGACGCCGGAATGGACCGCGATATGGTCCTGCGCCTGCTGGCCAGCGATGCCGACCGGGACACCGTCGCCGCGCGCGAAATGCATGCGCGCGAGCGGGGTATCAACTCGGTGCCGACCTTCATCATCGCGGATCAGCACGCGGTATCAGGCGCGCAGCCCGCCGACCTGTGGCGGCGGGTGATCGACGATCTCAGTCAGGAAAAGTGATCGAATCCAGGGGATATTCGACCACGCCCTGCAAAGGCTGATCGCCCTCCTCGGAAAAGATGAACACATGCAGGCTTTCCCCCGACAGGGTGACGCGGCAGAAATGCCCGTCCTTGGCGATGGCGGGCGGGCATTCGGCCAGATCGGCATGGGTCACCGCAGGCTCGAACGCCATATAGGTCATCACCGCCGTCGGCACAGGGCGATGCGGCGCATCGTGGATCGTTTCATGCGCGGCGGGCGCGGGCGCCTCGACCTCGCCGGGCTGCGAGGCAAGGGCCGGTGCCGCAAGGCAGGCAAGGACTGCGGGAATGACAGGGAATCGCATCTGGAAAACCTCCGTATCGAGCGAATGACCGATTTCTGACTATTTTAATCGGTCTCTGCAAGAGCCAATCATTCAGGCTTGCACGCCGCCCCGATCCGCCCCACTTCTGGGCGGCCGAACGAAAGACCGAACCATGTCCGAACCCGTCTCTGCCCCGCGGCGCCTGCCGCTGCCGGAATTTGTCGCGATGCTGGCGTTCCTGTTCGCCACCATCGCCTTTTCCATCGACGCCATGCTGCCCGCCCTGCCCGAGATCGCGCAGGCGTTGACGCCGGACAACATCAACCGGGCGCAGTTGATCCTGACGTCCTTCATGGCCGGTATGGGGCTTGGCACGCTGTTTGCCGGGCCGATTTCCGATGCCATCGGACGCAAGGTGGCGATCACGCTGGGGTTCGTGATCTATACGGTCGCAGCCATCGCCGCCGTTTTCGCCGGTTCTCTGGAACTGCTGCTGGTGGCGCGGTTCGTGCAGGGTCTGGGGGCGGCCGCGCCGCGTATCGTCGGGCTGGCGCTGGTGCGTGACCTTTACCAGGGTCGCGAGATGGCGCGGATTTCGTCTTTCGTGATGATGATCTTCATCATCATTCCCGCGATGGCGCCCGCACTTGGTCAGGTCATCATCTCGTTTGCGGGCTGGCGGGGGGTGTTTCTGGCCTTCGTGGTGTTTGCCCTTGGCGGCAGCCTGTGGCTGAACCTGCGCCAGCCCGAGACATTATTGCCCGAAAACCGCCGTCCGCTGCGTCTGGGGACGCTGGCGGCAGGGGCGCGCGAAGTTCTGACGGATCGGCAGGTCATGCTCTGCACGGTGGTGATGACGCTGGGTTTCGCGCAGATGTTCGGCCTGCTGAGTTCGGCCCAGCAACTGTTCGGCGAAGCCTATGGCAAGGGCAATCAGTTCCCGATGTGGTTCGCCGCCATGGCGCTGTTGTCGGGCAGCGGCACGGTGCTGAATGCCAAATTCGTCATGCGTTACGGGATGCGGCAGATCGCGACCTGGGCCTATATGATGCAGATCGTCTCGTCCGGGCTGACGCTGATCCTGTTGCTGACCGGTTGGCTGAGCTTTCCGCTGTTCTTCGTCTGGGCGGTCAGCGTGTTCTTTATGGCGGGGGTGACCTTTGGCAACCTGAACGCGCTGGCCTTGCAGCGCATGGGCCATATCGCGGGGATGGCGGCGTCGATCGTGGCGGCGGCCTCCACGCTGGCCTCGGTGATGATCGCGGCGCCGGTGGGGTTGCTGTATGATGGCACGGCGCTGCCCGTGGTCGTGGCGACGCTGATCTGTTCCACGCTGGCCCTGATGCTGATGCGGCGCCTGCGCGAGGGCGGTTGACAGTGGCGCTGGTGCGGCTATAAGCGCGGCTTCTTTGGTGTTGGCGGCCCCCGCAAGGGGAAGCCTGTCGTCCCCTCGGGGAAAAGGACAACGCCCTTCCGTAACTGAAACGAAGGAGATCAGCGATGACCAAACGCACCGCTGCCAAATACAAGATCGACCGCCGCATGGGCGAAAACATCTGGGGCCGCGCCAAATCCCCGGTGAACCGCCGCGAATACGGCCCCGGCCAGCACGGCCAGCGCCGCAAGAACAAGCTGTCCGACTTTGGTACCCAGCTGCGCGCCAAGCAGAAGCTGAAGGGCCATTACGGCGATCTGACCGAAAAACAGTTCCGCCGCATCTATGCCGAGGCCGAGCGGGTCAAGGGCGACACCGGCGAAAACCTGATCGGCCTGCTGGAGCGTCGTCTGGACGCCGTGGTTTACCGCGCCAAGTTCGTGCCGACCATCTTTGCCGCCCGTCAGTTCGTGAACCACGGCCATGTCGAGGTGAACGGCCAGCGCGTGAACATCGCCTCGTATCGCGTGAAAGAAGGTGACGTGGTGTCCGTGCGCGAACGCTCGCGCCAGATGGCGCTGGTGCTGGAAGCGGTGGGTTCGGCGGAACGCGACGTGCCGGATTATCTGGACGTTGACACGAACAAGCTGACCGCGACCTTCGTGCGCACCCCGGCCCTGGGCGACGTGCCCTATGCCGTCGTGATGGAACCGAACCTGGTCGTCGAATATTACGCGAAGAACTGATCTTTTCGGATCG
>JAUNUO010000078.1:0-3448 GCA_030538135.1 Paracoccus sp. (in: a-proteobacteria)
CCCCCTGCGCGGCGGCCAGACGCTGATGCACGCCATGGCCCAGTTCATGCGCCAGTGTCATCACGTCGCGCGGTTTGCCCAGATAGTTCAGCAGGACATAGGGGTGCACATCCGTCACGGTCGGATGGGCAAAGGCACCGGGCGACTTGCCGGGGGTGACGCCCGCATCAATCCAGCCCTTCTCGAAAAACGGCCGCGCCAGATCGGCCAGTTCCGGGTCAAACCCGGCATAGGCGTCCAGAACGATGTCCCGTGCCTCGTCCCAGCCGATCAGGCGCGGGGTTTCGGTCGGCAGGGGCGCGTTGCGGTCCCAGACCTGCAATTTGTCCAGCCCCAGCCAGCGTGCTTTCAGCGCATAATAGCGGTGCGACAGGCGCGGATAGGCGGCCACCACGGCTGCGCGCAAAGCCTCGACCACCTCGGGTTCCACGTCGTTGGACAGGTGGCGGCCATATTGCGGGGTGGGCATCTTGCGCCATTTGTCCTCGATGGCCTTTTCCTTGGCCAGCGTGTTGTGAATGCGCGCAAACAGCGTTTGGTTCGCGCCGAATGTGACAGCCAAAGCCCGCGCCCCGGCCTCGCGCCGGGAACGGTTATGGTCGGTCAGCAGGTTCAGCGTGGGTTCCAGCCCCAAGGTTTCGCCGTCCACGTCGAATTGCAGCGCGGTCATGGTTTCGTCGAACAGCCGGTTCCACGCCGCCGCGCCGACGACGGAATTGTCGTGCAGGAACTGTTCCAGTTCGTCCGACAACTGATGCGGTCGCATGGCGCGCATCCGGTCGAACACCGGCTTGTAACGCGCGATCGCGGGATCGGCGAACACGGCCTGATAGCGGTCGTCGGGGATACGGTTGAACTCCAGGCTGAAAAAAACCAGCGGCGTGGTGTCGTCGGTGACGCGCGCCTGCAAGTCGCCCAACTGTTTCGCCCGTGCCGGATCGGCGGTGTTCTGGGCGTGCCGCAGCCCGGCATAGGACATGATCCGCCCGCCCAGATTATTGATCGTTTCATATCGCGCGATGCACTGCGCCATTCCTGCGGAGTCCAGATCGGCCAGCTTGCCCTGATAATCGGCGGCAAACGCGGTGGCCTTGTCGCGCAGCCGATCCAGATCGGCGGCCAGTTCGGGCGCGTCGGGCGCGGGATAAAGATCGGTCAGATCCCAGACCGGCAGGTCGCCAAGGGGGACCGCGCCATTGTCTTTCGCGTCGAAAACCGGGGTCGGATGCATAGCGTCTCCTGTCATTCGCTTGCCGCGAATCTGGCCCTTGTGACAGGCGGGTGCAAGGCTTGAGGCGCCGCAAACGAAAACCCGCGCCACATCGGGCGCGGGGCAGGGGGTCAGGGGTGCCGTCAACCGCGATGGCCGGAACGTTCGCGGGCAGGCTTTTCCCCAGCATGTTCGAAGGCGCCCGAGGGGTATTTGATCCGCGCGGTATCTTCGAGGTTCTTCTTGCCCTTATCTGCGTCAGGGTCGCGCGGGTGAAGCGGGCCGCCGTCCTCTTTCATGCTGTCCGCTTCGGCGGCGGCGGCCTTGAGATCGGCGGCCTTGCGGGCAAGTTGTGCCTGTGTTGCGGCGCGCGGCGCGCCGCCCTTACGCTTTTTGCTTTCGGCTGTCGCGCGGCGCAGGGCGGCGGACAGGTAGTCATGCTTGGTCTTGGTGCCGTCGTTTCGTTGCGCAGGAACATCGCCGCGGGGGGCGGCCTTGCCGCGCGCTTCCCGGCGCTGGCGGTTGGCGATGTCGCGGGCGCGGTCGCGCCGGTCGCGCAGGCGACGGATCAGGTCGGACAGGTCGTTGTCGGACAGTTCGGCCAAGCGTGGCTGACGCGCGGTCAGGGACAAATCCTGTTCATCCTGATTCAGGGCGCGCTTTTCTTCCGGTGTCATGTGAGTATCCTTCCTCCTGCTGTTGTTCGGAACAGAACGAAAAACCCGGAATATTGTTCCGATTTTGTAACAGGGGGTGATGGCATCGGCGTTTTTTTGACAACCGATCCGTGTCGCCGTTGTCTTTCCGTCAGCCTGCCGATATGCGCCCGCTATCCCTGCGGCCCTCCTGCGCCGCCTCTGTGCAAGACTGAACCCATGACCGAACCCACCAACCACACCCCGATTCCCGAACTGTATGTTTCGCCCGAAGCCGCCGCCGCCCTGAAGGACGAAGCCGGCGACATGCCGTCCTGGGATCTGACCCCGCGCCAGATCTGCGATCTGGAACTGCTGATGAACGGCGGTTTCAACCCGCTGAAGGGTTTTCTGACCGAAGCAGATTACAATAGCGTTGTGAACGACATGCGGCTGTCCGACGGCAGCCTGTGGCCGATGCCGATCACGTTGGACGTGTCGGAAAAGTTTGCCGATGGCGTGGCGCCCGGCATCGACATTGCCTTGCGCGATCAGGAAGGCGTCATTCTGGCGATCCTCTCCGTTACCGACAAATGGATGCCGAACAAATCGGTCGAGGCGGGAAAGGTTTTCGGGGCCGATGATTTGGCGCATCCCGCCGTGAACTATCTGCATAACATCGCCGGGCCGGTCTATCTGGGCGGGAAGGTCAAGGGCCTGCAAGCGCCGACCCATTACGATTTCCGTGGCCGCCGCAACACGCCAAACGAATTGCGTGCAATGTTCAAGAAACTGAACTGGCAGCGCGTGGTTGTGTTCCAGACCCGCAACCCGCTGCACCGCGCGCATCAGGAACTGACCTTCCGCGCCGCGCGTGAGGCGCAGGCCAACCTGATGATCCACCCGGTCGTCGGCATGACCAAGCCGGGCGACGTCGATCATTTCACCCGCGTCCGCTGTTACGAGGCGGTGCTGGACAAATACCCGCAGGCCACCACCACCCTGTCGCTGTTGAACCTTGCCATGCGCATGGCCGGCCCGCGTGAGGCGGTCTGGCACGGGCTGATCCGCCGCAACCACGGCGCGACGCATTTCATCGTCGGCCGCGATCACGCCGGTCCCGGCAAGAACAGTCAGGGGCAGGACTTCTACGGCCCTTATGACGCGCAGGAACTGTTCAAGAAATACGAGGACGAAATCGGCGTCGAGATGGTGGACTTCAAGCACATGGTCTATGTGCAGGAAAAGGCCAGCTATTTCCCCGCGAACGAGGTGCCCCAAGGTTCCACCGTGCTGGACATCAGCGGCACCGAACTGCGCCGCCGCCTGCGCGAGGGGCTGGACATCCCCGAATGGTTCAGCTTTCCCGAGGTGGTGCAGCAATTGCGCCGCACGTCGCCGCCGCGGGCGCAACAGGGGTTCACGGTGTTCTTCACCGGCCTGTCGGGCAGCGGCAAATCCACCATCGCCAACGCGCTGATGGTCAAGCTGATGGAAATGGGCGGCCGTCCCGTGTCGCTGCTGGACGGTGACGTGGTGCGCAAGCATCTGTCGTCGGAACTGGGGTTCTCCAAGGAACACCGCGACATCAACATCAAGCGCA
>JAUNUO010000078.1:3548-8238 GCA_030538135.1 Paracoccus sp. (in: a-proteobacteria)
CTGTCGTCGGAACTGGGGTTCTCCAAGGAACACCGCGACATCAACATCAAGCGCATCGGCTATGTCGCATCGGAAATCACCAAGAACGGCGGCATCGCCATCTGTGCGCCGATCGCGCCCTATACCGCCACTCGCCGCGCCGTGCGCGAGATGGTCGAGGCCGGCGGCGCCTTTGTCGAGGTCCATGTGGCGACCCCCATCGAGGAATGCGAACGCCGCGACCGCAAGGGCCTGTATAAACTGGCCCGAGAAGGCAAGATCAAGGAATTCACCGGCGTTTCGGATCCTTACGAAGAACCGGCGACCCCCGAACTGCGTGTCGATACGACCAATATCGACGTGGACAGCGCCGCCCACCAGGTGCTGCTCAAGCTGGAAAGCATGGGCCTGATCGGCATGAACTGATGGCAAAGCCCCGCTGCGGCGGGGCTTTTCATTTGGGGGATGCGATGGGCTGGCAATCCTCGCTGGAAATCCACGATCTCGCCACGGGCGCCAGCCGGGTGGCCCTGCGCACGCCGCATCTGATCGAGGCGCCGAATTGGCATCCTGATGGCTGGTTTCTGGTCAACGGCGACGGTCGCTTATGGCGGGCGGATGCCAGCGGGCTGACGGCCATCGACATCGGCGGGCTGGATCGGTGCAACAACGATCACGGGTTCCTGCCCGACGGGCGGATCGTGTTTTCCTGCCATGATGACCGGGGTTCAGGCATCCATGTTCTGAGCGCCGATGGTCCGCGCGATCTGGGGCTGGCACAGCCAAGCTGATGGCACAGCGCGCACGGCGGGCGGCTGACCTATGCCTGCGCGCGCGCCGGTGACCGGGTGGTGCGGGTGGCGGTGCTGGACCCGGACGGGACAGAACGCATCCTGATCCCCGGCACGGCGCACCATGGCGGGCCGGACTTTTCCGCCTGCGGCCGGTTCGTCTGGTTCAATTCGGATGACACTGGCCACGCACAGATCTGGCGTGTCGGCACCGATGGGCAGAACGCCGCGCCGGTCTTCAGGGATGACAATGTCAACTGGTTCCCGCATCCTTCGCCCTGCGGACGGCATGTCGTGTATCTGGCCTATCCGCCCGGCAGCACCAGCCATCCGCGCGGGATGGATGTGGCGCTGTGCCTGATGGACGCCGATGGCCGGAACCGGCGCCCGGTGGTCCGTCTGCGCTGCGGGCAGGGGGCGATCAACACCCCCTGCTGGGCACCGGATGGCGGCAGTTTCGCCTTTATGGGCTATCAGTGAACGCTGACCGGCGTCAGCTCGTTCTGGCGGGCCAGCATGAAGGCCATCTGCCGGTCACGCACCAGCGCAAGGCGTTCCCCGTCGATGCCGTGCACGGCGTAAAGGCTGTCGACGCCGGGCGCCTGTTCGCGCACCTCGTTCGGCAGGTCCGTCATGGCGACGCGGCGGATATAGACGGTGTTGCCGGCTCCGCCATCGCCAAAATCAAATTTCGTATTCATCTCTGATCCCCTTTATCTGCGGCTGATCGGTATGGTCTGCACCACTTGTTGCGGCTGCACCCTTTTCAGGTCGATATTCAGCAGCCCGTTTTCCAGATGCGCGCCGGTCACATCCACGCCATCTGCCAGAACAAAGCTGCGCTGAAAGGCGCGTGCGGCGATGCCCCGGTGAAGGAACACGCGATCCTCGGACGGTTCGCCCTGACGGCCACGGATGACCAATTGCCGGTCCTCGGTGGTGATCGCCAGATCGTCCTCGGAAAAGCCGGCGACGGCCAGCGTGATCCGAAAGGCGTCGGGCGGCATGTGTTCGATGTTATAGGGCGGATACCCCTCGGCGCCTTTTGCGGCGCGTTCGGCCAGACGCTCGATCTGGTCGAAACCCAGAAGGAACGGGTGTGTCCCCAGTGAAATCTTGCTCATCTTCAGCCCTTCGGATGCAAGCGACTGTTCTTCGGCACCGGTCCCGTAACGGCGACTGGTATGAGGGAAATATGGAAACGATCCCTGTCGGAAACAAGGGCAAGCAATCGCGCGGGTCGAACCCGCCGTCGCGCCCGGCCATAAATGCCCGGCCGTTGCAGAATCCGTGTTAACAGCCTTGATCCGACAAGTTATAAAGGGCGCCACTGCCGACGCCACGGGCCTGCCATGAATTCCCAACACGAAATGTCGCACGAAGAAATCGCCCGCGCCCGGCTTGAGGTGCTGCGTCGCGAACACCGCGATCTGGACGAGGCGATCGCGGCGCTCTCGGCGGCCTCGATGACCTCGGCCCTGACCTTGCAACGGCTGAAACGGCAGAAGCTGGTGCTCAAGGACCAGATTTCCCGGCTTGAGGACGAACTGACCCCCGACATCATCGCCTGACCGCCGCTTTTGGTTTGCCCAGATACGCATCTTGGGGCGGAACGCTTGCCTTTCCGGGGCTGCGCGGCTATATCGCGCGCAAGTCAATCGGGGCGACATGGCCAGAACAGGCCGCTTATCCACGGGTCGGGCGCCAGCCGCGACCCTTTGTCGTTCCCGAACGGCGATAAAGACCGGCGGAGCCAACCGCATGGCCGGAAACCATTGTTAAAGGAAACACAACCACATGGCTGAAAAAGCTACCATGGAAGATTTCGAGGCGATGCTGAACGAAAGCCTCGCCATTGACACCCCCGAAGAGGGCAGCGTTGTCAAAGGCAAGGTCATCGCCATCGAGGCCGGACAGGCCATCATCGACGTCGGCTATAAAATGGAAGGCCGCGTTGATCTGAAGGAATTCGCAAACCCCGGCGAAGCGCCGACCATCGCCGTCGGCGATGAGGTCGAGGTTTATCTGGACCGCGTCGAAAACGCCCGCGGCGAAGCCAGCATCAGCCGCGAAAAAGCCCGCCGCGAAGAGGCGTGGGACCGTCTGGAAAAAGCCTATGCCGCGGAAGAGCGCGTCGAAGGCGCCATCTTCGGCCGCGTCAAGGGCGGCTTCACCGTCGATCTGGGCGGCGCTGTCGCGTTCCTGCCCGGTTCGCAGGTCGATGTGCGCCCCGTGCGCGATGCCGGCCCGCTGATGGGGCTGAAACAGCCGTTCCAGATCCTGAAAATGGACCGCCGCCGCGGCAATATCGTCGTCTCGCGCCGCGCCATTCTGGAAGAAAGCCGCGCCGAACAGCGCGCCGAGGTCATCAGCAACCTCACCGAAGGTCAGGTGGTTGACGGCGTTGTCAAGAACATCACTGAATACGGCGCTTTCGTCGATCTGGGCGGTGTCGATGGCCTGCTGCATGTCACCGACATGGCATGGCGCCGCGTGAACCACCCGTCGGAAATCCTGTCCATCGGAGAGACCGTCAAGGTTCAGGTGGTCAAGATCAACAAGGACAGCCACCGCATCAGCCTGGGCATGAAGCAGTTGCAGGCCGATCCGTGGGATACCGTCGGCAACAAGTTCCCGCTGGGCAGCGTCCATTCCGGCCGCGTGACCAACATCACCGATTACGGCGCCTTCGTGGAACTGGAAGCCGGTGTCGAGGGTCTGGTCCACGTCTCGGAAATGAGCTGGACCAAGAAGAACGTCCACCCCGGCAAGATCGTGTCCACCTCGCAAGAGGTTGACGTGATGGTGCTGGAAATTGACGAGGCCAAGCGCCGCGTCTCGCTGGGTCTGAAACAGACCATGCGCAACCCGTGGGAAGTGTTCAGCGAAACCCACCCGGCCGGCACCCCGATCGAGGGCGAGGTCAAGAACATCACCGAATTCGGTCTGTTCATCGGTCTGGACGGCGACATCGACGGCATGGTCCACCTGTCCGACATCTCGTGGGATACCCGCGGCGAAGACGCGATTCAGGATTTCCGCAAGGGCGATATGGTGAAAGCCGTCGTTCAGGAAGTGGATATCGAGAAAGAGCGTATCAGCCTGTCGATCAAGGCGCTGGAAAACGACACGATGGTCGAGGCCACCGACGGCGTCAAGCGCGGCTCGGTCGTGACCGTCGAAATCACCGCGATCGAGGATGGCGGGATCGAGGTGGAATACAACGGCGTCAAATCGTTCATCCGCCGCAGCGATCTGGCCCGCGACCGTCAGGACCAGCGCCCCGAGCGTTTCCAGGTCGGCGACAAGGTTGACGCCCGCGTGACCAACATCGACACCAAGACCCGCCGTCTGGGCCTGTCGATCAAGGCCCGCGAGATCGCCGAGGAAAAAGAGGCCGTGGAACAGTATGGTTCTTCGGACTCAGGTGCCTCGCTGGGCGATATCCTGGGCGCGGCGCTGAAGAGCCGCAGCTGATCATGGCCATCGCGTGAAATTGCCCCGTCCCTGTATGATGCAGGGACGGGGTTTTTTGTCGGTTGACCATTGGTCACGGCGAATATGAATTGAAGATGGCGGAAAAAAGAAAAGCCTTGGCGTTTGCCTGCTGTCCGACGCGCTGTTCACATCGTTTCTGTTTATAGATGATGGCATTATCGGTCGGCTTCGGTATTTCAACATGATCCTGCTTGCGGCATCAGTGGTGCTGACCATCATGGAAGTGGTCAAAATCTTCAGAACGTGATCCGGGGCCATGGCAATATTGCACATGATCCGCGCACGAAACCGATATCCGTTTGCCCTTTCCCATTCTCTCTGCCCGCTCTAGCTTGTGCCTTCTGCCCGCTAAACGAATGAAGGCCGATGCCCCCCACCATAACCCCGCGCACCGTCCTTCTGATCGCGCTTGCCACGTTCTT
>JAUNUO010000078.1:8338-12951 GCA_030538135.1 Paracoccus sp. (in: a-proteobacteria)
GGCGGTTTTTTCATCGGGCCGGTGGTGTCCTATCTGTTGGCCGCGCTGTTGCTGCGCGAACGGGTCACCTGGGCGCGCTTTGCCCTGCTGTTGCTGGGTTTCGTCGGGGTGCTGATGGTCGTTCAACCGGGCGCCGGGATGGGGCGCGGCATGGGGTTCGCGCTGTTGGCCGGCTGTTTTTACGGCGGTTATCTGACAGCCACGCGCTGGCTGGCGGGGGCCTTCCGGCCGCGGTTTCTGCTGGCCTCGCAACTGCTGATCGGCTCGGTCCTGCTGGCGGTGCCGGGGCTGCCACAGGCGCCGGGTGCGTTCGACGCGACCATGGCCGCACTGATCCTGGGCAGCGCCGCAGCCTCGGCTCTGGGGAATTACATGCTGGTCCGGGTCAGCCGCACGACCCTGGCCAGCGTGATCGCGCCGCTGATCTATGTGCAGTTGATCGCAGCGGCTTTTCTGGGCGTGGTTGTGTTCGGCGACTGGCCCGATACACTGGCCCTGGCCGGGCTGGCGGTCATCGTCGGTACGGGTCTTGCCGGTCTGGCACTGGTCCGCGGCGGCGGGTTTTCTCCACCCGCCAAGGCAACCAAATGACTTCTATCGTGTTTCCTCTTTCATCGGGGCGCGCGGCGGCATAATATGGCCCGAAATGCCGGACCGCTGACCGGGACCAGATGCAGGGGTAGAAATGATCCGTTCAGAACTGATCCAGAGAATCTCCGACGAGAACCCTCACCTGTTCCGTCGCGATGTCGAGCGGATCGTGAACACCGTCTTCGAGGAAATCATCGGCGCGATGGAGCGTGGCGACCGGGTGGAACTGCGCGGTTTCGGTGCGTTTTCGGTCAAAAAGCGTGACGCCCGCACGGGTCGTAACCCGCGCACCGGCGAATCCGTCGATGTCGAACAAAAGCACGTTCCGTTCTTCAAGACCGGCAAACTGTTGCGCGACCGGTTGAACGGCGAGGCCTGATCGGCCAAAACGGGTCTGACCGCTGCCGAAAGGATTCCCGATGCGCCTTGTTCGTCTGATCTTCGTCGCCTTGCTGGCCCTCGTCCTGATCGCCGTTGCGCTGGCGAACCGACAGGTGGTGACGCTGAATGCCTTTCCGGCGCGCTTTGGCGATTATCTGGGCGTGAACTGGTCGGTGCAATTGCCGCTGTTTCTTGTGATCCTGCTGGCGGTTCTGGTCGGGATGATCGCAGGACTGATCTGGGAATGGCTGCGCGAGGCGCATCTGCGCCGCGAATCCAGCTATCGGGCTGCTGAACTGGCCCGGCTGGAAGCGCGCTCGGGCCGGGGGCAGCCCATATATAAGCGTCCGCAGGACGATATTCTGGCCATCGTCGATGCGCCCTCGCGGATGCCCGCGACGCCGCGCCCGACCGCTTCGGCCGAACCGGCAACCGGAACCACCTTGCCTTCGGCCCCACGCGGCTGAGATGGCGCAGGTCAAGATCTGCGGGCTGCGCGAGGCGGTGCATGTCGATGCTGCGGTGCAGGCTGGGGCGCGCTATCTGGGCTTTGTGTTTTTCCCGAAATCGCCGCGCGCGGTGACGCCTGCTCAGGCGGCGGCTTTGGGCGCCGATGTGCCGCCCGGCGTGGCCCGCGTGGGGCTGTTCGTGAACCCCGATGATGCGCTGCTGACCCAGACGTTGGCCGAGGTGCCGCTGGACCTGATTCAGCTTCACGGCGCAGAAACCTCCGCGCGCGTGGCCGAGATCAAGGCGCTGACAGGGCTGCCTGTCATCAAGGCGGTGGGCATCGCGGCGCCCCCCGATCTTGAGGCGTTATGGGATTACGGGCTTGTCGCCGACATGCTGCTGATCGACGCCAAGCCTGCGCCCGGTGCCGATCTGCCCGGCGGCAACGGGCTGACCTTTGACTGGCGCCTGCTGGCCGGGCGGCGCCCGTTGAAACCCTGGCTGCTGGCGGGCGGGCTGACCCCGGCGAATGTGGCCGAGGCGATCCGCCTGACCGGCGCGCCGGGGGTCGATGTGTCCTCGGGGGTGGAAACCGCGCCGGGGATCAAGGATGCCGGGCTGATCCGTGACTTCATCGCATCCGCGCAATGATCTGGCGCGAGGCGACCCGTGCCGACGTTTCCGCCGTGATGGCGATGCTGGCCGACGATATGCTGGGGCAGGGGCGCGAAACCGCCAACCTTGCCCCCTATCTGGCTGCTTTTGACGCGATGCGGGCCGAGGGTGCCAACCATCTGATCGTCGCCGAGGACGCCGGGCAGGTCGTCGCCTGCTATCAGATCACCTTTATCAGCGGGCTGTCCCTGTCCGCCGCGCGCCGGGCGCAGATCGAGAGCGTGCGCGTTGCCGCATCCCATCGCGGGCAGGGTCTGGGCGCGCTGCTGATCGCCGATGCCGAGGAACGGGCCCGCGCCGCCGAATGCCGGTTGATGCAGTTCACTACCAACAAGGCGCGCGGCGATGCGCATCGTTTCTATGACCGCCTGGGCTTCACGGCCAGCCATATCGGCTATAAGAAGGCGCTCTGATCCTCTTTCAACCAAGGGCAGCGCCATGGCCGACGACCTGATGAACAGCTTTAGGAACGGACCCGACGAACAGGGCCGCTTCGGCATTTTCGGCGGCCGTTTCGTCAGCGAAACGCTGATGCCGCTGATCCTCGATTTGCAGGCCGAATATGAAAAGGCCAAGACCGACCCGAGTTTCTGGGCCGAAATGGATGATCTGTGGAAACATTACGTTGGTCGTCCCTCGCCGTTGTATAAGGCGGAACGGCTGACCGAACGGCTAGGCGGCGCGACCGTTTATCTGAAACGCGAGGAGCTGAACCACACCGGCAGCCACAAGATCAACAACGTGCTGGGTCAGATCCTTTTGGCCCGCCGCATGGGCAAGACACGGATCATCGCGGAAACCGGCGCGGGGCAGCATGGCGTGGCGACCGCGACCGTCTGTGCCAAATTCGGGCTGAAATGTATCGTGTATATGGGCGCGCATGACGTGGAACGTCAGCAGCCCAACGTGTTCCGTATGCGTTTGCTGGGGGCCGAGGTGGTGCCGGTGAAATCGGGCCGGGGCACGCTGAAGGATGCGATGAACGACGCGCTGCGCGATTGGGTGACGAATGTGCGCGACACGTTTTATTGCATCGGTACGGTGGCGGGGCCGCATCCCTATCCGGCAATGGTGCGCGATTTCCAGACCATCATCGGGCGCGAGACCAAAACCCAGTTGGCCGAGGCCGAGGGCCGCTTGCCCGATACGGTCGTGGCCGCAATCGGTGGCGGCTCGAACGCGATGGGGCTGTTCCATCCCTTCCTTGATGATCCGTCCGTGCGCATCATCGGTGTCGAGGCCGGCGGCAAGGGCGTGGACGAGACGGTGCAGCATTGCGCATCCTTGTCGGGCGGGCGTCCGGGCGTACTGCACGGCAACCGCACCTATCTGTTGCAGGACGACGAAGGCCAGATTCTGGAAGGTCATTCGATCAGCGCCGGGCTGGATTACCCCGGCATCGGGCCGGAACATTCCTGGCTGCATGACGTGGGCCGGGCCGAATATGTCAGCGTCACCGACGACGAGGCGCTGGCCGCTTTTACCCTGCTGTGCGAGACCGAGGGCATCATCCCCGCGCTGGAACCCAGCCATGCGCTGGCCCATGTGGTGAAGATTGCGCCCGGCCTGCCCGCCGATCACCTGATCGTGGTGAACCTGTCGGGCCGGGGCGACAAGGACATTTTCACCGTCGCCAAGCATCTTGGGGTTGATATCAAGGCCTGAAATGGCATCACCCTGCCACCGAAGGTAGAAAAACACCGCCGTTGGAAACCAGATCGGGCGGCGCGCGTTTGTGGTCCAGAACCGTATGACGGAGAAGACCATGATCAACAAACCGCTGACCCTGACCCTGATCGTCGGCAAGGCTGCCGCGCTGTCCGCGCTGTTGTCGGGTGCCGCCTTGGCGCAGACCCCGACGGTTGTGGATACGCCCGGTGCCCCGGCCGTCGTGATCCCTGACGCCGCGACCACGGAAACCCCGCCGCAGCATATCTACCCGCAGATCGACCGCAGCGCGAATGATGAAACCATCGCGGAAACGCTGATCGCGCAGGGATTTACCAATGTTCACATCCTGCGCGATGCGGCCATGCTGACCGTGACCGCACAGCGCGATGGCCAGCCGATCGAACTGGTTTACCATCTGGTGCGTGGCCAGTTGCTGAGCGTGAACGGCCAGCCGGTTCCGACCGAAACCCCGGTCGATGCCACGGCTGGCGGGCAGGGCAGTCAGGCCGCTGCGGATGACTCCGCGCCGGGCACCGATACCGATACCGATGAAGCCGCAGATGATGCCTCGGATGACGGCGCCGCCGATACGGATGCAGGCGCTGGTGCGGATGGCTCGGATAGCGACACATCCGACAGCAGCGATTCAGGTGGCGGAGACTCGGACGGCGGCGAATCCGACGGTGCCGACTCGGATAGCTGATCCCGACAGTATGTGTAGCGAGTTTGCCGGGGCGCATCGACGCCCCGGTTTTTTTTTTAACGGCTCAGCACCAGAACGTTCATTATAGATTCAACGTAAGGCGCGGGGAACAGGATGCGGCCTGAATGCGCGCCGGTCATCT
>JAUNUO010000319.1 GCA_030538135.1 Paracoccus sp. (in: a-proteobacteria)
CGCTGCGCCCGGAATTCCATCTGCGCGCCGACCGGTTCTATAACGCCCCCGACACCGAGCTGGACTTTACCGAACAGGGCGGGTTGATGTGGGGCAGCTCTGCCGTGGGCAAGCTGGTCAAGGGGGCCGATCCGCTGCATCCCGGCATCGACGCGTTCGTCGATGACGAGGCCGGGCCAGAGATCGCCGAAAAGGTCAAACGCCGCCTGCAACATTTCATCGACCGCAAGGTCGCGACCCTGTTCGAGCCGCTGATCGCCCTGCAAAAAGACGAGGCGCTGACGGGTCTGGCGCGCGGCTTTGCCTTCCGTCTGGTGGAATCGCTTGGCATCCTGCCGCGCGACGGTGTGACCGCCGAGGTCAAGGATCTGGATCAGGAATCGCGCGGCCTGTTGCGCAAGCATGGCGTGCGGTTCGGTCAGTTCACCGTCTTCATGCCCGCATTGCTTAAACCCGCACCGACCCGGCTGCGGCTGGTGCTGTGGTCGCTGGCCGAAGGGCTGGCGGAATTTCCCGAAAGCCCGCCGCCGGGTCTGGTGACGATCCCGCATCTGCCGGATGTGCCGCGCAATCACTACACGCTGTCGGGCTATCATCCCGCGGGTGACCGGGCGATCCGCATCGACATGCTGGAACGTCTGGCCGACCTGATCCGCACGCAGGACACCCGCGCCGGGTTCGAAGCCAATCCCGACATGCTGTCGATCACCGGCATGACGCTGGAACAGTTTGCCGGGCTGATGGAAGGTCTGGGCTATGCCGCCGAAAAGGGTGAGCGGGTCAAGACCCGCCCCGATCCGGTCGTGGTGCCCGAACCTGCCCCCGAGGGCGAACCGGCGGCCATTCTGACCGAGGAAGAATCCGTTCTGGCCGCCGAAACCCGCGCCAGATGGGAGGCCGAGCAGGCGGCCCGCAAGGCCGCCGAGGCCGAATCTGCCGCCTTAGAAGGCGACCCCGCGCCCCAGAATGAAGGCGACGGCGAAGCCGCCGAGGCCGGGCCAGAGATGGAAACCTTCTATACCTTCCGCTGGGCGCCCAAGCCGCGCGGCAATCGCCGTCCTCAGCGCGACGGGCAGGGGCCGGGCGAGCGTCGCGGCCAGCGTGGCCAGCAACCGCGCGCGGAAGGGCAGGGCGACCATAGCGAGAACCGCGGCGACCGTCCTGACCGGGGTGAGCGCAAGGGCCGTCCGCCCCGTGGCGAACAGAGCGACCGCCCGGATCGCGGCGGCAAGCCCAAGGGCGGGTTCAAGGGCAAGGGTGGTCCCAAGGGCGGGCATCAGGGCGCCAAGACCTTTTCCGCGCGCCCCGACCGCCCGGAAAAGAAGATCGACCCGGATAATCCCTTCGCCGTTCTGGCCGCGCTCAAGGACAAAAGCTGAGCCTTGGCGGACGACGGCGCCGACACGCTGCGGCTGGACAAATGGCTGTTCCACGCGCGCCTGTTCAAGGCGCGCGGTCTGGCCGCCGACCGGATCGAGGGTGGCGGGGTGCGCGTGAACGGCGCGCCGGTGCGCAAGCCGGGTCGCGCCATCCGCCCCGGCGATCAGATCACCGTTTCGGCGCATGGCCGGGTGATCGCGCTGCGGGTGCTGGCGCTTGGCACAAGGCGCGGCCCCGCGCCCGAGGCGCGGGAACTGTATGAACTGCTGGGCGACGATCCGTCGCAGGGCTGATCCGGGCGCCGCTTTT
>JAUNUO010000079.1:0-4055 GCA_030538135.1 Paracoccus sp. (in: a-proteobacteria)
CCGGGCCGCGCGCATCGGTGGCGCGACCCAGCAGATAGCCCGAAGGCAGGTGTGCGATCAGACCTTAGCCCCGTGCCTCGCGGATCAGGCGCAGGATGTCGGCGGCGGCGGCGGGGATGTTGGTGCCGGGGCCGAAGATCGCCTTGACGCCCGCCTTGCGCAGATAGTCGTAATCCTGCTGCGGGATGACGCCGCCACAGATCACCAGAATATCCTTGGCGCCCTGAGCCGCCAGCGCCTCAATCAGCTTGGGCGCCAGCGTCTTGTGGCCAGCGGCCTGCGACGAGATGCCGACCACATGCACGTCGTTGTCGATGGCGTCCTGCGCGGCTTCTTCCGGGGTCTGGAACAGCGGGCCCACATCCACGTCAAAGCCGATGTCGGCAAAGGCGGTGGCGATGACCTTGGCGCCGCGGTCGTGGCCGTCCTGACCCATTTTCACCACCAGCATCCGCGGGCGGCGGCCTTCGGCCTCGGCAAAGGCGTCCACGTCACGCTGAATCTGGACAAAGCCTTCGTCGCCCTCATAGGCGGCGCCGTAAACCCCGGCCAGCGTTTTCACCTCGGCGCGGTGGCGGCCGAATTCCTTTTCCATGGCCATGCTGATTTCCCCAACAGATGCACGGGCGCGCGCCGCCTCGACGGCGGCCTCAAGCAGGTTGCCGCCCTCGCTTGCGCGGCGGGTGATTTCCTCCAGCGCGGCCTGACAGGCGGATTCGTCGCGAGTTTCGCGGATTTTCGTCAGACGCGCGATCTGACTGTCGCGGACCTTGACATTGTCGATGTCCAGAATGTCGATCGGGTCTTCCTTGTCCTTGCGGTATTTGTTGACGCCGACAATGACCTCCTCGCCCCGGTCGATCATCGCCTGACGCCGCGCGGCGGTTTCCTCGATCCGCAGCTTGGGCATGCCGGTGCCGACGGCCTTGGTCATGCCGCCCATTTCCTCGATCTCCTGGATCAGGGACCATGCCTTGTCGGCGATCTGGGCGGTCAGGCTTTCGACGTAGTAGCTGCCGGCAAGGGGATCGACGACATGGGTGATGCCGGTTTCCTCTTGCAGGATAAGCTGGGTGTTCCGGGCGATGCGGGCGGAAAACTCGGTGGGCAGGGCGATGGCTTCGTCCAGCGCGTTGGTGTGCAGCGACTGGGTGCCGCCAAGGGCCGCCGACATCGCCTCGTAGGCGGTGCGGATGACGTTGTTGTAGGGGTCCTGTTCCTGCAACGACACGCCCGAGGTCTGGCAGTGGGTGCGCAGCATCAGGCTGCTGTCCTTTTTCGGGGCGAATTCCGACATGATGCGGTGCCACAGCAGGCGGGCGGCGCGCATCTTGGCGATTTCCATGAAGAAATTCATGCCGATGGCCCAGAAGAACGACAGTCGCCCGGCGAACTGGTCCACGTCCATCCCGGCGGCCAGCGCGGCGCGGACGTATTCGCGCCCGTCGGCCAGGGTGAAGGCCAGTTCCTGCACCAGGTTCGCGCCCGCTTCCTGCATGTGATAGCCGGAGATCGAGATCGAGTTGAACTTGGGCATCTCGTTCGAGGTGTATTCGATGATGTCGGAAATGATCCGCATCGAAGGCTCGGGCGGATAGATATAAGTGTTCCGCACCATGAATTCCTTGAGGATGTCGTTCTGGATGGTGCCGGACAGCACCGAACGGTCATGGCCCTGTTCCTCGCCGGTGACGATGAAATTCGCCAGGATCGGGATGACGGCGCCGTTCATGGTCATGCTGACCGACACCTTGTCCAGCGGGATACCGTCGAACAGGATCTTCATGTCCTCGACCGAATCGATGGCGACGCCCGCCTTGCCGACGTCGCCCACGACGCGAGGATGGTCGCTGTCATAGCCGCGATGGGTGGCCAGGTCGAAGGCGACGGACACGCCCTGCTGACCGGCGGCAAGGGCGCGGCGATAGAATGCGTTCGATTCCTCGGCGGTGGAAAAGCCCGCGTATTGGCGGATGGTCCAAGGACGGCCGGCATACATCGTGGCGCGGGGGCCGCGGGTGAAGGGGGCGATGCCGGGCAGGCTGCCCATGTGGTCCAGTTCCGCGGTATCATCGGCGGTATACAGCGGCTTGACCTCGATCCCCTCCAGCGTTTCCCAGTTGAGGCTGTCGGGGCTGCGACCCTTGAGTTCCTTTTCCGCCAGCTTGCGCCAGTCGTCCAGCGTCGGTTTTGTCATATTCTGTCCTTTCCGATGGGACTGCCTGCCCTATATTCAAAGGCAAGACGAGGTGCATATGAAGTTGAAATTCTTAACGCTTGCGATGTTTGCCGCCGTGATGGCGGTGGCTGCGATGGGGCCGGGGCGTTCGGACGCGCCGCCCGAATCGGTGGTGCCGCCGGTGCGCCCGTCAGAACCTGCAACGGGTGCCGCATGGCCGACCGGTCGGGCGCCCGAAACCGGCCCGCCCCCTGCGGCCGCAGGCCAGCCCGCCGCCGTGGACGATCTTGCGCTGCATATCCTGCCCGCCGCCGATGCCGATCCAGCCATGTTTGTCTGGCAGGCGCGGCCCTTGGTGATCTTTGCCGATACCGCCGCGGACCCGGCGTTTCTGGAGCAGATCAAGCGGCTGGAACGCGACCCGGCGCCGCTGATCGAGAGGGACGTGGTGGTCATCACCGACACCGACCCGGCGGCGAACAGCGCATGGCGGCAGCAGTTGCACCCGCGCGGCTTTTCCCTGGTTCTGATGGACAAGGACGGGCAGGTGAAACAGCGCAAGCCCAGCCCCTGGACCGTGCGCGAAATCAGCCGTGCCATCGACAAGTTTCCGCTGCGGCGGCAGGAAATCGGGCGGGCGGGGGTATTGCCCTGATTGCTTTCCGGCAAATCTGCGCCCATATTTACAGGAACAAGTGAGGGTATCATGGCAAAACCGCAAACCCCGCGCCTGTTCCGGTCCACCCCCCGGACCGAGCCGGTCCTGACCAAGAAACCGCAGCGCAACGAACTGCGCAGCGAAGCCCTGTCGGCGGCGCGTCGGTCGCTGATTGCCGAAGCCGAACGGATCATGGGCGTCCAACCGATCCTCGGCCGGACGAAGCCGCGTCCGGGCTACTGACGGCGGTTCTGGTGCCGTCCATGTTGTTGGCAATGGCGATCATCGCCGTTTCGCCCAAATCCAGCGCCTCAAGCTTGAAGGCGATATAATCGCGATACAGCGCCGCCGCGCGTTCGGTTCCGACCTTCCCCTTATCCAGCATCCGCAGATCGGCGATCATCGCCGTGATCGCATTCAACTGGCTGTAATACAGGACCAGAGGGTCGATGGTGTCGCGCGGCAGGACGTGGATGTTTTCCAGAATGGCGCGGAAGATGGCGTCATTCGATTCGGTCGGGATGGTCGGGAAATAATCCGGCTCGGTCTCGATCCTTTGGGCGATCTCCTCGCCATAGGTGGCCAGATCGTCGCGGCGCAGCACGGCGACATTGGCGCGGATTTCGGCAAACAGGGCGCGCTGAACGTCGCGCACCCGGTCCATGCGGTGCCTGCGGTCGCGCCAAGCGTTCTGGAACGCCACCACCCACCAGCCCGCCGCCAGAAACAACCCGGCGATCAGCGCCTGCTGGGCCGGGGGCGACAGAAGGTTGTCCAGCGGAGCCATCAGCGCACCACGGGCCGCACGACCCAGTCGCGCAGCATCAGCCCGGCGACGAAATATCCCACCACCGCGACGAAGGGCGCGCCGGATGCAGGCAGCGGCGTCAGATAGGCCAGCGTCAGCGCCAGCACAGGCAGCGCGGCCATCATGCCGCCCGCCGCCGTCAGCCGCCACAACCGGGGCCGCCGCCCCGACACCAGCGCGATCACCGCCCCATAGGCCAGCGTCCCCGCCGCAGCCAAAAGGGCGAACTGCCCGGCCAGTTCGACCGCCTGGTGGGTCATGCGCGAACTGTCCAGCCCGATCAGGGCCGAGGCCCGATCATGCAGCCGCGCCGCCTGATCGGGAAAAGACCACGCCAGCGCCAGCACAGCCGCCCCCGCCGCCAGCCCTGCAATCAGGGCCAGCGCGATCATCGGGCGGCTGACAGGGCG
>JAUNUO010000079.1:4155-8064 GCA_030538135.1 Paracoccus sp. (in: a-proteobacteria)
TTGATGGATTTGACCACGGCTTTCCTTTCGGCGCGCAGGATGTTTTCCATCTTCATCGCCTCGATGGTGGCAAGGGCCTGACCTTCCTGCACCTCGGCGCCTTCGGCCACGTTGATCTTTACCACCAGACCCGGCATCGGACACAGCAGGTATTTCGACGTATCCGGCGCGACCTTTTCGGGCATGTGACGGGCCAGTTCGGCGGTGCGCGGGCGGCGGACATAGACTTTCAGGTCGGCGCCGCGCGTGCGCATCCGGTATCCGGCGTGGATCTTGTCCACCTTGATGACCAGAGGTTCGCTGTCCACCGTCAGCCGGGCCAGAGACATGCCCGGCAGCCAGCTTCCCTCGACGCGCATGGTCTGATCGCCGATGGTCACGTCCGCGCCCTCGGGGTCGGCCGAAATGCGGACCTTGACCTCGTTCTTGCCGATCAGCACCACCCAGTTCGCCCCGATGCGGCGTTCGTGATTGCCCAGCCGTCCGGTGATCCGGGTGCGGCGGATTTCGGCGACGCGGTGCATCGCCGCCGCCGTAGCCGCGATCCGGTTCAAGGCGTCCTGCGACGGTTCGACGCCGGCAAAGCCATCGGGATATTCCTCGGCGATGAAGGCGGTGGTGATGTCGCCGCTGATAAAGCGCGGGTGGTCCATCACCGCCGACAGGAAGGGCAGGTTGTGGCCGATACCCTCGACCTCGAACCCGTCCAGCGCCTCGCGCATGGCCTCGATGGCGCGGTCGCGCGTGGGTGCCCAAGTGCAGAGTTTCGCGATCATCGGGTCGTAATACATGCTGATCTCGCCGCCCTCATAGACGCCGGTATCGTTCCGCACCGCGGTCGAACCATGCCGCGCATCCTCGGCCAGCCATTTGCCGGTGTCCACCATCGGCCCGGCGGCGACCTCGACCGGCGGGCGGTAACGGGTCAGACGCCCGATCGAGGGCAGGAAGTTGCGATAGGGGTCCTCGGCGTAAAGGCGGCTTTCAATGGCCCAGCCGTCGATCTTGAGATCGTCCTGTCGGAAGGGCAGAGGTTCGCCATTCGCCACGCGGATCATCTGTTCGACCAGATCGACGCCGGTAATCAGTTCGGTGACCGGGTGTTCGACCTGCAAGCGGGTGTTCATTTCAAGGAAATAGAAATTCCGGTCGCCATCGACGATGAATTCCACCGTGCCGGCGCTGGTGTAACCCACCGCCTTGGCCAGCGCGACGGCCTGTTCGCCCATGGCCTTGCGGGTGGCCTCGTCAAGGAACGGGCTGGGGGCTTCTTCGATGACCTTCTGGTTGCGGCGCTGGATCGAACATTCGCGTTCGTGCAGATAGACGGCGTTGCCATGCTTGTCGGCCAGCACCTGAATTTCGATATGGCGCGGTTGCGTGACGAATTTCTCGATGAAGATGCGGTCGTCGCCAAAGCTGCTGGCGGCCTCGTTCTTCGAGGATTCGAAACCCTCGCGCGCCTCGGTGTCGTTCCAGGCGATGCGCATGCCCTTGCCGCCGCCGCCCGCGCTGGCCTTGATCATCACCGGATAGCCGATTTCCTGGCTGATCTTTACCGCTTCATCGGCATCCGCGATCAGACCCATATAGCCCGGCACGGTGGAGACGCCCGCCTCTTGCGCGATCTTTTTCGAGGTGATCTTGTCGCCCATCGCCTCGATCGCGCCGACGGGAGGGCCGATGAAAGCGACGCCGGCCTTTTCCAGCGCCTCGGCGAATTTCATGTTCTCGGACAGAAAGCCATAGCCGGGGTGGACGGCCTCGGCGCCGGTCTGGCGGATGGCGTCCATGATCTTGTCGATCACGATATAGGACTGGTTCGCCGGGGGCGGGCCGATGTGAACCGCCTCGTCCGCCATCTTGACATGCAGCGCGTTGCGGTCGGCGTCGGAATAGACGGCAACGGTCTGGATGCCCATCTTGCGCGCGGTCTTGATGACGCGGCAGGCGATCTCGCCACGGTTGGCAATCAGGATTTTCTTGAACATGGCTGGTCCCCGGACATGAAAAAGCCGCCCCGGACGCCAATGGCCGGGGCGGCGATATGATAGGATTGCGCGCCCGCGATGCAGGCCGCGGTCAGATTACTGGCAAAGCCGCACGTCGTCGCAGAGCGCGCCGCCGACAGCACCGATGGCCGCGCCCTTGAGACGGTCGCCGCCACTCTTGCCGCGCACGGTCTGGACGGTATAGCCGCCGGCAGCGCCGATGATGGCGCGGTCGGCGTCGGTCGGGCGGATGTTCTGGGTGCAGCCGGCCAACAGGGCAAGGCTGATGCCCGATGCAAGAAGGATGAATTTGGTGGACATGACAGATGTCTTTCGGTCAGGCCAAGCCCGCCCGCGCTATTCAGCCACGGGCCAGACAAGGCAATTGCGTTGAGGTGGCGCCGGCCGTCAGTAGCCGGCAGCCGGGGCGCAGACGCCCATGTCATCACACAGCGCGCCCGCGGCGCCGCCGATAAGCGCGCCGGTGCCGACGTTGCCGTCAACGGCCTTGGCGATGACCGCGCCGGCGACAGCGCCGCCTGCGGCGCGCTGAACGTCGGGCGAAATCGCGGTGGTTCCGTAACCCTGCTGGCAAGCAGAAAGGGTTGCCGCAACGACCAGAGCGCCGGAAAGACGGAGGAAGGTTTTCGTCTGCATATCACTGTGCCTGTATCAGAGGCCCGTTCTGGGGCCGGTTGTATTTGACATACGCAAGGTATGCCATTTCTATTCCCGCAGGCAAACTGAAATGGCTGTGAAAAGGATTTGATGGGCAAGGCTTTGCGCATGGTCAGTCGCGCCCCTCGTCATCGTCGTCGTCGGCGTCGCCCCAATCGTCGTCATCGGCCCACAGGTCGTCCTGATCCCCGGCAAAGATTTCGGGAAAGGATGCCTCGGCCCGCGCCAGATCGACGACGAAAAGCTGTTCATAATCGGTCGGGTTCAGCTTGCCGACGGCCAGAACCTCGCGCCCGATCAGCCACGACAGGCGGCCCGCGTCCAGATTGCCGCGTTCGAACGGGGCGTCGCCGAAATGTTCGATCAGCGCGGCCAGAAATGCGGCATCGGCACGGCGGTCAGCGGGGCGGCGGTCCTTGAACCGTTCGCGCCGGGTGATCGGCGTGGCGCCCTTGGCATTGGCGCGGCGGATGACGAACTGAAAATCGGTGCCGGGCAGGCGGCCCGGAAAGCCGCGATGTTTCAGCATGGCGCACCCCCCCGGTGATGGGCGGCGCCTTGGCGCGGGCAGTTGGACCGCCCGCGCCGGATGGCATCAGTTGGCGCCGTATTTGCCCTGATAGACAGGCTCGGGCGTGACCACGACGGGGCCGGGTGTAACCGAAACCTGCGGCTGCGGCTGCTGCTGGCAAGCGGCCAGAGCCGACAGAAGGACGAGGCCGAGAACGATTTTCTTCGACATTGGGAGTTGCTCCTGTAATCCGGGGCTGTTGTGCCCCGGCTGCTCGGGTTTGATCCGGCGCGACGGTGCGCCGGATGCCGCATGTTAGCCGTTGCCGCCGCGCGCCGACAGATGGCGCAAGCCAGCCGGGTGACATGCCCGGCGGAATGTGGCCGTGCTGCATCATACACGCGCGTGTGAACGGTCATTGCGGTCAGTCCCTTACAGCGGGATGTTGTCGTGCTTTTTCCACGGGTTCGACAGTTTCTTGTTGCGCAGGCTGGCGAAGGCGCGGGCCACCCGCTTGCGCGTGCCAAAGGGCTGGATCACCTCGTCGATGAAGCCCTTTTCGGCGGCGACGAAGGGGTTGGCGAAACGGTCCTCGTAATCGCGGGTGCGTTCGGCGATCTTGTCGGTATCGCCCAGCTCGCTGCGATAGAGGATTTCCACCGCGCCCTTGGCGCCCATCACCGCGATTTCCGCCGTGGGCCAGGCATAGTTGAAATCGCCGCGCAGATG
>JAUNUO010000079.1:8164-11070 GCA_030538135.1 Paracoccus sp. (in: a-proteobacteria)
TCGGCGATTTTCAGGATCAGTTCCTTCATGTCATAGGGCTGGTTCGGGTTGTCGGGGACCAGCGTGTTCAGCGAATGATCCAGACGGCCCGGTTCGTCGAAGAACGGCCGGGTCGGCGCGCGGTCGCGGTTGGACAGCGGCAGGAAATCGAACAGCCGGCGGATTTCGACCAGCGCCTCGACATCGTTGTCGAAGGCCCCGTCCGCGACCGAGGATTTCCGGGTGTGGGTCGAGGCGCCGCCCAGTTCCTCGGCGGTGACGACCTCGTTGGTGACGGTCTTCACCACGTCCGGGCCGGTCACGAACATGTAGGACGTGTCACGCACCATGAAGATGAAATCGGTCATCGCCGGCGAATAGACCGCACCGCCCGCACAAGGCCCCATGATGACGCTGATCTGCGGGATCACGCCCGAGGCCATGATGTTGCGCTGAAACACCTCGGCATAGCCGGCAAGGGATGCCACGCCTTCCTGAATCCGCGCGCCGCCGGAATCGTTCAGACCGATCACTGGGGCGCCGTTCTGCATCGCCATATCCATGATCTTGCAGATCTTCTGGGCGTGGGTTTCGGACAGCGACCCGCCAAATACGGTGAAATCCTGCGAGAACACATAGACCATGCGGCCGTTGATCGTGCCCCAGCCGGTCACCACGCCGTCGCCATAGGGGCGTTCCGCATCCATGCCGAAATCGGTGCTGCGGTGGGCGACGAACATGTCGAATTCTTCAAAGCTGTTCTCGTCCAGCAGGATTTCCAGACGCTCGCGTGCGGTCAACTTGCCACGCGCATGTTGGGCGTCGATGCGGCGCTGTCCCCCGCCCAGCCGGGCGATTTCGCGGCGGCGTTCAAGTTCGCTGTGAATGTCTTTCATGGACCGGATCTCCCGTGACGGATTTGTGGCACTTTAGGCATCCGCACCCGTCGGGCAAAGCGGAATTGCGCAAGTTTGCAAAATATGCGGCGGGATGGCAGTGCAAATTGCAAACACACCGTGGGGCTTGACGTGAAAGGGACTTGGGCGCATCGACGCCTTATGGTTTTGCAGATTGATCTTTCGGCCATCAAGGCCAATTGGACGGCGCTGGCGGCCAAAGCCCCCAGCGCCCGCACGGGCGCGGTGGTCAAGGCCGATGCCTATGGGCTGGATGCGCTGCGCGTGGCGCCAGCGCTGTATGAGGCGGGGGCGCGGGATTTCTTTGTCGCGCTGGCTGCCGAAGGGCAGGCGATCCGCCCGCATCTGCCGGGCGATGCGCGCATTCTTGTGCTGTCGGGACATATGGCGGGCGCACCGCTGGCCGGGCTGATTCCGGTGCTGAACAGCGCCGAGCAGTTCTTCCGTGATCGGGCGATGCGGCCGGGGCAACCCTTTGCGGTTCAGCTTGACACCGGAATGAACCGGCTGGGGCTGGAACCGGCCGAATGGGCGGGCATCCGCACCGAGGCATTGGCGGCGAATGGCGGCGAAGGGCCGGTGCTGGTCATGTCGCACCTGGCCTGCGCCGATGAGGACAGCCCGGAAAATGCCCGGCAACTGACCGCCTTCCGCGAGATGACCCAGGGCGTCACAGCCCCCCGCAGCCTGTCGGCGACGGGCGGAATCCTGTTGGGGCCGAATTATCAGTTCGACCTGACCCGGCCCGGTGTGGGCCTGTATGGGGGGATGCCTTTTGCCGAGGCCCGGCCCGTGGTGCGGCTGTCGCTGCCGGTGATCCAGACGCGGGTGGTGCGAACGGGCGAATTCGTCGGCTATGGCGCAAGCTGGCGCGCCGAACGGGTGTCGCGCGTGGCGACTGTGGCTGCGGGCTATGCCGACGGGCTGCACAGGGCGCTGTCGCGCGGCGGGGCGCGCCTTTGGGCGGGCGATCGGCCCTGCCCGGTGATCGGGCGGGTTTCGATGGACCTGATTACCTGCGATGTCACCGACCTGACCGATGTGCCCGACGCGCTGGATATTCTGAACGAACGGCAGGGCGTCGATGCGCTGGCCGGGGCGGCGGGAACCATCGGTTACGAGGTGCTGACCAGTCTGGGGCGCAGGTATCCGCGCAGCTATATCTGACCGCGTTCGCGCCCCAAGTTGCGCATTTGGGCAGACGGCAAGCCGGGGCGCGGCGGATCGGCCACATCTTGCCGGGGTGAGGGGCGTTCTGGCCTTGTGCGAATCCCCGTGAATTGCCACTTTGAGGTGACGCGATCTTTCGGAGAGACTTTTGGGCCTGAACCCTCCGCCCCCCGCACCATCCGGCGATAACACCCCGGCCGCTGAAACCCTGCTGGAATTTCCCGACAACCGGCTGCTGATCGACCTGTGCGGCGCCAATGACCGGCATCTGGCGCGGATCGAGGAAGGTCTGGGCGTGCATATCCTGCGCCGGGGCAATCTTCTGGCCGTGGTCGGCCCGGCCGACGCACAGGCCGAGGCGGCGCGCGTCCTGCGTGCGCTTTACGCCCGGCTTGAACAGGGCCGCACCGTTGAAATGGGCGAGATCGAGGCGGCCTTGCGCATGGCCGATGGTCCAGCGCCCGAAACCACACCGGCGGAACAATTGGAAATGTTCGCGGCGGGCGACTACAAATTGCGCACCCGCAAGAAATCCGTCGAACCCCGGACCGAGGCGCAGAAGGATTATGTCCGGTCGCTGTTTCAGAACGAACTGGCCTTTGGCATCGGCCCGGCGGGCACCGGCAAGACCTATCTGGCCGTGGCGGTCGGCGTGACCATGCTGATCGGCGGGCATGTGGACAAGATCATCCTGTCGCGCCCGGCCGTCGAGGCGGGCGAACGTCTGGGCTTTCTGCCCGGCGACATGAAGGAAAAGGTCGATCCCTACATGCAGCCGCTGTATGACGCGCTGAACGATTTTCTGCCGTCGAAACAGATGCAGAAGCTGATGGAGGAAAA
>JAUNUO010000079.1:11170-12874 GCA_030538135.1 Paracoccus sp. (in: a-proteobacteria)
CCGCGCCGGATGCCGATGCCGAGATCCGATGTCTGAGCCGGTCGCCGATACCGTCATCGAGGACGAGCGATGGGAGACCGCCGGTCTGCCCATGCTGGCGGATCGTGCGGTCAGGGCGACGCTAAACTGGCTGGGCACGGGCGGCGAGGTTGTCGTTCTGGGCTGCGGTGATCCTCGTATCGCGGCACTGAACGCGGATTTCCGGGGCAAGCCGCAGGCGACGAACGTGCTGTCATGGCCGTCGTCCCCGCCGGAACGCCCGGCGCCGGGCGCCGCGCCGATTCTGCCCGACGAGGACGAACTGGGTGATGTCGCCATCGCCTATGACACCTGCATGGCCGAGGCCGCCGCGCAGGGCAAGGCGCCCGCCGATCATGTCACGCATCTGCTGATTCACGCGGTGCTGCATCTGGTCGGCTATGACCACGAAACCGACCCCGATGCCGAGACGATGGAATCCGCCGAGCGCGCGATTCTGGCAACTCTCGGCATTGCCGATCCCTATTCCGAAACCTGACACGAGAGAAAGATGAGCGACGATCCGCGAAGCCCCGATACGCCGAAAGCATTGGAAGAACCTGCCAGTTGGGCCGACGGAGTCGGTAGCGAGGGGCGCGATCTGCCGACATCGCGCGGGTTTCTGGGGCGGTTCTTCGGGGTGTTTTCCGGTGACGAACCGGTCGAGACAGAGACGCCCGGCCCCGCATCGCAACCCGCGCCCGGACTGCTCAACCTGCGCCGCCTGCGCGTGGACGATGTGGCCATTCCCAAGGCGGAAATCATCGCCGTTCCGATCAATGCGACGCTGGACGATCTGGTCGGCATCTTTCGCGAACACGGGTTTTCGCGCATCCCGGTGTTTCGCGGCACGCTGGACAGCCCGCTGGGGCTGATCCATCTCAAGGATCTGGCGTTGAAACACGGGTTCGGCAAGGGCGGGCGGTTCACGCTGCGGCCCATGCTGCGGCCTTTGCTGTATGTGCCCCCCTCGATGCCGATCGGCGTTCTGTTGCAGCAGATGCAGCAAAAACGTATCCATATGGCGCTGGTGATCGACGAATATGGCGGCGTGGACGGGCTGGTGACGATCGAGGATCTGATCGAACAGGTCATCGGCCAGATCGAGGATGAACATGACGAGGCCGAGGGCGGTCTCTGGGTTGCCGTCAACCCGGGCGAGTGGCTGATTCAGGCGCGCGCGCCGCTGATCGACGTCGAGGCGGAAACCGGGCTGCGTCTGGCGACCGGCGAGGAGGACGAGGAAATCGACACGCTTGGCGGGTTGATCTTCATGCTGGTCGGGCGGGTGCCTGTCCGTGGCGAGGTGATCGCGCTGGAATCCGGTGCCGAGTTTGAAATCGTCGATGCCGACCCGCGCCGGATCAAACGTGTGCGCCTGCGCGCCCCCAAGGACAACCCGAGCGCCTGAGGGCGACCCGGCCCCCGGTTCTAGCTGAGCGCAAAGGCGGGCGCGTGGATGATCGCGCTGCCGGCGGGCAAGGCGGGACCGGCGGTCATCAGATGTAGGCCGGCATAGGGCGATTGCAGATCGGCGGGCTGAAAGCCAAAGCGATGATAATAGGCGGGGTCGCCCAGAACGACGATGCTGTGGTCGGGATGCGCCGCCAGAGCCGCGCGGATCAGCGCCGATCCGATGCCGCGCCCATGCAGCGCCGGATGAACCGCAACCGGGGCAAGCGCCAG
>JAUNUO010000320.1 GCA_030538135.1 Paracoccus sp. (in: a-proteobacteria)
CCGCAGACATTGAGGAGGAACCTATGCGGATCGAAATCGAGGAAATCGCCAAGGAGTTCGGGGCCACCACCGCGCTGCACCCGGTGTCGCTGTCCATCCCGTCGGGGGCCTTGGTGGCGCTGCTTGGGCCATCGGGTTCGGGCAAGACGACGCTGTTGCGCATCCTTGGCGGGCTGGAATTCCCGACCTCGGGCCAGGTGATGCTGGGCGGGACGGATGCCACCGGCCTGACGGTTCAGCAACGCCGCGCCGGGTTTGTGTTTCAGTCCTATGCGCTGTTCCGGCATATGACGGTGTTCGACAACATCGCCTATGGCCTGCGTGCCCGCCCCCGTCGCGAACGCCCGCCCGAAGCCGAAATCGCCCGCCGCGTCGAACGTCTGCTGGCGCTGATCCAGTTGCCCGAGATCGGCGCGCGCTATCCCAGCCAGTTGTCGGGCGGGCAGCGTCAGCGGGTCGCGCTGGCACGCGCGCTGGCGATCGAGCCGCGGATGCTGTTGCTGGACGAACCCTTCGGTGCGCTGGACGCCCGTGTGCGCAAGGAACTGCGGCAGGGGCTGCGCGACATTCACGACGAAACCGGGCTGACCACCGTATTCGTGACCCACGATCAGGACGAGGCGATGGAACTGGCCGATCTGGTGGTGGTCATGTCGATGGGCCGGATCGAACAGATCGGCCAGCCGCACGAGATCAGATCGCGCCCGGCGACGCCTTTCGTGCGCGACTTCGTGACCTGTTGACACGCGCGCGGCAGGGTTGAAACGCTGCCGGTCCACCCTATATCCAATCCGGGGCGTATCGACGACGGCACGCCCTGCCCATGTTGTCAAGGCGACCAGACCGCCATGGGTGAATCGTCAAGTGCTTTGAGATGCGTGCGAAACCGGGTTTAAAGTGATATGCAGTAACCGCATAACTGATATGCGTCGAGGCACATACCGAATCACTGCACGCAGCGGTATCCCATTCGCACTGTCGAGACCGACAAAAAACATCATCCGGGTTTGGCGCCAGCTTTCCCGGACCCGCCCCCGCGTTGCCGGGCAAAGACAAGAACAGGACATTAAAGATGCGCGATTTCGTTGATGGTTCCGCATTCAACTTTGAACAGGGCCAGCGCGCCCGCAAGCTTTTTGCTGCCGTGGTTCTGGCTGCGTTGGATGACGCCATCGCTGATGACAAGAAATATGGCAACGGCCCCGAACAGATCGCCCGTTGGGCACGGTCGCGCGACGGGCGCGAAGTGCTGTCTTGTGCGGGCATCGACCCAAACGAACGGGTGGTCAAGGGTCTGATGGAATTCGTGTCCAAGGGCGTGCGCACCTCGGTCGCCCTGTCGCGCGAGGAAAGCGAACGCCGCCTTGCCGCCGAAGAGGCCGAAGCCGCCTGATCCTTTGCGATCTCTGTTGCAGAAAGGCCGTCCTTTGCGGGGCGGCCTTTCTGCTTTGGGGCAAGCGATTGTTCAGGGCTGTCCGTGCGGCGGCTTTCCTACAGTCGCGTCACCACCCGTTCGGCGTAAAGTCGCGTGACGTCCTCGGCGCGGCACAGTTCGGTTGCGGGTGTCATGACTGCCGCCGATGCCCCGGCCGCGCCAAGGGCCAGCGCCTCGGGCACGGGCAAGCCGCGTGCGATGGCCAGAACGAAACCGGCCACGAAACTGTCGCCCGCGCCGAC
>JAUNUO010000321.1 GCA_030538135.1 Paracoccus sp. (in: a-proteobacteria)
GGTCGCGGCCTTGGCCGCCAGACCATGCCGGAAACGCTGGCCTATTCGACGGTCATGGCGATCCATACGCTGTGGCTGGCCGCGCGGGCGGAAAACATCGGGCTGGGTTGGGTGTCGATCCTCGACCCGGAACGGATGGGCACGATCCTGAACGCGCCGAAGGGTTGGCACTTCACGGCCTATCTTTGCGTGGGATACGCCGAAGGCGCGGATGACACGCCTCTGCTGCACAGGGTTGGGTGGCAAGGGAATGCGGCGACGGTCTGGGGTGAGGTATGACCCCTTAACCAATGGTTTTCAGCACCGCCGCCACGATGGCCTCGGGCCGGTCTTCCTGAACCAGATGCCCCGCACCCGGCACCGGAATGCAGAGGCGATCCGAGATCAGCGCGGCCAGCGCCGACCCCTGCGCAAAGGGAATCCAGTTGTCATGCACGCCCCAAAGCACCGTCACCGGGCAATCCAGCCGCCCATAAAGCGGCTGCACCTCATCCGTGTAACGCTGATCCATCTGCGCGATCTGCCGGTAAAAGGCCGGCTGCCCGACCGGGCCGAGCCACGGCGCGCAATAAATGTCCAGGGCTTCATCAGACAGGGGCTGATGCGCCGCAGTCTGCAAATAAGCCCGCAGCACGGCGAGGTGCATGTAATCCGGCATGCCGGAAAACGCCGGCTCGTGCTGACGCACATGCCTGACCAGCGGCGAGCCCCAGGGCGCCAACGCCACCGCGTCGAAGATCGTCAGGGAACCATAGCGCAAGCCGTTCAGGTAGTAGCCGCGCAGTGCCGTCGCCCCGCCGAAATCATGCGCCAGAACATCAGGACGGTCGAGGTTCCATTCCGCAAACAACGCCGCCAGAACCCGGTTCTGCACGGCCAGCGACACATCCTGCCCTTCGCGCATTTCCGATAGGCCGTAACCGGCCAGATCGAAATAATAGACCGTCCGATGATCCATCAATTGCGGCACGATCCGGCGCCAGACCTGCGAGGAAAACGGGGTGCCGTGGATCGCCACCAAGGGCGGGCCGTTCCCGGCGCGTCCCAAGCGGACGGCATTGCACTCGATCAGGGTGGTGTGCGGCAGATCAAGCACGGCGCGACTCATATTGCAACTTAGCTAAGTAACAATATGATAGACGCATGGACCGATCAACCCAGATCAAGGCGATGGCCAGCGAACAGAGGCTGCGGGTGCTGCACCTGCTGGCCGATCCGGCACGGCACTTCGCCCACCAGCAATCCGCCGATCCGGTGGAATTCGGGGTCTGCATGAGTCTGATCGCCGAGGCGTTGGGGATCGCCCAGCCGACCGCCAGCCGGCATCTGGATATCCTGCGGCAAGCCGGTTTCATCACGGTCAGGCGGCATCTGAAATGGGCGTATTGTCAACGCAATGACGCCGCGATCCAGGATTATCTCGGCTGGCTGAGTCAGCAACTTTTTCCCGGTTCGACGCAATAGAAAACGGCGGCCCTTTCGGACCGCCGCTTCATCCGTTACACCTAAATCACGCCGCGCGGTGCAGACGGTCCACGAACAGGCCCGAATCCTTGTGGCGGTGCAGGGTCTTGGCGATGGCCAGCGCGGCCAGATCGGCCAGCGGCTCGATCGCGATGACCAGCATATAGGCGGCGCCGAAGGACAGCACGTCCGACATCACGCCCGCGCCCT
>JAUNUO010000322.1 GCA_030538135.1 Paracoccus sp. (in: a-proteobacteria)
GCCGATCTGACCGGCTTTGCGACCCGTGGCGACGTGATCGACGCGGTGCTGAACCTGGGCAATTCCAGCCCGAGCGCGCAGTTCCGCAACTTTGGCCTGTGGATGGTCGAGGGGCAAAGCTGGACCATCGCCGAACTTGCCGCCCGCATGGCGCCGCTGCCGCTGCCGGCAGGTCTGCCGATGGCGCTGGCCGCGTTTGGCGGTCTGGCGCTGCTGCACCGCCGCACGGTTCGCCCATAAGCGGAAAGGGGGTGCCCGGTCACGGCGCCCCCTACACTTTTGTCGGGCGGCGGGGCAGACTGGCGGCATGTTGCGACGGATGGACCCATGCGCCTTGCCCTGATCCTTGCCTTGCTGGCCGGCCCGGCGATGGCGGATGCGCCACTGTTCATCGTGGATCGCACGCAGATGGCCTTTGATCTTGGTCCCGGCCATCCGGCAAACAGCCCGGCGCGGGCGTCGAATTCGCCCAATGCCGCGTGGAACTCGGCGGCCAATTCGGCCAACAGCGCCGCAGCTTATGAAAACCGGCCCGACAATCCGGCGAATCAGAACCGGCTGATTTTTACTGCCGACGGCCATGTTCTGGGCTATTACGCCGTGAACGCGGGCGGGGTTCTGAACCTGTTTGATCTGCGCGGGCGGCGCGTGGCCTATCGCCCGGCGCGCGGCACCCGCAGCCTGTTCACCACCGCGGGCGAATGGTGCGGCACGGTGGACACCAACCGGGGCGGCTTTGCCCTGGGGGTCACGCGGCAATGCGTAGCGCGGTTCGGGCAATAGCCCTTGCGAAACTGTCACAATGCCGCGCTAATACTGCGAAAATTGCGGAGGATGGGATGACCGAGACCCCCAAAGACTGGCTGGACGCCGAACTTCAGGACACGCTGGACGAGGATTACGAGATCGAGCTTGAGGACGCCGTTCTGTCGGCCGAGATCAAGAAGATCTATCGCGACAACCATCCCGATCAGCTGGATCGCAAGGTCTATTTCAGCGAACTGCTGCGGCTTCAGTCGGAACTGATCAAGTTGCAGGACTGGGTGTCCTATCACAAGGAAAAGGTCGTCGTTATCTTCGAGGGTCGCGATTCCGCCGGCAAGGGCGGCGCGATCAAGCGCATCACCCAGCGTCTGAACCCGCGCGTCGCCCGCGTCGTCGCGCTGCCGGCGCCCTCGGACCGCGAAAAAACCCAGTGGTATTTTCAGCGCTACGTCCCGCACCTGCCCGCCGGTGGCGAGATCGTGCTGTTCGACCGAAGCTGGTATAACCGAGCCGGGGTCGAAAGGGTGATGGGCTTTGCCAGCGAAGATCAGGTCCAGCAGTTCTTTGACGACGTGCCGGAATTCGAACGGATGCTGGTGCGGTCGGGCATACGGCTGGTGAAATACTGGTTTTCCATTACCGACGAGGAACAGCAGATGCGGTTTCTCATCCGCATCCACGACCCGCTGAAACAGTGGAAACTGTCGCCGATGGATCTGCAATCCCGCGTCCGCTGGGAAAGCTATACCAAGGCGAAAGAGGAAATGCTGGAACGCACCAACATCCCCGAGGCACCGTGGTATGTCGTGCCCGGCAATGACAAGAAGCGCGCCCGACTGAACGTGATGAACCACCTGCTGAGCCTGATCCCCTATACCGACGTGCCGCACGAGGAAGTGAGCCTGCC
>JAUNUO010000323.1 GCA_030538135.1 Paracoccus sp. (in: a-proteobacteria)
CCCGGCGCGCCACGCCCGGCCGAACCGATGACGCCCTGCATCCTGACAACGGCGATACGGGGCGGGCGAGGGGTAAGAAACGGGATACGCATGGCCCGACAGATAGGGACGCGCCCCCGGCGAGACAAGACGGATCAGACCGTGCGCAGCGTCTCGCCCGGAATAAACGTCGGCGTCAGCGATACGACGCGATCCGGCGGCGGCGCATCCTTGCCCGCCACGATGCGCGCAGCGCGACGGCCGATTTCCACCCGTCTGGCATCGGTGGTGGTCAGCCGCACCGGCAGCCCGTGCAGCAGATCGACCCCGTTGAACCCCGCCAGCCCGATCCGGCCCGGAATGTCATAGCCCTGATTCAGACAGTGCAGCAGTCCGCCCGCGCCGATCATGTCGTTAGAATAATAGAGAAAATCCAGATCCGGCGCGCGCGACAGGATGCGTTGCGTCAATTCGCGCCCCTTCAGCAGGGACGAATTGCCCTGATAATATTCCCGCGCCTCAAGGGTCACGCCCGCCTCGGCCAGCCTTTCCTCGAACCCGGCCAGCCGTTTGCGGGCACGGTGATCCTCGGGCATGTGAGTGCCAACGAAACCGATGCGGCGATATCCTGCGGCCAGAATCTGCGCCGCCATCTCGCGCCCGGCGCGGACATGCGAAATGCCGACGATGGTGTCGATCGCCTCGCCGTCGGTATCCATGATCTCGACGATGGGAATGCCCGCGCTTTTCAGCATGGCGCGCGATGCCTTGCTGTGTTCCAGCCCCGCCAGGATCACCCCGGAGGGCCGCCAGGACAGCATGTCATACAGCACCATTTCCTCGCGCGCGGGGGAATAGTTGGTGACGCCGATCACGGGTTGCAGCCCGGTATCGTCCAGTTCCGCCGAAATCCCGCCCAGCACATCAGGAAACACCAGATTTGACAGCGAGGGGATGACGATGGCCACCAGATTAACCCGCTGACTGGCCAGCCCGCCGGCGATCTTGTTGGGCACATAGCCCAGTGTCTTGGCCGCCGTCAGCACCTTTTCCCGCGTCGCCGCCGACACGTCGCCGCGATTGCGCAGCACGCGACTGACCGTCATCTCACTGACCCCGGAGGCTTCCGAGACGTCACGAAGGGTCAGGGTGCGGCGAGAACGGGACATGAGCGGCCATGATGGAACTGTGGTTCGCTATTGTTAGCGAACAACATCCCTGCCGTCCAGCTTGCCATTCCTGTGGGGTCGCGCCAAAAAGAACCCCGATGGCCCCGTGGCTCAACTGGATAGAGCAGCCCCCTCCTAAGGGGCAGGTTACAGGTTCAAGTCCTGTCGGGGTCACCATTCGGCCGGGGCGACCATCGTCGCGGCCCGGCCATACCCCTGCCCCCTTTATTCCTGACAGACCTCGGGCACGGTCAGCAGGCCGTGGCCGTAAATGTCGTCCTGCCCTTTGGCCCCCAGATCGCGGGCGCTGGCGCGCAATTGCTCGCGCAGGTCGGCAGGGGTCAGGTCAGGGTTTTCCTGCAACAGCAGCGCGGCGGCGGCGGTAACGAAGGGGGCGGCGAAAGAAGTGCCGGTCTGCGGGCGCGCGCCGCTGATCGAGGCGGCGGTCCAGACCTCGACCCCCGGCGCCGCAAGGTCGATATGTTCCCCGCGCGAGGCGCGGCGATAGGCCTGTTCGCGCCGGT
>JAUNUO010000324.1 GCA_030538135.1 Paracoccus sp. (in: a-proteobacteria)
TGATGCCGCGCGACATGATCGACAACGAACGCGCCACCGCCATCCACCCCGGCGAGGCGGTCGAGGAAAAGGTCTCGCTGTCCGACCGTTTCGGGCTGTGGCTGGGCTTTCATCCCTGTTCGCAGGACGAATATCTGGCCATGATCGACGGCTATTGCACCGCCGCCGGCCTGTCGATCGACCCCGCCACCCTGCGCGCCGAGGCGATCGAATGGCAGGCCACCCGCGGCGCGCGTTCGGGCCGCGTGGCATGGCAGTTCTTCACCGATCTGGCCGGGCGCCACGGGGTCGCGGTATAACGATCTTTCGCCGCAGGATCGCCCTCAGCTCCCCCCCGGTCGCTGCCTTCGACCATCCGCATCAGCGGAATCCGCGCCGGGCAATTGCCGAACACCTGCTGCACCGTCACCTGCGCGCGCGGCCAGATCGCCAGCGCGGCGGCATCGGGCCGCCCGATCCGCGCCGCGCCGTTGATCCGTGCCCGCCGCTGCGTCGCGAAATCCACGAACAGCATCCCGATCTGCGGGTTCACCCGCAGATTGCCCAGCGACTGATACAGCCCGTTGCCCCTGAAATCGGGGAAGGCCAGCCGCCGGTCGTCCAGCACCGCCAGCGCGGGCAGGGGCCGCCCGTCCGCGCCGTGATCGCGCCCACGAAAGCTGCAATCGCAATGCCCGTCGGCGCTGGCCGTGGCGATAAAGAAGAACGGCTGCGCGGCGATGAAACCCGCCATGCCGGGCCGGATCACATCGCCGATCATCACCTGCAACCCGTCGTCATCCCATGCCGTCCCGCCCAGCAGGTCGCGCATGTCCGCCTCGCCCGCATGGGGCCGCCAATCCTCAGCCATGGACTTTCCCTCGCTTCCAATTTACGACCGACTGGTCGGTAGTATAGGATCGGCCATGACAAAGACAACCCGCCCCGCCCTGATCGCGCTGGCCCGCGACCTGTTCCGCAGCCACGGCTATGCCGGGTTTTCCATGGCCGATCTGGCCGCACAGGCGGGCCTGCGCAAGGCCAGCCTCTACAGCCATGTCACCGGCAAGGATGAACTGGCGGTCGAATCGCTGGCTCTGACGCTGACCGAACTGGCCGCGATCACCACGACCGGCGGCGACCTGCTCGCCCGCTATCGCGCCCTGCTGACCGGGATCGCCGCGCATCTGACCACGGGGCGGCGCTGCATCGGGCTGCATCTGCTCTATGGCGCGGTGCCGCCGCCGGTGGCCGATGCCAACCGCCGCTTTTTTCAGGCGTTAAACGGGCTGTGCGCAGATCTGCTGGCCGATGCGCTGCCCCCCGACACCGCCCGCGCCATGGCGCAGGACAGCATCGCCGCGTTAGAGGGTGCGACGATCTGGCTGATCCTCGATGACGACCCGGCCCCGATGCGTCGCGCCATCGACGCGCTGATGCTGACGCTGGCCGCGCTGGCCGGTCAAATCGAGGCTGAAAGCCGTTTCCGCTGACCCTCGCCTATGCCACGCCGCGCAGAAAATCCGTGATCTCGGCCAATACCCGATCCGCCGCCTCGCGGTGGGGCAGGTGCCCGGTGCCGGGGATAATGACCATCCGGCCGCCCGTCGCCCGTGCGATCCGTTCGGGATGCGCGGTGCTGCCGTATTCGTCGTTCTCGCCATGCAGGATCAGCGCCGGCGCCCGCACCCG
>JAUNUO010000080.1:0-1645 GCA_030538135.1 Paracoccus sp. (in: a-proteobacteria)
GCCGGGCGCTCGAACGCCACCACCTGCGGCAGATCGACGTCGATCACCTGCGTCCAGTAATCGCGCGGGATGTTCATCTGCGCCGGGGCGCTGTTGCGCCAGGCCTGCATGATGACCCGGTTCAGCACCTCGGGGATGCGGGATGCGTCGCGCACCTCTTCCTGATAGCAGACGGCATCGGCGAACAGCCGCATCTGCTCCATCTCCTGGAAACCGCCCTGACCGATGGTCCGGTTCGCCGCCTGCGGCGTCACCAGCAGCAGGGGCGTGTGGTTCCAGTAGGCGGTCTTGATCGGCGTCACGAACCCGGTCACGCCGGGGCCGTTCTGCGCGATCGCCATCGACATCTTGCCCGTGGACCGCGTGAACCCGTCCGCCATCAGCCCGGCGTTCGTTTCGTGCGCGCAGTCCCAGAACGTGATCCCCGCCTTCGGAAACAGATCACTAACCGGCATCATCGCAGAACCGATGATGCCGAAAGCATGTTCGATCCCGTGCATCTGAAGCACTTTGACAAAGGCTTCCTCAGTGGTCATTCTCATCGGTTCGCTCCTTATTTGCGTTCGTCACGGAAGTGATAGAGTTGATAGAGTCCCCATTGGCCAAGCCGCCTGAACGGGGTTTTCCAGCCTTCGTGCTTGAGTTCGCTGCCGAAGATCGGAAGATCGGGAACCGGCTGGCCGGCGACCATCTGGGCCATGCGGCGGCCCGCCATGGCCGAATACATGACACCGTTGCCGCCATAGCCCAGCGCGTAATAGGCGCCCGGCAAATCGGGCAGGCCGGTGATGCGGGGCATCATGTCATGGCTGACATCGACCCAGCCCCACCAGCTGTAATCGAGGTCGATCCCGCGCAGGACCGGGAACTTGCGCGCCATGCCTTCGCGCAGGCTGGCGAGGTGTTTGGGGTTCGCGGCATCGCGCCCGGTGATCGCCGCGCGGCTGCCGATTTGCAGCCGGTTGTCGGGCAGCATCCGGTAATAATGGCGCAGCGTGCGCGTGTCGGTCAGCGGCGATCCCACCTTTGCGCCGACCTCGGCCAGTTCGGCATCGGTCAGCACGCGGGTCACGATGCTGTTCGACATGATCGGCAGCAGCCGGTCGCGCAGGCGGGGGTGCAGCGAACGCGGCCCGTATCCGGCCGTCGCCACCGCGACCTTTTTGGCGCGCACGGTGCCGCCGGGCGTGCGCAGGTGATGCACGCCGCCCTTGTAATCCCAACCCTCGACGGCGCTGTCCACATGGATACGCGCACCATGTTCGCGGGCCACGCGGCAATAGCCGAAGGCCAGCTTGGCCGCATGGATGCCGACACCGTCGGGTTCATACATCGCGCCCTGACATTCCTGATCGCGCACGACCTGTTCATGCACCTCGGCGCGGGTCATCATGCGGGCGGCATAGCCGAACTTGTCGCGCAGCAGCGCCGCCTCTTTTTCCAGACCGGGCACCACGCTGGCCTTGTGGGCCAGATAATAGTGCCCGCCGTCCTGATAATCGCAGTCGATGGCATGATCGCGGATCTGCCCGCGCCAGTAATCGAACGCCTCAAGCATCTCGCCATGCAGACGGCGCGCGACATCCAGCCCCCAGCGGTCGATCCACTGGCTGCGTTTCAGCCGCCCGGCGGAAAACTGCGCCTG
>JAUNUO010000080.1:1745-7174 GCA_030538135.1 Paracoccus sp. (in: a-proteobacteria)
CCCTGCACCTCGGTCCGGGTGCCGTCGGGGTTGGTCGCCTTGAAGGTCCATTGCGACACGCCGCGCGTTCCGTCCTCGGAAATGAAATGGCTGTGGTCGGCCCATTGCACATCCGGCATCGAGGTCCAGACGCCCTCGAACGCCTTGGCGATGGCAGCCTTGCCCTCGATCCTGTTGCCGTATTCGTTGTCGCCGGCGACGGTGTAGAACACGCAGTCATCGGCGAAATGGGTCATCACCCCGTCGATGTCGTGGCGGTTGAAAGCGTCGAAGGTATCCTTGAGATCTTCGGCGGTCAGTTTCTTGTTCATCTGCGCGACCTTTCAGCTTCTGCGGGATAGGGGATAATCAGGGTCGGGATCCGCGACCGGCGCATCACGCGCGTCGCCACGGTCCCGAGGAAGGTGTGCGAGAAGCCATGTTCATGGCTGCCCATCAGGATCATGTCGGCGTCCAGATCGACCGCATGACGCAGGATCACTTCGGCGGGGTTGCCCTCGATGATCTCGATCGCAGCGATGCGGTCGCGGCGGGCGGCCTTTTCCGGGTCGGTTTCGTCCCAGAACGTCTTCTGCCGTTCTGCCATCACCTCGCGCGCGGTCTGCATCCGGTCCTGGATCGCAGCGGCACGCAGAGCCGGGTCAGTCACATAGGCGCGCAGCGTGATCCGGGCTTCCTCGGACATCGGGCGCAGGGCGTGCAGGACGTGAACCTTACCATCCAGCGTCTCGGCCAGCCGCACCGCATAGCGCAGCGCATAGATCGAGCCTTCCGAAAGATCCGTCGCATACAGCAGCGTCTTGACAGGTTTGATGGGGACCATGGTGAACTCCTCTCAATAACCCAGCGCGCGCGGCAGCCAGAGGGCGATTTCTGGGAACATCGCGATGATGAAGATCGCGGTGGTCGAGGCGATGGCGAAGGGGATGGCGACAAGGCTGATCCGCTCGATCGAGACGCCCGAGATGCCCGAGGCGATGAACAGGTTCTCGCCCAGCGGCGGGGTCTGGAAACCGACCGACAGCGTGCAGATCATCACGATGCCGAAATGGATCGGGTCGATCCCCATGTGATAGGCGACGGGCAGCATCACCGGCACAAGGATCATGATGGCAGCCAGCGTTTCCATGAACATGCCGACGATCAGCAGCATCCCGATGATCAAGGCCCAGATCACGAAGAGGTTGTCGGTCAGCGACAGCACGCCCTGCGCGATCACGCCGGGGATGTTGTTCTCGACCAGGATGCGGCCAAAGATCGTAGCGGTGAACAGCACCAGCAGAACCCGACCCGACAGCCATGTCGTCATCTCCAGCGACTTGACGATCTCGCCCAGGTCGATCTCGCGATAGATGAAGATGCCGACGAACAGCGTATAGAAGATGGCGACGATGGCGGCCTCGGTCGGGGTGAACAGGCCCGAATAGATCCCGCCAAGGATGACCAGCGGCGCCAGGATCGCCCAGAACCCCTTGTAGATGGCCTCGACGAATTTCGCGAAGGAGAACGGCTCGTTCGAACCGCTATAGCCTCGCCGCCGGGCGCGGATATAGTTCATCGTCATCAGACAGCCCGCCATGACGAAGCCCGGCAGAAAGCCTGCGATGAACAGCTTGCTGATCGACACGGTCTGAAACGGGCCATAAGCCTCGATGGCGGCCGGATCGGGGGCGATGCCCATGGCCGAGATGCCGAAGATGACCATCGGGATCGAAGGCGGGATGACGATGCCCAGACCGCCGGCGGCGGCGGTGACGCCAGCCGCATATTCCCGGCTGTATCCGGCACGCGCCATGGCCGGGATCATCAGCATCCCGACGGCGGCGGTGGTCGCCGGGCCGGAACCCGAGATCGCGCCAAAGAACAGGCAGGCGACGATGGCCGCGGCCGACATGCCGCCGGTGAACGGACCGGCCAGCGTTTCCGCGACATTGATCAGCCGCCGCGACAGGCCCGCGGCCTCCATCAGCGCCCCGGCAAGGATAAAGCTGGGCAGCGCCATCAGCGGGAACGACCCGACCGAGGACCAGGCCATCTGGATCATCTTGATCGGGCTGTCGCCCAGATAAAGAATGGATGCCAGCGCCGCCACGCCCAGCGCCACCGTGATCGGGGCGCCCAGCACCATCAGCAGGAAGAAGGTGCCGAACAGGATTTCGACAAGCAGATTATCCATGGGGATGTTCTTTCTTGTAATGGGCGACCTCGTCCTCGGCCAACTCCACGGCGGCCTCGACCTCGACCTTGTCGGGGTCGCGGGGGTCGATACCCATCACCAGTTTCATGTAGTTCACCTGAAGGATGCGGATGGTCATCAGCGTGAAGGCGATGGGCAGCACCAGCATGACGTATTTCATCGGCCAGCCGAGCGTCTGCGCCCGGAAAAAGGGCCGCAGCGCGCCAAGGAACTGGATGGCATACCACACGAAGGTCAGGTTGAACGCGACCCAGAACATGTCGCCAATGGCCTCGATGATCCGTGCGGTCCGGCGCGGCATGACGTTCAGGTGAAAGGTCACGCGGTTATGCGCAGCCATCCGCGCCGCATAGCTGGCGCCGAAATAGGCGAACCAGACGAACAGGATGATCGACAGTTCCTCGATCCAGGTGAACGAGAAACCAAAAATCTGGCGCGCCATGATCTGCACGAACAGAAGGCAGACGAAAACCGCCAGAAGCAAGCGGCAGACATAGCTTTCCAGTTTGTCTATATGAGTCCAGAAGGACAGCATCATCCGGCCTCCAAAAGAGGTGATTTATCGTTGCGGGGATGAACCGGCTGCGGCCCCCGATCCGTCGGGACGGCCGCAGACGGACGGTCGGGATTACTCGACCAGCGGGCGGCCCAGTTCGGCCAGAATGGCGTTCAGCGCATCCTTGCCGCCGATCTGATCCATGTATTTGGGCCAGACCGCCGCGGTGGCCAGATCAATGAATTCCTGTTCGCCATCCGCGGGTTCGGTGATTTCCATACCCCGGCTGACCAGTTCTTCCTTGATCTTGGCTTCCTCGGTCCGCAGGAATTCAGCCGAATCCTTGGTCGCCTGAAGCCCGGCATCAAGGATCTGCTGCTGTTCCTCGGGCGACAGCGAGGCGAACAGCTGTTCGCTGACGATCAGCGGTTCGATCGAGAAGATATAGCGCCAGTTGGTGATGTATTTCTGAACCTCGTCGAACTTCATCGCATAGATGGTCATGTAGGGGTTGTCCTGCCCGTCCACGACGCCCTGTTGCAGCGCGGCAAAGGTTTCGGTCCAGGCCAGCGGCGTCGGGTTGACACCCCAGGCCTTGTAACTGTCGATCATGATCTCGTTGCGCGGCACACGAACGATCAGCCCGCGCAGATCGGCGACCGTCGCCACCGGCCGCTTGGAGTTGGACAGCACGCGAAAGCCGGAATAGGCCCAGCCGATGATCCGCACGCCGGCGTTTTCGACCGTCTTGTCCACCAGTTGCTGACCGATGGGGCCTTGCGTGATCTTTTCCGCATCCTCCAGCGACAGCAGCACATAGGGCAGCGTCAGCGTGCCAACCTCGGGCGAAAAAGGCGTGACGTTGTTGATGGCGAGGATCGAGAAATCCAGCGTGCCCATGGCCGCGTTGTTCACCGTGTCCTGTTCGTCGCCAAGCTGGCCGTTCAGGAACAGTTTGCCGGTATGGGCGCCGCCGGTCTTTTCCTCAAGCGCCTTGATGAACGCTAGGCCCAGCGCCTCTTGCGTGCCACCCGCGCCATCACCGACAGCGATCCGAAACTCGCGCGCGGCGGCCGGCAGCGCGGTGGCTGCGACGATCGCGGCAAGGGCGACGCCCCGCAGGGCCTTTGAGATGAACGACATGATGACCTCCCGATCTTGTTTATGATCCGCGCCGTCTCTCCCCTGACGCGGACCTGACCTAAGTTGCAGAAATTTCCGATTCAGCGTATGTCCAGTCTGGAATGAAGTTAGGTCCAGATGTCGCAGCGACATCTTACCGCAGGTGACGCTTTGGCTGCCCGCATCGCCGGAGAATCGATCTATCTGCTGGAAGGGACGGGGGCGACATTGCAGGCGCGTCTGTCGGCAGGAATCGTGCGCGCCATCCTGCAATCGCGCGCGCCGCCCGGAACCAGGCTGCCTTCGACGCGGGAACTGGCGAAACAGCTTTCGATTTCCCGCATGACCGTCACGCTGGTCTATCAGGAACTCAGCGCGCAGGGCTATATCGAGCCACGGTCACGGTCCGGCTTCGCCATCGCCGACAGCGTGCCGCATCGGCGGGTCGAACCGGACAGCGGCACGGGCAACCATACCGGGTCGGACGCGGACTGGAACAAATGGCTGCACGGGATCGAGCCCAGCAAGCGGCTGATCCGCAAGCCCGCGAACTGGCGTGAATTCCGGTATCCCTTCATCTACGGGCAGGCCGACCCGCAGCTTTTCGATCACAATGCTTGGCGCGACTGCGCGCGCCGCGCCCTGGGGGCCAGGGATTTCAGCGAACTGGCGGTCGATCAGTATTCCCGCGACGATCCGATGCTGATCGACTTCATCCGCTCGAACACCCTGCCCCGACGCGGCATCCATGCCGGCCCCGACGAGGTTCTGCTGACCCTTGGCGCGCAGAACGCGCTGTATATCGCCGCCGCCCTGCTGGCCCGGCCCGACCGTCTGGCGGTGATGGAGGAACCCGGCTATCCCGATCTGGTCGAGTTGATGCGCCGCAGCGGCTGCCCGCTGCATTTTTCGCCGGTGGACGAAGCCGGTCTTGATCCCGTGCAACTGCCGCAGGACACCCGGCTGGTCTGCGTGACGCCCAGCCACAACATCCCTACCGGCGCGACCATGCCGCGCGCCCGTCGGCGCGATCTGCTGCGCCGCGCCAGCGAACAGGATTTCCTGATCGTCGAGGACGATTACGAATTCGAGATGTCCTATCTTGAACCGCCCGCGCCGGCGCTGAAATCGCTCGATAAGGCGGGGCGGGTGATCTATGTCGGCAGCTTTTCCAAGTCACTGTTTCCGGGGCTGCGGATCGGCTATATGGTTGCCCCCGCCCCCTTCATCGACCGCGCCCGCGCCCTGCGGGCGATGATGCTGCGCCACCCGCCCGGCCATCTGCAACGGATCACCGCTTATTTTCTGGCGCTCGGCCATTACGACGCCCATATCGTCCGTTTGCGTCAGGCCCTCAAGGAACGCCGCAAGGTTCTTGAGGAAACACTGTCAGGAACGTGCCTGACCATCGCGGGCGCCGCCCGTCAGGGCGGGTCCAGCCTGTGGATCGCCGCGCCCGAGGGCGTTGACAGCATGGCCCTTGCCGAAACCCTCGTCGCGCAAAGCGTGCTTGTCGAACCGGGCGAGGTGTTCTTCGAACGCCCCCCTTACCCGTGCCGCTATTTCCGCCTTGGCTATTCGTCGATTCCCGTCGAACGCATCGCGGAAGGGATC
>JAUNUO010000080.1:7274-11319 GCA_030538135.1 Paracoccus sp. (in: a-proteobacteria)
AATTGATGAAGAACTGGTGGAGCCGAGGGGAATCGAACCCCTGGCCTCGTCATTGCGAACGACGCGCTCTACCAACTGAGCTACGGCCCCACAGGCCGTCTGTGTGGCGCAGGCGGAAAGGGATGTCAAGCGGGGTCCGAATGCGGAAAAGGCGGCGGGGAACAGATGATTCCTTTCGCCCGTGCGGGGCCTGAAATCCGTTCCGCCCGAAGGGCCGGCCACGACCGCGAGGATACCGGCTCAGCCCGGCGATGCGGGTGCCACGGGTCGCTCGGCCATGGCCTGCCGCACCCGGTTCAGCCAGGTTTCGATCACGGCCAGCGCCTCGGGTTCGTCCAGAAACGGGATATGGCCACGGTCCGCCAGTTCCGCGAACAGCATGTCGGGACGGCGGCGGCACATCTCGGCGGCGGTGGCGGCGGTCAGCACATCCGACCCCGCCCCCCGGATCAGCGCCAGAGGCAGACCCGCGCAGGCGTCGAACAGCGGCCAGACGTCGGGCAAAGGGTCGGCCTCCATCGCCGCGTCAAAGGCAATGCGCAGCGCCGGATCATAGGTCAGGCCGACGCCATCATCCTTTTGAACATAATGGCGCACAGTTTCATCGGCCCAGCGTTCCGGCGGCACGTTGGCGAAACCGGGCATGGCGGCGGGCAGCCGGTCGGCGACGTCTTGCAGCGTGGGGACGGTCGGGCGCACGCCGATGAACTGACCGATGCGCAACAGCCCGTCGCGGTCGATCACCGGGCCGACATCGTTGAAACAGATGCCGGCAATCCGCCCCGGCACCATCGCCGCCATCGCCATGGCCAGCAATCCGCCGCGCGACGACCCGATGACTGCCACCCGGTCCAACCCCAGATGATCCAGCAGGGCCAGCGCGTCCTGCGTCTCTTGCCCGACGGTATAGGTATCCGGCCCGGTCCAGTCGGATCCGCCGCGCCCGCGGCTGTCCAGCCGGATCAGCCGCACATCAAGCGGCAGATGACGCGCCATATAGGAAAAATCCCGCCCGTCGCGGGTCAGCCCCGCCAGCGCCAGCAGCGGCAGGCCCTGCCCTTCGTCCTGATACGCCAGCCGCGCCCCGTCCCCCGCATGGAAAGTCATCTGCGTCACCGGCCTGTCCTCCATCCCAGATGCATGTGCCGGCGCAGGGCCGGTTCCGCGTTCGCGCCGCCCTCATGTCGGCCAGATCGGCGGGGATGACAAGGGCGGGCGGCCTTATCCGCCCTGCCCCGGCAGGTTCAGCAGTCTGCGCGCGGCGCGGGCGATGACCAGTTCTTCCTGGGTGGGAACGACCATGACATGCGCGCGCGACATCTCGGACGAGATGATCGTTTCGTTCCGGGCGTTGCGGCCGTGGTCCACCTCCAGCCCCATCCATTCGGTGCGCTCGCACACGCGCGCCCGGACCAGACGCGAGTTTTCCCCGATACCGCCACAGAACACCAGCGCGTCGATACCGCCCATCGCCGCCGCCATCGCGCCCAGTTCGCGCTGAATGCGGAACACGAAATAATCGATGGCCCGCTGCGCCTCGGGCGTGCCGGCGCGTTCCAGCGTGCGCATGTCGTTCGACAGCCCGCCCGACAGTCCCAGCAGACCGGAATCCTCATACAGCAGGCGCCGGACCTGATCGGTGGTCATGCCGCGCTGTTCCATCAGATACAGCACGACGCCCGGGTCAAGCTGACCGCAGCGGGTGCCCATCGGCAGCCCGTCCAGCGCGGTAAAACCCATGGTCGATGCGACCGACCGCCCGCTTTGCACCGCGCACATCGACGCGCCGTTGCCCAGATGCGCGATCACCACCCGCCCCGCCGCGATCAGCGGCGCGATGCGTTTCAGTTCCGAGGTGATGTAATCATAGCTCAGCCCGTGAAAGCCATAGCGCCGCACGCCTTCGTCATAAAACCGGCTGGGCAGGGCGAAGGTGTCGTTCACAAGGGGCTGGGTGCGGTGGAACGCGGTGTCGAAACAGGCGATTTGCGGCACCCCCGGAAAGGCCGCCCCTGCGGCGCGGATACCGGCGATGTTGTGCGGCTGATGCAGCGGCGCGAAAGGGTCAAGCGCCTCGATCCGCGCCATCACCTCATCATCGACGATCACCGGTCCGTCGAAATGGACGCCGCCATGCACGACCCGGTGCCCGACCGCCACGACCCGTATATCGGGAAAGGCCGCGCGCAGACTGTCCAGCGTCAGTTGCAGCGCGGCCGCGTGATCGGCGGGTTGGCCATCGGGCACCGGCAGATTGCCGCCCTTGCCGTCGTGCAGACGGACGCAGGCGTCGTCGCGGCCGATGCATTCGACGATCCCATGTCCCAGGGTCTCATCGCTATCCGCCGCGAACAGCTCGAATTTCAGCGAGGACGAACCGGCGTTCAGCGCCAGAATGACGGGCCGGCTCATTGCGCGGCCACCTTGTGCGCCAAGGCCGCGTCATGGCTCGCCGCATGATGCAGCGCCGCCACCGCACAGGACGCCAGCCGCGACGCCGGGCTGTCGGACCGCGAGTTCAGGATCACCGGCACGCGCGCGCCCAGAACCAGCCCGGCGCCCTCGGCATGGCTGATGAAGGCAAGCTGCTTGGCCAGCATGTTGCCCGCGTCGATGTCGGGCACGACCAGAATATTGGCGCGGCCCGCGACCTCGCCGCGCAGACCCTTGGTGCGGGCGGCGCCCATATCGACGGCATTGTCCATCGCCAGCGGGCCATCGACCTGACCGCCGGTGATCTGCCCGCGTTCGGCCATTTTCGACAACAGCGCCGCGTCGATCGACGACTGGATCGCCGGGTTCACAGTTTCCACCGCCGACAGAACGCCCGCGCGCGGCATCAGCCCGATGGCCGCGGCCAGTTCAAGGGCGTTCTGCACGATGTCCTGTTTCGTCGCCAGATCTGGGGCGATGTTGATCGCCGCATCGGTGACCAGCAGGGGTTCGGGGCGGCCCGGCACGTCCATGACGAACACATGGGTAAAGCGGCGGCCGATGCGCAGCCCATTCGCCTTGTCCAGCATCGGGCGCAGCAGGTCGTCGGTATGCAGATGGCCTTTCATCACCGCCCCCGCGCGCCCCTGATGCACCAGCCGACAGGCTTCGGCGGCGGATTCGGCATCGCCCGCGATGTCGATCAGCTCGATCCCGTCAAGACTTTCGCCCAAGTCCCGCGCGGTGGCGCGGATCGAATCGGCGCGCCCGATCAGGATCGGCACGATGATGCCTTCATGCGCGGCCTTCAGCGCACCGCCCAGCGAATTGGGATCGTCGGGACAGACCACCGCCGTCGGCAGCGGCGGCAGATCGCGCGCCCGGTCCAGAAGCGCGTCGAAATGGCGGTGCCGTTCGACCAGAAGGCCCGGCACCTCGATCCCGTCGCGGTCGAATTTCACCCGCGGCGCCTGCACCTCTGCCTCGCCGTCCAGCACCAGCGCCCCATCGGCGCGGCGCAGTTCGGTGGACAGGGTGACCGTGCCCGCGTCCTTGGCGATCACGCGCACGCGGCAGATTACTTCGTCACCGGCATGGGCGCGGTCGTGGAAATTCAGCACCTGCCGCCGATACAGCGTGCCGGGACCGGGCAGCCGCGTGCCCAGCGCCGCCGAAAACAGCGAGGCCAGGAACATGCCCGGCGCCACGCTTTCGGGCAGGCCATCGCCATCGCCGTCCTCGTCGGGCAGGTGCATCGGGTTGAAATTGCCGGAAATCACCGCAAAGGAAAACAGATCGTCCAGCGTGACCAGACGGCGCAATTCCGTTTCGTCCCCGACCTGCAATTCGTCGAAGGTGCGATTGACCAGATGCATCAGCTTGCCTTTCGGGTTGTGCGCCCGCCGTTATCCGGTGTGGGCGTGGTCTGATCCTCCCCGGCGCTGTCTTGCGCAATTGCGCCGCCATCCGCAAGCGGATCGGTCATCACATCGCCGGTAACCGGCCCCAGCCCCAGCACCGACCGGAACCGGCCCAGCAGCGCCAGCGTGTCGGGCGACATTTCGTCGATGCGGCCGGGAATATACTGCACCACCTGCATGGCCCGTTCGCG
>JAUNUO010000080.1:11419-12624 GCA_030538135.1 Paracoccus sp. (in: a-proteobacteria)
TGGATGATGATCGCGCGGTTTTCCGCACCGAGGCTGGCAAAGGGTTCGTCCAGGGTCAGCACCCGGCTGGACCGTTCCAGACGGTCGCGGCGCACATTGCCCCGGCTGTCCACCATCAGGATCAGCATGCGGATGACGGCCTCGGCAAAGCCGCCCTTGTCGATCTGCGTCAGCGCGGCGGCGACCTCGGGCAGGCCGCGCAACTCGTCGGCGCTTTTCAGGGCGCGCCGCGCCTCATGGCTGCGGCCAAAGGCCCGCGCCCAGCGGTTCGACCACAGGGTGAAAAAGGTCATCTCGTAACACATGTCGCGCCAGTCGCGCCAGAAATCCAGCGCCTGTTCGACCGACTGCACTCACAATGCCTCGGCGGCGATGAAGGGGTTTTCCGGGCTGGCCTTGTGGCGGTTTTCCTGCACCTGCCCGGCCATGCTTTCGACGATGCCCATTGCCGGGTTGCGCGACGACATGACCGCCCGTTGCAGCCGTTGCGGATGCAGCGCACGCCCCGCCTCGGCCATCGAGGGCGTCACGGCCGCCTGCACCCAGGGCCGCACCGCGCCTTCATAGACCTGCGCCTGCATTTCGGACGCGCGGGCCACGGCGGCAAAGGGGCGTTCGTCGTCGAACCCGTCGTCGATGGCGCGGATGTCATCCAGCCTGCGTTCGGCGAATCCCACGGTGAAATGGGTCTTGCCGTCCTTTTCGGTCACGTCCTCGATGCGCATTTCATACAGGCCGGGGGCCAGCGCCTCGATGGTTTTCATGGGCGAGGCCATTTCGCTGTGTTCGCGATTGGCGATCTGGCTGGATACGAAAATCCCCAGATGCCCGACCTGTTCGTGGATCATATAGATGATCCGCTGACCCCGGATGCGGATTTCGTTCACATCGGCATAGATTTCGCTGATCCGGTTCAACGCCTGCTGCGGCGGAGTGAGATTGTCGCCAAAGCTGGCAAAAGCGATGATCGGCGCGTGGATCGCCTTGAGATCCACATGCCGGCCCGGCTCGATCCGGGCCTCGTTCTTGACCAGACGATTGCCGACGAACAACTGTTCCACGATCCAGCGGATTTCGGCTTCGGTCAGCAGAAAGAACCCGCTCCACCAGGTTTCGAACTCAAGAAACCGTTCGACGCCCATGTCGATGTCGCGGAACAGATCGGTGTATTTGCGGAACATCGTGCGGCCGGGGTTCAGCAGTTC
>JAUNUO010000325.1 GCA_030538135.1 Paracoccus sp. (in: a-proteobacteria)
CCGCACCACCGGGCCGTCATCGCCGCGCGGGCTGGCATCGGTGCCCTCGGGTCCGACGGTCGCCAGAACACAGAACCGCGCCCGGTCGATAAAGGCGCGGTATTCCGGCGTTACCCCGTCGGCCACCTTGCGCAGCGAGGCCGCGCCGGGCGGGCCATAGATCGCCGCCAGATCCGCCTCGGCCAGCCATTTCATCCGTGAAACCCCGCCTCGGCCATCAGCCGGTCGGAATTGTCCTCGATCTGGCTTTGCAGGTGATCCATGAACGGGCCGGCTGGCATCTCCGGCCCGATGACGGGCAGGAATTCGACCACCGCGCGGCCCGGACGGATGCCCCAGCCCTTGCGCGGCCAGAACAGGCCGGTGTTGACCGCAACCGGCACCACGTCCAGCCCGGTGGCGGCACGGATCGAGGCGACACCCTGTTTATAGGGCTTGCGCTGTCCCGGCAGGGTGCGCGTGCCTTCGGGATAGATTATCAGCTGTCCCAGATTGTTTTCCGCGATCCGTTCCGACACGCGTTGCGAAATCTCGGTCATGGCATCCTTGCCGCGCGACCGGTCGATGGGGATGCAGCCGACCTTGTAGGCATACCAGCCCATGATCGGCACCCGCATCACCTCGCGCTTCATGATGAAGGCGCGGCGGGGCACGGCATGGGAAATTACCATGATGTCCCAGAAACTCTGATGCTTGGCCGCAACGATGCAATCATGCGTGGGGGGCGTGCCGCGCACCTCGGCGATCAGGCCCAGATAGACACGCGCGGACCAGACGAAATGCCCGATCCAGACGGTCGAGACGCGGATCGCCCCCTCGCGCCCGCCAGTGGCGACCTTGAACAGCCCCCACAGCCCGATCAGGATCGTGGCCAGCGCGATATGGATATAGAACGCGACATTGCGCAGATATTGCCAGAAGGTCAGCGGGCCGGGGGTGGGGGAATAACCGCTCATCGCACCTCCGCCAGCATTTTCAGCGCCGCCCAACGGGTGGCAAAGAACCCGACCGCCGCCGCCACCGCCGGGATCAGCAAGGGCAACAGCCAGCTCCAGCCGCGAAAGCCGAGGCCGGTCAGAAACCCGCCCGATGCCTGCATATCGGGCAGCAGGGCGATGGCCAGCATCCCGGCCAGCGTGCCGGCCGCCGCGCCAAGCGCCGCCCGGCGGGTAAATCGGCTGACAAAGGCCCCGGCGATGGTGATGTCGCGCGCACCGATCAGGCGCAGCACCCGGATCACCTGCCCGTTCGCCGCCAGCGCCGCCTTGGCCGCCAGCGTAATCATCGCCCCCGCCGCCGCCGCGATCAGCCCAAGCGACAGGATGCCCAGCATGTTCAGCCGGTTGGCCGCACTGACCAGAGGGCGACGCCATTCGCTGTGATCGTCCAGCACCGCCTCGGGCGCCTCTGCCTCAAGCCGAAGGCGCAGGCCCGCCGCGTCAAAGCCGGGCGTCACCGGCACGTCGATCAGCCGTGGCACCGGCAGCGCATCGACCGGCATGTCGGGGCCGAACCACGGCGTCAGCAGGGCGGCAACCTCGTCATCGGGCAGGATGCGCGGCTCGCCCAGACCGGGGGTCTGGCGCAGCACCTCAAGCGCGGCGGCGGTGCGGGGCTCGACCTCGGCGGCCGAGGCCGAGATGCGGACCGTCA
>JAUNUO010000326.1 GCA_030538135.1 Paracoccus sp. (in: a-proteobacteria)
CACGACACGCGTGGGTTTTTCACCCGCTGGTTGATGTCTACGAACCACAAGGACATCGGCATTCTGTATCTGTTCACGGCGGGGGTGGTCGGGCTGATCTCGGTCATGTTCACCGTCTATATGCGGATGGAGTTGCAGCATCCGGGCGTGCAATACATGTGCCTCGAAGGCGCGCGCCTGTTCCCCTCGGCCGGGGATTGCACCCCCAACGGGCATCTGTGGAACGTGCTGATCACCTATCACGGCGTGCTGATGATGTTCTTCGTCGTCATTCCCGCCCTGTTCGGGGGATTCGGCAACTATTTCATGCCGCTGCACATCGGTGCGCCGGACATGGCCTTTCCGCGCCTGAACAACCTGTCCTACTGGATGTATGTCGCGGGCGTCAGTCTCGGCATCGCCTCGCTGCTGGCGCCGGGGGGCGCGCAGCAGTCGGGGTCGGGCGTCGGCTGGGTGCTGTATCCGCCGCTGTCCACCACCGAGGGCGGCTATTCGATGGATCTGGCGATCTTCGCCGTCCACGTCTCGGGGGCGTCCTCGATTCTGGGCGCGATCAACATCATCACCACCTTCCTGAACATGCGCGCGCCGGGGATGACCCTGTTCAAGGTGCCGCTGTTCGCCTGGTCGATCTTCATCACCGCCTGGATGATCCTGCTGTCGCTGCCGGTTCTGGCGGGCGCGATCACCATGCTGCTGATGGACCGCAACTTCGGCACCAACTTCTTCAACCCCGCGGGCGGCGGTGACCCGATCCTGTATCAGCATATCCTGTGGTTCTTCGGCCATCCCGAAGTCTACATGATCATCCTGCCCGGTTTCGGCATCATCAGCCACGTCATCGCCACCTTTGCCAAAAAGCCGATCTTCGGCTATCTGCCGATGGTTCTGGCCATGGCGGCCATCGGCATCCTGGGCTTTGTCGTCTGGGCGCATCACATGTACACCGTCGGCATGTCGGTGACCCAGCAGGCCTATTTCATGCTGGCGACCATGACCATTGCGGTGCCCACGGGGATCAAGGTGTTCTCGTGGATCGCGACGATGTGGGGCGGCTCGGTCGAGTTCAAGACGCCGATGCTCTGGGCCTTCGGCTTCCTGTTCCTGTTCACCGTCGGCGGCGTGACCGGCGTGGTGATTTCGCAGGCGCCGCTGGACCGGGTCTATCACGACACCTATTACATCGTGGCGCATTTCCACTATGTGATGTCGCTGGGTGCGGTTTTCGCCATCTTCGCCGGGGTCTATTTCTGGATCGGCAAGATGTCGGGCCGTCAATATCCCGAATGGGCCGGCAAGCTGCACTTCTGGATGATGTTCATCGGCTCGAACATGATCTTCTTCCCGCAGCACTTCCTAGGCCGCCAGGGGATGCCGCGCCGCTACATCGAATATCCGATCGAATACGCCTATTGGAACAACATCAGTTCGCTCGGGGCCTATCTCTCGTTCGCGTCGTTCCTGCTGTTCATCGGGATCGTGTTCTATACCCTGTTCGCCGGCAAGCGCGTGACCCAGAACAATTACTGGAACGAATACGCCGACACACTGGAATGGACCCTGCCCTCGCCCCCGCCCGAACACACCTTCGAGCAACTGCCAAAGCAAGAGGACTGGGATCGCAGCCACGCCCACTGAAAAAAAGGGGCGGA
>JAUNUO010000081.1:0-7221 GCA_030538135.1 Paracoccus sp. (in: a-proteobacteria)
TCGGCGGCGCTGCCACGACCCGACAGGGTATCATGGACGGCGGACCAGAATTTCGCCGACACCTCGTTATACTTGCCCTTGGTCGGGGCCGAGGGGCGCGGCACGGCGTTTTCGAACACGGCTTTCCACGCCGGTGCGAAAGGCACCTTTTCCGCGATTTCGGCATCATCATACAGCGACACCACGGTCGGCAGCGCACTTTCCAGAATCGAGCGGCTTTTCTGCCCTTCCTCGCTGGCCAGATACAGCGCCAGATCGACGGCAATGTCCTGCTTGGTCGAATATTTTGATACGGCGACGTTCCAGCCGCCCAAGGTCGCCGCCGATTGCGCGCCATCGCCGCTGCCCGACGGCAGCGGGGCCACGTCGAAGGCACCTTTCACCGCGGAATCGTCGCCGACGGACAGTGAATAGGCATAGGGCCAGTTGCGCATGAACACGGCATTGCCGGTCTGCCACAGCCCGCGGGCCTCTTCTTCCTGATAGGACAGCACGCCGGGCGGCGAGATGGTGTTCACCCAAGATTTCGCCTGTTCCAGCGCGGCGACCGCCTGCGGGTTGTTGATGCTGATGGTGCCGTCAGTCTCGATGATCTGGCCGCCGCCATGGGATTTTACCCATTCCAGCGCGTCGCAGGTCAGCCCTTCATAGGCGTTGCCCTGCCAGACAAAGCCCCACAGGCCGGAATTGCCCGCAGCCCGTTCGGCGTCCTGGATTTCCTGCGCGGTCTGGGTCAGTTCGGCCCATGTGGTCGGCACCGGCTTGTTGTATTTTTCCAGTAGATCCTTGCGGTAATACAGCGCGGCGGCGTCGGTAAAGATGGGCAGCGCGACCAGCTTGCCATCGACGGTCTGCGATTCGATGACCGAGGGGAAATGAATCGGCGCCAGATCCTCGGCCGCTTCGGACAGATCGACGAAATGATCGGCCAGTTGCGGCGCCCAGATCACGTCGGTCTGATACAGGTCGATATCGGCGGTGCCCGCCGCCAGCCACAGCCGGTATTGCCCGAACTGGTCAGTGGTCGAGGATGGCATCGTCACGATCTTGACGGTGTGGCCGGTGCGTTCCTCCCACGGCTTGACGATTTCCTTCAGCGTCTCGACCGCGTTGCCCACCGTGCCCAGAACATAGGTGACCTCGTCGGCGGCGGCAGCGGTGGCCCCACCGCTCAGCACGGCCGCGACCACGGCAGCCGTGAACGGGCTGATTTTGTAAGACATCCGGGTTCCTCCCATTGAACTGCGCAAATGATACAGCACTCTAGCTGATAGCGGTAACGAATCCTTTCTGGATTCGTCAAATTCAAATGTCAGCGCGGCTGATCGGGCGCCGGCTGGCCGTCGATGGCATCCCGATAGGCGGCGGCGAACAGATTCAGGAACTCGTCCGCCATGCCATTGTCATGCGGTTCCGATTTCGCCCGCCACCGCCGCACAAAGATCTCCCATGCCTTTGCCGCGCGATTACCGCCCTGCCGGTTGGTTTCGGCTTCGGCTTCGATATCGTCGGGGTCCAGATCGGCCAGAAGGTGGGCCAGCGCCGGTTGCAGCGCGGCAAACAGCGCCGCGTGGTGCAGACGCAGATCGGAAAGCGCCGCGTCCAGCCCCTGCGGGCCGGTCAGAAAGCCGGGGCGCGGCCGCAGGAACATCGCCTCGATGGCCTGATCTGAACTTGGCAGGAATTTCAGCGGGTTGTTGTCGTGATCGGCCTGCATCGTGCCTTCGCCCGCGCGGGCGAACTGTTTGGCGGCGGCACGATCCTGCAAGGACAGCATGATCTGTTCGCTGACGCGCCGCACCGCCTGACCCAAGGCCAGCGCCAGTGCGGGTCCATCGACCTGCGTATAAAGATCGGGGGGTAGCCCTGCGCCGTTGCAAAAGGCGGTCACGATGTCGCTGCTGGGGGTGGCGGGGGCCGGCGGCTTGATGCCCGTCACCTCGTGCCGGGGGGCGCGCGGCAGATCGCCAAAGCTGGAATCCGCAGCCGCCGGGTTCTGGAAATCAAGACGGGCAGGGCGCAGGGCCGGCCAGTCGGGGGGCGCGGCCGATGCCGGGCGCGACAAATCGGGCAGCGAATCCGCCGTCAGCGGCGCCGGCGGGGCGGTGATCGGATCCTCGCCCGCGATCAGGGCGGTGACCAGATAGGGGCCGACCTGAAAACGGTCGCCATTCCTCAACCGGTGCGGGCCGTCCAGCCGGAACCGCTGACCTTGCAGAAATGTGCCGTTGGTGGATTGATCGCGCAGCCACCAGCCGTCATCCTGACGGAAAACGTCAAAATGGTGCCCCGAGATGTGGCGGCTGGCATCGGACAAAATCCAATCCATGCTGCCCGACCTGCCGGCGCGCAGCCCGGCTGGCGGCACGTCGATCCGGGCCGGGGTGCCGCCCTCGAGGCTGTTGTGGCTTTCGATGTGCAGGGTCAGGGTCATGGCGTGCGGTCAATATGCGCGGAACAGGTGTTCCGCCATGTCCACGAACCGCGCCAGATACTGCGGGCGGCGCGTCAGGTCGGAACGGGCAAGACAGGTCAGCACCGCGCTGTTGACCGCGCGGGGACTGCGGTGGAGCGGTGCGGGCAAGGGATCGTTCGGCGCAACCGGCCCGCCGGACCACGCCACCGCCAGCCCCAGCATCACGGCGGGCGACCGCGACGGCGCCCAAAGTGCATCACGCGCAATACGTTGCCGCATGTTGGTGGCCGGATGTTGCAGCCATGCGGCGATCAGTTCCATCATCGGGCGATCCATCGGGTCCAGATGGTCGGCCATCATGCGCAGGCATTCATATCCCCAGCGGATCGCGGTCTGCGGCAAGGCCGCGAATGCGGTGAAGGTCACCGCATCTTCGGGCGTGGGCGAACTGCGCAACCGGGTCAGAAAAGCCAGCGAATCCTCGGCCGGGCGGGGGCGTTGCTGGGTCAGCTCGGCGATCTGCGGCAGGTTGATGAACAGGGATTGCGGCGAATCGTAGCGCAGCAATCCCATGGGCGGGCGTGTCTTTTCGGTATCAGCCCGCATTTGCTGGGGCGAAAGTTCGGTCATGGTCGGGCCACGCGGTTTGCTGCGGTTCAGGATGCGGGCAAGCCCGTTCCGACGTCAAGTCCACTTGCGGTTGAATGGCTTGGCGGGCGGGTCTGGACTCTGACTTTGGGGGCGGGCGGTCGCGGCCGTAAGGGCGAAAGCGGTGTTTTTCTTGCACGCCCCGCAAGAGGCCGTAAATTTTCGAACGCTTTTCGTATTTTAAGTTTGATTTTAGCCAGGTTTTCGTGAAATCGCTGATGTGTTGCCGGAGTGTGTTTTCCGGTTGGGAACATTCGTATGGAAAAGTGCAGAAAGGGTCATCGTGGTGTGGCCAGCCGGCCGGTTCGGTCGGCGGGGTGCCCGTATGTCCGAATCCTGCCGCCCGTCACCTCGGCGCTGATCCTGATCTGGGCGGGACCGGCGGCCCTGGCTGCGACGCTCTATTACGATTTCGGCGACACGCAATCGAACGGCTTGTTTAACCCCCAATCCGGCGGAGAGTGGGACAACAGCACGGCGAACTGGTGGTCCGCGACAACAAAGGCTCCGGTCCAGTTTCAGAGCGGCCATAACGTCATCTTCCGGCATGATAATGATGGAGCGGTCGATCTGACCCTGACCCAGCCGGTGACACCCGGTAATATCAGCGTCGAGCGGGGCGATTTCACGATTGATGCAACTGCGACTGGCAATTTGTCCTCGGTCGGGGGCTGGTGGCGCGATCTGACGGTCGCGGATGGGGCGTCGCTGACATATCAGGGTTCTTTCTCGGGCTCTTATAATGTCAGCGTGGCGGGTAATCTGATCCTCTCTGCCGACAGTGCAACTCTGGGGTTGGTCGAGATTGCCGATACCGGGCAGGCCGTTCTGTCCAGCATCGCCGGCGGCGGCATCACCAGCATCGCCAGACTGCACAACCGAGGCGATCTGACCATCGCCCAGGGTGCCGATGTCAGCGTCATCCACGCGCCCGCCCGGAATTTCGCCGATGCAACGATGCAGATCGACGGCCATCTGAGCGCTACCCTTGCCAATGACAGTGGCGCCACGATGGATCTGGGCTCGAACGGCACCATCACCGGCAGCCTTGGCAACAACGGCCTGCTGCGACTGGCGGGCGGAACGATCAACGGAACTTTGAATAACGGCGGTCTGATCCAGCCCGTAATCGGCGGCGCTGCGCTGACTGTGGTGGGCGATTTCATCAATGGCCCCACCGGCGTCATTGCAGGGTCCGCGGACGACCCTCTGGCGATCACGGCGGACAACATCACGCTGCGGTCCGGTTCACTGATCGAAGGGCAGGTGCAACTGAATGGTGCGGTTCTGAACCAGTCGGTGCTGAATCTGGCGGCGCTGGACGGGTTGCACGGATCGCTGACCAATGCCGGCACCGTCACGGTCGATTCCATGGTTGCGGGTAATGGGCGCGCCCTGACCAACACCAGCAGCTTTACCATCGGCGCGACGGGCAACCTGTCGGCCCTTGGTCTTCTGACCAATACCGGCAACCTGACCCTTGACGCCGACGGACGGCTGGGCGCGCAGCAGATCCGCCATGACGGCGGCAGTCTGACCAGCGCCGGGTTGTTGCACGCCGACGACATCCGCCTTGCGGCGACCGCATCCCTGTCGGGCGAGATCGCCGGGCGGCTTGATGTAGCGGGCGGCGTGACGACCGTGCACGGCGATCTGACCGTCGCGGCGACCAGCGGCCCCCCTGTCACCGTCAGCGGAGGACAGTTGCGGCTGGCGAATGATGCGCATTTGACCGCCGACACGGTGATGAATGCCGGACAGCTTTACCTGTCGTCCGGCGCGGTGCTGACGGGGGCCGTCACCAGCAGCGGGCATATCGGCGGCACCGGGCTGATCGACGGCGACCTGCGCCTGACAGGGGCGGCGACATTCGATGTGCTGAACAACACCGGCACGCTCATCAACGCCATGGCGGCGCCTCAAACTCTGTCCGGCTTTGGGCCGTTGACGGCGGTGCATGTCGAAAACCGGGGCGTACTGAGCATAGATCAGGACATGGCGCAGGGGCTGACCAATGCGACGGCCGGCGATTTGACCATTCTGCGCAATGTCGCGGGCCATGTGACAAGTTGGGGCAAAGCGCTGATCCTGCCGCAGACGGGGCAATCCGGCGTCAGCCTGACGGGCGGTCTGACGGTGAACGGCGGCAAGGTGGTGACCCGTGGCGCGGTCGGGATCGAAACGACGGGCGTCTCGGCGCGGATCGGGTCGGGTGCGGCCCTGACGGTTGCGGATGGCGCGTTGACGGTTTCCGACCGGCTGGTCAGCAACGGCAATCTGATGGTGCAGGACGGGGCGGCCTTGAACGCCGGGCGGATCAACCTGAACGGCGGTGGCGCAGCGATTTCGGGTCAGGTGACCGGCGAAACGGTGGTGGGCGCGGGCGCGACCCTGACGCTGGACGGGGCGTGGCTTGACGGCCCGCTGAGCAACACAGGGACCATCGGCACGGCCAGCGCGACCGGGCGCGGAACACAATTGGGCTATGTCAGCAACAGCGGCACGGCTGTGCTTGGCATGGCGGGGGTTGGGGTTCAGATCGATGGGGCGGTGGTCAACAGCGGCGATCTGACGGTAACCGGCGTGGTTGCCGGGACGCTGGACAACACCGGCACCGCAACCCTGACCGGCAGCTTTGCGCAGGTGAAAAACAGCAGCAAGGCAATGCTGACAGATGCCCATGTAAGCGGCCCGCTCAGCAATGCGGCGGGCGGAAACCTGACGGTCTCCGATGGTTCGGTCGCCGGGGTTCTGGACAACGCCGGCACGGCGACCTTGAGCGGCAGTTTCGCGCAGATCGACAACAGCGGCACGGCAGTGCTGACAGACGCCGATGTGACCGGTCCGATCGGCAATACGGCGGGGGGGAACCTGACCGTTTCGGGTGGCTCGGTCTCGGGCGTGCTGACCAATGCGGGCAACGCCGATCTGACCGGCAGTTTTGCCCAGATCGGCAACAGCGGCACGGCCACTCTGACCGATGCGGATGTCAGCGGCACGGTAACGAACGCTGCGGGCGGCGATCTGAGCGTCGCGCAGGTCACGACCGGCGGGTTGGTCAATCACGGCTCGCTGACCCTGACGGGCGAGGTGGGCGGCGCGGTGACCAACGCGGCGGGCGGGCAAACCACGATGACCCCGGCGGCGCTGGTGACCGGCGACCTGATGAACCATGGCGGCGCCATTCTGTCGGCGGCGGGCGTGATCGGCGGCGATCTGGTCAACGCCGGCGCGGTGCAGATGACAGGCGATCTATCGGTCGGTGGCGATCTGACCAATACCGGCAACCTGACACAGACCACCGGCAACACCACCCTGACGATTGCCGGGCAGTTGAACCAGAACGGCAATATCGACAATGGCGGTTTCGGGCAGATAACGATTCAGGCCGGTTCGGTGCATCTGGGCGGCAAATCGAACGTCGGCGCCGGGGTCGATATTCTTGGCGATATCATCGTCGATGGCACGGTCGATTTCAATCAGGACATGGTGCTTCACGATACCCTGATCGTCGCGGCCAGCGGCACCATGACCGTGGCTGGCGCTCTGGACGGTCAGGGCACGGTCGCCGTCGGCAATCGCGGCAAGACCACGGTGGTCGATGGCGGCGCCCTGACCGGGTTGAGCGGGTTGAACAACCGTGGCGATCTGACCATTGCCAGTGGTGGCAGCGTCGAGGCCGGTCTGATGACCGGCCATGCAGGCAGTTCCGCCCTGAATGCCGGCACGCTGGCGGCGGATGTGGTGCTGAACAAAGGCGCTACGCTGACCTCGACCGGCGTGGTTCAGGGCAAGACGAGCAATGCCGGAACGTTGCTGATCCGGGGGCGGCTGACCGATGATCTGACCAATGCCGTCGGCGGCACGGTCACCGTGAACGGCGCATTGGACGCGCGCGGCGCTGATCTGACCAATAACGGCACGGTGCAGGTCAAATCCGGTGTGCTGCGCGCCGATCATCTTCTGAACCGGGGCGGGCTGATGCTGGTTGCAGGGGCCTCGGCGGTTCTTGGCACGGGTGCGCAGAACATCGGCACCATCAGCGCGCAGGGTCGCGTGGTCGGCAACCTGGCCAACAGTGGCACCGCCAGCCTTGACCGGCAGCTTGAGGGCGCGGCCTCAAACACCGGCACCGGCACCATGACCCTTGCCGGCGG
>JAUNUO010000081.1:7321-12429 GCA_030538135.1 Paracoccus sp. (in: a-proteobacteria)
GGGCGCGCTGACCCTTGACGGGACGCTGGACGGCTCGCTCAGGGCGCAGCAGGGCAGCGCCGATCTGGGCGGCACGATCACCGGCGACCTGATTTTCAGTGGGGGGCAGATGGGTGTCGGTGACGGGCTGTCGGTCGGCGGTACGGTCGATCTGCGCGCCGATACCAGCATCGGCCCCGAAGTGGAATTGACGGCTGGCGAGGTTGTCAACCGCGCCGGAAAGGCGCTGACCCTTGCGGGCCGGATCAACGGCAAAATCAGCAATCAGGGGCAGATGCAGATCACCGCCACCGGCCGGGCCAAGGGCGATGTCGGCAATGCCGATGGCGCGGTTCTGCGCGCGGGTGGCAACGCGCGCATCGACGGCACGCTGAACAATGCCGGCACCGTCGACCTGCGCAACAACAGCACGGGCAACCTGCTTCGGGTGGGCGGCCTGTCGGGCACCGGTCTTTATGCGCTGGACGTGGACCTTGGTCCCGACGGTGGCGACGCCCGTGCCGATCGCATCGTGGTTCAGGGCGGGGCGACGACGGGGCATCTGGAACTGGATCTGAACATCCTCAACATGCCGCTGGAATCGCCGCTGGATGGCGGGGTTCTGTTGATTGATGCCGATGACAGCCATGCCGCGCGCAACACCTATTCCTATTCGGCGGCCAACCTGCCTCTGGGCACGGAAAAGCTGGTCTATGGGCTGGAAAAGACGGCGGTCGGCGATCTGCTGTTGAACTATGGCACCAATGCGACCATCGGCGGGATCAGTGCCAATGTGGTGCTGACGCAAAGCCTGATCGGATCGGTCGTCAACCGTCCCAGCAGCCCCTTCGTCACCGGCTATGCCGTGGCCGAGGGCGAAAGCCGCTGTTCGCCCGGCGCATGGACGCGGGCCACCGCTGGGCGCGCCGATGCCAGCGGCGCCAGCGCGGCCCGAACCTATGCCGTGAACAGCACGATTTCGGCCTCTTATCACGGGATGCAGTTCGGGGGCGATCTGGCCTGTTTCGACGGCTATTTCGATGGCTGGAACATGGCATTCGGCGCCATCGGCGGGGTCAACGACGGCAGTACCACCCAGCCCGTCTATCTGCTGGAATGGGACGGCAGCACCTGGCGCCAGACCGGCAAGCGTGGCTCGATCAACCAGGCCGATTTCCGGCAGGTTTACGGCGGCGTCTATATGACCGCCTCGCGCGAGAATATCAGCGCCGACCTGCAATTGCGCCGCGAACGGACCCGGCTCAACCTGAACAACACGCCGCTGATCGAAGGCAGCGCCGGGTTGGGCCTGACGGATTCGGAATTTTCCAGTAATGCCACCACGATCAGCGGGTCGCTGTCCTATGCGATCCCCTTGGCCGATGGGTGGCAGGTCGTGCCGACCGCGGGCTTCGCCCTGTCGAACACCCGCACCGGCGCCGTCAATTTCGACGATGGTTCAAAGCTGGAAATCCGCAACAGCAAAAGCCGCGTGGGCTTTGCCGGGGCCACCCTGTCGCGCGGTCAGGTGCTGGATTCCGGCGTCGAGGCGGTGAATTATTACGCGACCGGAACCATCTACAAGGATTTCGCCGACGGCACCCGGTCGCAATTCGTCAAGCATCGCGCCGATGGCAGCGTCGAGTTGCGCGAGGATCTGGTGTCGGACAACCTTGGCGTGTATGGCGAGCTGGGAATCGGCGCAGCCTATACGCGGGTTCTGCAATCCGGCCGAAAGGGAAGGCCCAAGCAGTTCAGTGCCACGGTCCGGGTGGACGGGCGAAGCGGCGATTCTCTGGACAGCGTCGGCGTGACGGCGCAGATGCGGCTGCAATTCTAGAAAAGGGGGCGGCGGTGACAGCGCGGTGGACTGCGGCATGACCATGCCTTTGCAGCATTTCCGGTTCGACACTGGCGCGGCCAGCCATGTCGGGCTGGTGCGCAGCCATAACGAGGACAGCTTGCTGTCCCTGCCCGCCGCCGGGGTCTGGCTTGTGGCGGATGGCATGGGCGGCCATGAGGCCGGTGACGTGGCATCGGCCATTATCGCCGAGGAAATCGAATCCGTCGGCATCGCGGTGTCTGCGCAGGATCTGCGGGTCCGCGTGTGTGAACGGCTTGGCCGCGCGCATCGGCGCATCACGGCCCATTCGCGCGAAATGGGGCACGCGACTGTCGGCGCAACCGTGGCGGCGCTGCTGATCTTCGACACCGGCTTTACCTGCCTTTGGGCGGGGGACAGCCGGATCTATCTTTTGCGCGGCGGTCGCCTTTCGCGACTGACCACCGATCATTCCGAGGTTCAGGAACTGGTCGATGCGGGTCGCCTGACCCAGGAACAGGCCCGAAGCTGGCCGCGCCGCAACGTCATCACCCGCGCCATAGGTATCCATGACGGGCCGAATGTGGAAACCGTCACCGGCCCGGCTCAGCCGGGCGATGTGTTCCTGCTTTGCACCGACGGTCTGACCGAACATCTGCGCGATCAGGAACTGGCCGCCTGTCTGACCGTATCGGTATCCTGCACGGCGCAGGCGGTCGCGGATGATCTGATCGCCCGCACCCTGAACGGCGGGGCGCGCGACAACGTAACGGCCGTGGTGCTGCATTGCCGGCCGCCGGATGACGGCACTGGGGCGCGCCAATGACCGGCGGCACTGACGGGGACCGAACCGAGAAGACCTTCATCGCACCGCCGGGGGGCGATGATGAACGCACGGTCATCGTGCCGCCGCCCGCCGTGCAGGACCAGACCGGAATCACCACGATTTCGCCACTATCCCCCGCCCGCCCGGTGCAGCCGGGGGTTCTGATAAACAACAACTACCGGGTGCAGCAGATGCTGTCGCAGGGCGGCATGGGCGAGGTGTACCGGGCCGAGAACGTCTTTACCGGCGATCCTGTCGCGCTCAAGATCGTGCTGCCCAGTCTGGCCAGCGACGATGGCATCATCCAGATGTTCATGCGCGAGGCGCGGATTCTGGGGCAACTGACCGATGATGCCATCGTCCGCTATCATAATTTCATTCTGGATCAGGACTTGGGTCGTTACTGTCTGATCATGGAATTCATCGACGGCACCACGATCTGGGACCACGTCGATGTTCATGGCCCGATCCGCGCCCATGATGCGCTGAGCCTGATTGCGCGGTTGGCCGAGGGGCTGCAAAAGGCGCATGACCGGGGCGTGACCCACCGCGATCTGTCGCCCGACAACGTGATGCTGCGCGGTGACGATCTGAGCCATCCGGTGCTGATCGACTTTGGCATCGCCCGCGCCGCCGATATGGGCGAAGGCGTGTTGGCGGGCCGGTTCGCGGGAAAGTTCAAGTATATCGCACCCGAACAGCTTGGCCATTACGGTGGCGAAGTGGGGCCGCGCGCCGATATTTACGGGATGGCGCTGATGATTTCCGCTGTGCTGCGCGGCACGCCGCTGGACATGGGCGGATCGGCGGAAGAGGCCGCCGCCGCGCGCCGCCGGATTCCCGACCTGAGCGGCGTCCCGCACGAGGTTTATCCGCTGTTGCAATACATGTTGGAACCCGATCCCACATCGCGACCCGAAAGCATGACCGAGGTTGCGGCGATGGCCGCCGATCCGACCCGGATTCCGCTGCGCTATCGCCATCCGCTGTGGGCGGCGGCGCAGGTGCCGATAACGGACAGCGCGCCCGCCGGTGCTGACCTGCCGCCGATGGTCAGTCGGCGCTGGCCGGTTGGCGCTGCACTTTCCCTGTTGCTGGCGGCCGGGGCGGGGTTGGGTTGGATGGCGTGGCAAACGGGCAGTGATCCGGTGCCCGCGCACCCTGCGCAAACCGCGCCCGGCCCTGCGCTTCCGCCACGCGATACCGCAACGCGCGACGGGTTTCTGGCGGATTTCGACCTTGGCCCCTGCGTGCATGTCCACCGCCTGTCGTCGGGTCTGGACGCGGGTCGTCTGGCCGCGCTGTCGGCCCGGCCGGTGGATTTCACCGCACTTCTGAACGCCTATGACGCGGCCTTTGGCGCCCGCCCGGCCCTGATCGAACGGCATATCGCCGGCCCGCAATGCCCGGCGCTGGATCTGGTGCACGATTTGCAGGGCCGCGCCGAGATCGCCCCGGTGCTGTCGCTGGACAGTGCGACGGTCACAGGTGAAAGCGGCATCGTTGCGGGCAGCGTCAATGAGCTGCGCGGTCGTTCGCTGTGGCTGTTTCTGGTGGCCCCGGACGGCGGCATCCATGACCTGACGACGCAACTGGTGCCACAGCCCGACGGGGCGGCGACCCTTGCCTTTGCCATGGCCGCGCAGCCGGGTGACACGCCCAAGCCGCAGGTGATCGTCGCGCTTGCCAGTCGCGATCCGCTGATCGCGCCGACGGCGCTGACGGCGGGGGCACCCGCCGCCAATCTGTTGCCGCGTGTGCTGGAAGAAATCACCCTAAACGGCGGCGCAGCCGCCGCCGATATCGGCTTTTTCCAGCTTGTCCCACCAGGCTGAACCGCGCCCCTCAGCCCAGTGAAACGGGCGTGGCGTTCCAGATGTCGGCCATATAGCCCCGGATCGTCCGGTCCGACGAAAAGAAACCCGATCGTGCGATGTTCAACGCCGCCATCCGGTCCCATCGGGCATGGTCGGCATAGGTCGCATCCACCTGACGCTGAGACGCGAAATAGGCGTCGAAATCCGATGCGACCAGGAACGGATCGTCGTTCCACGTCCGGTCCAGCAGCGTGTTGAACCGATCAGTCGCCCCGTCCGAGAACCGCCCCGTCGCCAGCGCCACCAGCGCCGATTTCAGCGCCGGGCTGGATTCGATGGCGGCACGGGCATGGCCGGGGCGCGACACCTCGGCCTGCGCCTCGTCGGCGTTCATCCCGAACAGAAAGAAGTTTTCCGCCCCGACCTTTTCGCGGATTTCCACATTCGCCCCATCCAGCGTGCCGATGGTCAGCGCGCCGTTCATGGTGAATTTCATGTTGCCGGTGCCCGATGCCTCTTTCCCGGCGGTGGAAATCTGTTCCGACAGGTCCGCCGCCGGGATCAGCCGTTCCGCCATCGAGACGTTATAGTTCGGCGGATAGGCGACTTGCAGCAGATGCCGCGTCGCCGGGTCGTTGTTGACCACGCGGGCGACGGAATTGAT
>JAUNUO010000082.1 GCA_030538135.1 Paracoccus sp. (in: a-proteobacteria)
CCGATCTGCTGCCCAAGGTGACGCCCGCGACCACGGCAACACTGCGCGAGCTGGCCGAACTGCCGCTGACGATCAAGGGCTATGGCTTCATCAAGGACGATGCGATCAAGGCCGCCGCCACACGCCGGGCCGAACTTCTGGCTGAATTCCGCGCCGGCGGTTCGCCTCTGCGTGAAGCGGCGGAATGAGTTAGGTTATTTCCCTTTGCGCGGTCCGGCGTTATGACTTGCGGCGCGCAAAGGGGGATTTCCGATGGCTGTTGGCATTTTCGATTCCGGTCTGGGCGGTCTGACGGTGCATCAGGCCGTTGCCGCCCGGCTGCCCGATCTGCCGCTGGTCTATCTGGGCGACAATGCCCATGCGCCCTATGGTGTGCGCGACGCCGAAGATATTTTCAACCTGACCTGCGCCGCTACTGAACGGCTGTGGGCCGAGGGCTGCGATCTGGTCATTCTCGCCTGCAATACAGCAAGCGCCGCCGCGCTGCGCCGGATGCAGGAAACATGGCTGCCGCCGGGAAAGCGGGTTCTGGGCGTGTTCGTGCCCATGATCGAGGCGCTGACCGAGCGCGCATGGGGCGACAATTCGCCGCCCCGCGAGGTTGCGGTGAAACATGTCGCCCTGTTCGCCACCCCCGCCACCGTCGCCAGCCGCGCTTTTCAGCGGGAACTGGCCTTCCGCGCCGTGGGTGTCGATGTCGAGGCACAGCCCTGTGGCGGTGTGGTCGATGCCATTGAAATTGGTGACGAAATTCTTGCCGAGGCATTGGTGACCAGCCATGTCGAGGCGCTGTTGCGGCGGATGCCGCACCCCGAGGCGGCGGTTCTTGGCTGCACCCATTATCCTTTGGTCGAGGATGCGTTCCGCCGCGCGCTTGGTCCGCAGGTCAATGTTTTCAGCCAGGCGGGTCTGGTGGCCGAGAGCCTGGCCGACTATCTTGCACGCAGGCCCGAATTTGTCGGAACGGGCCGGGATTCGAAATACCTGACGACAGGCGACCCGGCGCGGGTCTCGGGCAAGGCCACGCAATTCCTGCGCCGCCCGATCCGTTTCGAGGCCGCCTGAACCAACAAGGGGGAACCCATGGCCGGACTGAAATCGCTTAAGAAAACCCGTCGCATCCAGATCATCTCGGCGGCCGCCGTGGCGCTGGTGGTGGCGGCGGGTCTGGTGGGCTATGGCTTCCGCGACGGGATCAACCTTTATCGCTCGCCCTCGCAGGTGACGGAAAATGCCCCCGATCCGGGCGAGTATTTCCAGCTTGGCGGTCTGGTCAAGGAGGATTCGATCACGGAACGGCACGGGGTCGAGTTCCAGTTCGTCATCACCGACGGACTGGCGGAAATTCCGGTCAGCTATGTCGGGCGCGATCCGGCCCCCGATCTGTTCAGCGAAGGGCAGGGCACCATTGCCAAGGGCTATTACCGCGACGGCGTGTTTCAGGCCGACAACCTGCTGGCCAAGCATGACGAAAACTATATGCCGCGCGAAGTCATTGATACGCTGAAGGAAACCGGCGTCTATCAGGAACCCTCGACCTGATCGCGCGGCAACGCCCGAAGCCTTAATCCCGCATTAACGCATCTGCGAGACCTTTCCCCCCGGTTAACCCTTGGGGGCAAGGATGAAAACGGTCGAGCAGATCGCGACAGAAATCGTCGCGCGTGAAGGGGGCTACGTCAATGACCCCGACGATCCCGGCGGGGCGACGAATTACGGCGTCACGATCGGGACGATGCGCGGGTTGCGCATGGACCTGAACGGGGACGGCCGCGTCGATGAACGCGACGTGCGGGCGCTGACCCGTGCGCAGGCCGTTCAGGTTTACGTCGAACATTACTTTCGTCGTCCGCGTCTGGCCGAATTGCCGGTCGCGGTGCAGGCCAGCGTGTTCGACATGCAGGTGAATGCGGGCGCGAACGCGGTCAAGATCCTGCAACGGCTGGTCACGCGCATGGGCTTTGTGGTGCGCGACGATGGCATGGTCGGGCCGAAAACCATCGCCGCGGTGCAATCGGCGGCGGCGGTCGCGCCCGCGCATCTGGCGGATGCTTATGGCATCGCGCGGCGCAATTATTACTACGCCATCGGCGATGGCCGCCCGGCCAGCCGCAAATACGCCCGTCGCAAGGATGGCGGCAAGGGCGGTTGGATCACGCGGGCCGAGGAATTCATCAGCCCGGAATATCACCTGACCAATGCGCAGCACCGCGAAAGGACCGCCAAATGGGCATGATCGACCGTTTTCTGAATGTCGGCAGCACCGTCACGGCGGCGGGCAACGTGGCCGAGATCTTTCGCCAGAACGCCACCCGCCGGATGGAACTGGACGAAGAGGCCTATGCCCGCGCGATGCAGCAGATGGGCCTTGAATTCGCCCATGCGCCGCACTGTTGGTTCGACAGTTTCGTGAACGGTCTGAACCGCCTGCCGCGTCCGGGGATGACGGTCGGCGTGCTGGGGCTGTTCACCTATGCGATGGTGGACCCCGACGGATTCAGTCACCGGATGGACGGCCTGAACGAAGTGCCCGAGCCGCTGTGGTGGCTGCTGGGCGCGATCGTCAGTTTCTATTTCGGCGCGCGCGAAGCGCATTATTTCCGCAATCGCGTGGTAGTGGAACGGTCCGACCGCCGGTCGCGCAAAAAGGAAAGCGCGGATGCAAGCGGCGCCCTGATCGCCGATCCAGCGGGCGAGGCGGCGCTGGATGTAGCACTGGCCGATGCGATGGTGTTGCCGGAAATGCTGCCCGATGCGTCGCCGGCGGAGCAGGCACCCGCCGCGACCGTGGCGCAAGGGTGGGCGCCACCGTCCGAAACCTTCGCCGACAACCCCGCGCTGCGGGATTGGGCGCAGGGGTTGCGCGTCGCGATCTGACATAAAACTGAAGACCTGCGGCAAAGGGGGGACTTTTCCCCCCTTTGTCATGCGCCTATGGTGACCCAACCCAAGGGGGATCGACCATGATCGCAGAATTCGGCCATTTTGCCCTGATTTTGGCCTTTGCCGTGTCATTGTATCAGATGATCGTGCCGATGATCGGCGCGTCGCGCGGCTGGACCGCATGGATGGACAGCGCCCGCCCGGCCGCGATGGCGCAGTTCCTGCTGACCGGCCTGTCGTTCTGCGCGCTGACCGTCGCCTTCGTGACCTCGGATTTCTCGCTGAAACTGGTTTACGAGAACTCACATACCGCGAAACCGATGCTCTACAAGATCAGCGGCGTCTGGGGGAACCACGAAGGTTCCATGCTGCTGTGGGTGCTGATCCTTGCACTGTTCGGCGCGGCTGCTGCGGCGTGGAGCGGGAACCTGCCCCCCGCCCTGCGCGCCCGCGTTCTGGCGGTGCAGGCGGCCATCGGCGCGGCGTTCTATGCGTTCATCATCTTTACCTCGAACCCGTTTCTGCGGATGGAAGTGCCGCCCTTCGACGGGCGCGACCTGAACCCGCTGTTGCAGGATGTGGGTTTGGCCCTGCATCCGCCGTTCCTTTACCTCGGCTATGTCGGCCTTTCGATGTCGTTCAGTTTCGCCGTCGCCGCCCTGATCGAGGGGCGCGTCGATGCCGCCTGGGCGCGGTGGGTGCGGCCCTGGACGCTGGCGGCCTGGGTGTTTCTGACCATCGGCATCGCGCTTGGGTCGTGGTGGGCCTATTACGAACTGGGCTGGGGCGGGTTCTGGTTCTGGGATCCGGTGGAAAACGCGTCCTTCATGCCTTGGCTGCTGGCCGCCGCGCTGCTGCATTCCGCCATCGTGGTCGAAAAGCGCGAGGCGTTGAAAAGCTGGACGATCCTTCTGTCGATCATGGCCTTTGGATTTTCGCTGATCGGCACGTTCATCGTGCGGTCGGGGGTGATTACCTCGGTCCACAGCTTTGCCAGTGATCCTGAACGCGGCGTGTTCATTCTGGCGATTCTGGCGGTGTTCACCGGCGGCGCGCTGATGCTGTATTCCGCCCGCGCCGCCGCGATGACGGCCAAGGGCGTGTTTTCTCCGGTTTCGCGCGAAGGTGCGCTGGTGCTGAACAACGTGCTGCTGGCGGTTGCCTGTTTCGTGGTCTTTGTCGGCACGATCTGGCCCTTGGTCGCGGAAATGTTCTGGGGCGACAAGCTGTCTGTCGGCGCGCCGTTCTTTAACAAGGCGTTCACGCCCTTCATGATCGTGCTGGCCATCGTCCTGCCCGTCGGGGCGATCATGCCGTGGAAACGCGGCAATATCACCCGCGCGGTGATGCCCTTGCGCGGTGCTCTGGCGCTGACGGCGGCGGTGATGCTGCTGGTCTTTGCGGTCTCTACCGGGCATTCGCCGCTGGCGGTGATCGGGGCGGGGCTGGGATCGTGGATGATCTTTGGCGCGGCGGCGGAACTGATCCACCGCACCGGCGGGTCCGGCCTGTCGCGGTTGGCGCGGCTGCCGCGCGCCGACTGGGGCAAGGCCGTGGCCCATGCGGGGCTTGGCGTCACCTTCATCGGCGTCTCGCTGCTGATGGCATGGGAGACCGAGGATATCCGCGTCGCCCAGATCGGCGACAGCTTTGAAAAGGGCGGTTACACGATCACCCTGCGCGCGGTCGATGAGATTAAGGGGCCGAACTATCTGTCCACCATGGCGACGATGGATGTGGCGAAAAACGGCCGTCACGTCGCGACGCTGCACCCCGAAAAGCGCGTCTATCCGGTGCAGGCCATGCCCACGACCGAGGCCGCCATCGACAATGGCACGTTCCGCGATGTCTATGTGGTGATCGGCGATGCGCAGCCGGGCGGAGGCTGGGCGATCCGGTCCTATATCAAGCCGTTCGCCAACTGGATCTGGGCCGGATCGGCGCTGATGGCGCTTGGCGGTCTTATCAGCCTGTCCGACCGCCGCTATCGCGTGGCGGCGGGCGCGCGCCGTCAGACGAAGCGCGCGGTGGGGGTGCCTGCGGAATGAAACGGCTGGTTCTGATCCTGCTGCTGGCGATGGCGCCGGCGACAGCTGCCCTTGCACCGCTGCCCGTCGCCGCCGTTCAGCCCGACGAGGTGCTGGACGATCCTGCGCTGGAATCGCGGGCGCGGACGATCTCGCAGAAACTGCGCTGCCCGGTCTGTCAGGGCGAAAACATCGACGATTCCAACGCCGCCATCAGCCGCGACCTGCGGCTTTATGTGCGCGAACGGCTGGTCGATGGGGATAGCGACCGTCAGGTGATCGACGCCGTGGTCGCACGCTATGGCGAATTCGTGCTGTTCGAGCCGCGCGCCCGTGGCATGAACTGGGCGCTGTGGCTGGCCGGGCCGGTGATGGGGTTGATCGCGCTTGGCTTTGCCGGAAATTTCCTGCGCCGCCGCCGCGAGGTGGCCGGGCCGGCGCCGCTGACCGATGACGAAAAGGCGCGGCTCGACCGGCTGATGAAGGACTGACGCGGGGTCGTTCTGGCGCCTTGCCTTTTGCCGGTGCAGGATGCGCACCAGCACAAAAAGGGGGACGCGATGACCTTTCAGACAATTCAGTTCACTGTCGTCGGCGGCATCGCCACGCTGACCCTGAACCGGCCCGAGGTGATGAACGCGCTGAACGCGCGGATGCGGACCGAGATTACGGCGGCGCTGACCGATCTGCCCCAAGGCGTGCGTTGTGTGGTGATGACCGGGGCCGGGCGCGGTTTCTGCTCAGGTCAGGATCTGACCGATGCACCATCGGACGCCGATTTCGGTCGGGTGCTGCGCGACGAATATGAACCGATGCTGCGCGCCGTCATGGGCTGCCCCGTGCCGGTGATCGCGGCGCTGAACGGTGTCGCTGCCGGGGCGGGGGCCAATCTGGCGCTGTCCGCCGATCTGGTGATTGCCGCAGAAAGCGCCTCGATCATTCAGGCCTTTACACGGATCGGGCTGATCCCGGATGCGGGCGGAACATGGATCGTGCCGCGTCTGGCCGGACATGCGCGGGCGATGGGAATGATGCTGCTGGCCGAACCCGTGACGGCGCGTCAGGCCGCCGATTGGGGGCTGATCTGGGAATCCCTGCCCGATGCCGATTTCGCCGAGGGCGTCGCCCGCCGCGCCCGGCAATTGGCCGCCGGTCCGACCGGCGCTTATCGGGCCATCCGCCGCGCCTTGGCGGAATCGGGACAGAACAGCGTCGAGGCGCAGCTTGCGCTTGAGGCCGAATTGCAGGGCGTGGCGGGCCGCAGCGCCGATTTCCGCGAAGGCGTCGCCGCGTTTCTGGAAAAACGCCCGGCGCGGTTCACCGGGGCGTAAGGCGGCTTTCCTGCGATAAATCTGGTTGCTGCGTCAGGCGATCTGCGCGAATCGGGGGTTGGCTGTGCGGTTGTCAAAGAACGGCACACTATGCGGGATCGGCAGGGGGCCGTTGCCCGCGCTGTGCAGCAGTTCGGCGACCTCGGCCAGCACGACCTCGGTGATGAAGGGCAGATTCAACGCGCGGGCCTGATCCATCGGCACCCAATGCAGGTGGGATAATTCGTCACAGGCGGCGCTGAAATCCTCGGGGTCGCCGGTCAGATCGGCGGCGTCGGCCAGGAAAAAGCGCGCGTCGAACCGGCGCGGGCGACCCGGCGGCGTGATGGCGCGGAACACGAAATGCAGCGCCCCGGCATCGGGGACCAGCCCGGCGGGGCCGAACCCCGGCAGGTCGCAGCCCGCGCCCGCACGGCCCAGCAACAGTCCGGTTTCCTCGGCCAGTTCGCGCAGCGCCGCCCCGGCCAGTGCGGCCGGATCGGCGGGCGCATCCGCGCGCGGTTCTGCCAGCAGCCGGTCGTGATCCGCCGTGGCCAGCGGTCTGGCCAGCGGCAGCGCCGCATCTTCGGCGTCAACGGCGCCGCCCGGAAAGACGTATTTCGACGGCATGAACACCGCCTGCGCGCCGCGCATCCCCATCAGCACGCTGGCCGCGCCCTGATCGCGGCGCACCAGCAGCACCGTCGAGGCGTCGCGGATCGGCGGATCGGCCGTGGTCATGCGGAACCCGGCTCGGCGTTGATGCCGAAACCATGCATGCGCCGCGCCCATTGCAACCCGACCATCGCCCCCTTGATCCGCGGCAGCAACAGCAGCGACAGGATGATTGCCCCCAGGCTGAACCCGATCAGCATGGTCATGGGCGAGGGACGGAATGCCATATAGACCCACAGCAACAGCGGCGCGCCCAGATGCGACACAAGCAGGATCGTCAGATAGGCCGGGCCGTCATCCGCACGTTGATGATGCAGTTCCTCTCCGCAATCGGGGCACGCGTCGTTGACCTTGAGATAGCTGTGCAGCAGCCGGCCTTCGCCGCAACTGGGGCATTTGCCCACAAAGCCGCGCCGCATGGCTGCCCCGGTCTGCCGTTCCAATGTGTCGTTCTGTGCGGTCATGTGTCGTCCCCGTTGATCCTGATGGAATATAGGGCAGGTGCGCGGTCTTTTCCACTGGCTGAAACCCTGGTCAGGCGGCGGCCAGCATGCATTGGTTGCGGCCGTTGGTTTTCGCAGCCCGCATCGCCTGATCGGCCCGTTCCAGCAGCAGATCGGCCTCTTGTTCCGGGTCGGCGGGGCAGGGTGCCGCGCGATAGGTGGCGACCCCGATCGAGACCGTCACCGACAGCGCGCGGTGACCCGAACTGCGCGGAAGGGGAATCGGCGTGAACATGATCGCGCGGCGGATGGTTTCGGCGCACAGCGCCGCGTCGCGCGCGCCCGTATCGGGCAGCAACGCCACGAATTCCTCGCCGCCGATCCGGGCGATCAGGCCGTTCTGTGGCGCAACCGATTGAATCCGCGCGGCGATCTCGGCCAGAACCGCGTCTCCCGCGGTGTGGCCATGCAGGTCGTTGATCTGTTTGAACCGGTCCACATCCAAGGCCAGAATCGCGCATTCATCGCCCCGACACTGCGCATCGGCGATCATCTGCCGCAGCCGGGGCAGAGCAAAGCGGCGGTTATACAGGCTGGTCAGCGGGTCGATCATCGACCAGGCGATGCTTTGCCGGGCCTCGGCGCGACGGCTGTCGCCATGACGCTTGCGCACGATCTGCTCGCGCAGGGCCAGCACCGTCATGTCGATCATATGCGGCGCGGCCAGATCCAGCCCAAGCGTATCGCCCGCGCCCAGATCCAGCGCGATGGCGGCCATTTCCTGCCGTTCGGGCGCGGCGGCGATGATGAAGGCGGCATTGCGCGAGTCGGGGCGCGAGCGCAGTTCGGACAACAGCCTAAGCCCCTCGCCGCGCTGATCCAGATCGGCGGCGATCAGATACAGATCGCCCACCTTTCCCTGTGCCGCCGCGGCCAGCGCCTGCCCGGCATCATGCACCGTGAACCGATAGCGCAGCCGCTGTGACAGCGCGTGTTTCCAGCCAAGCCCGCGCGGGGGCGAATCGGCGACAATCGTGACCTGCGGCAGGCGATCGGTCCGGGGCGCGGGCTGAAACGGGGTCTGCGCCTCGGCAAAGGCATGGGACAGATCGGCGGCAATGTGATCGCGCAGCAGCCCCCTGATCCGGGCCAGCAACAGCAGGCTGTCGCAGCGCGGCTCCAGCACGGCCGAGGCACCGGCGCGCATCACCGCCAGCCGCTGTTCGGGCGGGCACAGGGCGATGATCGCGGCCCCGTCCTGCCCGCATTCATCGCGGATCAGGGCGCAGAGGGCGGCGCACCCCTGACCGGGAACGCCCTTTCCCACGATGACCAGATCGGGGCAGAAATCGCGCAGCCGCGCCATGGCGTCGGGCAGGGTGGCGGCCGTCGCGATGTCATAGCTGGCAGGCGTCAGCCGCCCTTTCAGCAACAGGCGGTTCGTCGCCAATCCGTCCACGATCAGGATGCGGCCTGTCATTTCGATGATCTGTCCTTTACACGACTGCTCATGAACCGGAGCTTGGCAGCAAATGTTTAACAAACCCTTTCCATCTGACGACTCAGGGAAAATTTGCCCAACCGGATGGTCGCCGCAATGAGCTGGACCGTTGAAAGCGCCCGCGATCTGGCGGTCGAGGCCCTGGGCTTCATCGCCGCCGACCCCGATCTGACGCAGGCGATGCTGGCCAATGCCGGCCTGCGCCCCGAGGATCTGCGGCGGCTGGCCTCCAGTCCCGATCTGGCCCAGTTCGTGCTGGATTTCGTCCTCGATGACGACGGTCGTGTTCTGGATTTCGCCGCCCATGCCGGGGTCCGCCCCGAATCGGTGATGGCCGCGCGCACCGTTCTGGCCGGGCCGGGCAGCGCGGGCTGGGAAGCCGACTGAGTTTCGCGGCCTCACCCGGAAATTTATCGAATTGTTAAAATTTCGGTGTTAGGTCCGCTGTGTCAGGAGGGCACGATGCACGGCTTGATAAACCGCTCGATCGAAGGGTTCTTGCGCGATACCTATGGTGATTCGTTCTGGAACGATGTTGCCGAGGCGTCGGGCATCGACGCGCGCGGGTTCCAGACGATCCGCAACTATCCCGATGCGGTCAGCTTTGGTCTTGTCAATCAGGCCGCGCTGCGGCTGGACAAGCCCGAGGGCGAATTGCTGGAAGACCTGGGCGCGTGGCTGGCCGCGCGCGAACCCCTGCGGCGGCTGCTGCGGTTTTCGGGGCGCGATTTCGCCGACTTCCTGTTTTCGCTGGAGGAATGGCCGGGGCGGGCGCATATGGTGATCCCCGATCTGGGGATGCCGCGTATCCAGATCGAACCCAAATCGGGCGATGAACTGCGCGTGGTGATGTCCAACTGTTTCGGCGAATGGCGCAGCGTGATGGCCGGGCTGATCCGGGCGATGGCCGATGATTACGGCGCGCTGGGGCTGATCGCGGTCGAGGGTAACGGGGTGCGGGTGCAGATTTCCGACGACACCTTCGCCGAGGGGCGGGCCTTCGATCTGGGCGGTTTCGTTTCGGGCACGGGGGGCGGCAGATGAGCGGGGCGATCAGCATGAACCGTGCCGCGCTGGATGAACTGCTGCCGATGCATCTGTTGCTGGATACGGGCGGCGCGGTGTTGGGGGCGGGGCCGACGCTGCGCAAGCTGCTGCCTCCCGACTGCGGCCGGCTGAGCGATGCCTTCGTGCTGACCCGCCCCGTTTCGGGCGAGGATGATCTGGTGGTGCTGGCCGCGGCGGCGCAGCGGGGCGACCGGGTGTTTCTGCGGATGATGCAGCCGCCGGGCCTGTCGCTGCGCGGGCATGTGGTGCGGCTGGATGACGGGGCGCTGCTGGTCAATCTGGGTTTCGGAATCGCGCTGGCCGATGCGGTGCGCGATCTGGGCCTGACCGATGGCGATTTTGCCCCGCCCGAACTGGCGATGGAACTGATGTTCCTGCACGAGGCGAACCGTGCCGTCATGGACGAGCTGTCCCGGTTCAACCTGCGTCTGGAAGAAGCGCGGGAGGCCGCCGAGATGCAGGCATTTACCGATCCGCTGACCGGGCTCTACAACCGGCGCGGGCTGGAACTGGCGCTGTCGGTGGCGCTGCGTTCGGCCGAGGCTGCGCGGGGGCAGGGCGACCGCGGTGGCTTTGCGCTGGCGCATCTGGATCTCGACCGGTTCAAGGAAGTGAACGACCGGCTAGGCCATGCCGCCGGCGATGAAGTGCTGATCCATGTCGCCAACGTGCTGCGTGCAGCGACGCGGAGCAACGATACCGTGGCGCGTGTCGGCGGCGATGAATTCGTGCTGATCCTGACAGGCACGACCGCCCCCGATGCGCTGGAAACGCTGGCGCGGCGGATCATTGCGGGGATAGAACAGCCGGTGGATGTGGATGGCAACCTGTGTCAGGTTTCGGCCAGTATCGGGATCGCGATTTCCTCGCGCTATCGCCACCCGAACACCGAACGGATGCTGTCCGATGCGGACGAGGCGCTGTATGCGTCCAAGAACGCCGGGCGCGGTCGGGCGACGCTGCACGGGGGCGTGCTGACCTGATCCGGGCCGATCCCCCGATTGCCGCGTCGTGGCGCGGGTTTTGCGGGTCATTCGCTGGGTATAAGCGCGGCGTCGCGTTCGACCGGAATGACCTTTTTGCGGCAATACCGGCTGCCGTGGCCGGCGTCCGCGGGGCGATCAGGGCGCGGGTTCCAGACGGGTGGTGCCGCGCGCGGCGGCGCGGGCCAGCGCGGGGTCCAGCGACATGGTGACATATTCGCCCCGCCGCCACAGCCCGGCCATATCGTCGTAATGCCGCGACAGCGGATGCCCCGACTGCCCGGTCGAGATCACGAAAACCGAACTGTCGGGGTCGGCCAGATCATAGACGGCGCGATAGCCCGCGCCCGTCACCTGTCGCCACGGCAGCGGGCCGAAACCCGCCGACCCCGCCAGCGCCAGCGTGAAATCCCCGCCCGAGGTCGATTGCACCAGATTGACCGCCCAGCCCAGACCGGGGATGCGCCCCAGTGCCGGGTTGATCTGCTGCGCCTCGTGGGCGTTGCCCCAGCGCCAGCTTGTCACATCGGGGCCGTGGCGCGCGGACAGGTCCAGAATGGCGGCATCCAGCGCCTGCCGGGCAATGGCGGCGCAATCCTCGACCGGCGCGCTCTGGATGACGTCGCACCAGCGGGCGGCGCCGCGGGTGTTGCGAAAGGCGGCCTCGATGAAACCGGGGCGCAGGTCGTGGATGTCGTCGGACAAAGGGCCAAGTTCGTCACGGATCATGCGATCTTGAAGCGCGGTCATCCATGCGGCATAGATCAGCGGCTCGGGCAGATGCTCGTTCATCGCGCCGTCCCATTCGGCCAGAAGGCCAAGCGCGTCCTGCCGTTGCCGCTCGGGCGTGCCGGCGGCGGCGGGTTCGCCGGTGAACCACAGCTCGGCCCCGACCAGAGGCAAGATTTGCCGCGCGACGGGGGATACGATGTCCAGTTGCGTCTCGATCAGGCTGTCGCGGGAATGGATCTCGCGGCTGTTCATCAGCCGGGTCAGCCGTGCCATGCGCGGCCCGCCCGGTCCTTCGCCCGTGGCCGACACCAGCCCGTCGCCCGGCGCGGGCGGTTGCGGCGCGGCATCCACCCCCTGCCAGCGGTTTTCCGGCAGCCAGCCGGGCGCGGGCATCCGGCCTCCGGTCTGATGCGCCGCATCCCGACGCGGCACCGCCCCGGCTGTGATCCGGCCGACGCCCCGCTGATCGGCCAGCACCACGTTCAGCACTGGGCCGACCATATCACTCAGCGCGACCTGCGCCCCGGCGCGGTCTTGCGCCGTCATCAGCCCCAGCAGCGCGGAAAAGCTGTGGTCGTCGGGCTGTGCGCCGGTCCATGCGATGGCGGTGACATGGCCGATCGGCGCGACCTGCGCCAGCGCGGGCGTTGTCAGAATCGGGCCGTTGACGGTGCTGCGCAGGGTGATGGCGCGATCCTGCCCGTCCAGCACCCGGATGATCTCGCGCCCCGTTTCAAACGGCATCCAGCCCTGCGGCGCGCGATAGCGGGTCGGATCGCCGGGCTGGACTTCCTCGATC
>JAUNUO010000083.1:0-2732 GCA_030538135.1 Paracoccus sp. (in: a-proteobacteria)
GGAATATCCAGCGGCGCGGCCAGACGTTGCAGATCGGCGCTGCCATCGGGGCCGCCGACGCCGGACACATCGCCGTCGCGGGTATCGAACAGGATCATCCCGCCCGATCGCAGAAAATGGTTCAGCCGCAGATAGGCCATGGGCGAGGGGGCGGGCTGATCCGCCGTGACCGGCCAATACAGAAAGGTCAGCACCGAAAGATCGTCGCGGTCCAGATCGACGGCGACCGGCGCGCCCGGCTCGACCGAGGTGCGCAGGGTCAGGATACGCGACAGCCCGGCCAGACCGGCCCGCGTGGCATCGTCCACCCCCGCATCGCCGGTGACGACATAAGCCAGCGCAACCTCGTCGGCGGCGCGGATGGTTTCGGCGGCGATGTCCTGCGCGCGCACCTGCGGGGCGGGCAATGTCGCTATCAGCAACGTCAGGATCGCGGCGGCGGACGCGCCCGACCGGCGGCGTCCGCGCACCAGTGCCGCAGTGGCCAGCGCGTCCAGCGCCATCAACAGTGCCGCCAGCACGATCAGCGGCGCAGCCAGCGGGCGGCCGGCTGTGGCGGTCAGCTCTTCGACGGTGGCGCCGTCCCATGTCGCCGGGATCAGCGGCGTGCCCGCGTTCAGCGCCGCGAAGCGTTCGCCCGCCGCATAAATCCCGGCGGGGCGATCTGGTCCCGGCCCCTGCGCGAAATCATCGGCGGCGACGGGCGTCTGATCGGCGGCGGGGCTATCGCGGCCCCAGCCGTCCAGCACCATCTGCGGGGTCCAGAAATCGGTCACCGCATCGGCCCCGCCCTCATCCGGCGCGGCGCGGGCGGTGGCGACCAGCCGTTCCAGCATCTGCACGAACAGCCCCGACAGCGGCAGGTTCGACCATTCGGCGTTCGAGGTGACGTGGAACAGCACCGCCTGCCCCTGCCCTTCGGCAGCGCGGGTGACCAAAGGCGTGCCATCGGTCAGCGCCGCAATCGTGCGCGCCGTCAGGTCGGGCGAGGGCTGCGCGATCAGCTGCGCGCGCACCGTCACCTCATCGGGGATCGCCAGCCCCGCAAAGGGACCGTCGGCCGCAAAGGGCGCGATCGGGCGCGGGTCGCCCCATGACAGCGCGCCGCCCACATCGCGCCCGCCGGGGCGCAGCAGCACCGGCAACAGCGGTTCGGCATCCAGCCGGTCGCTGGCCGCCATGCGCGGCCCGGCAAAGCGGATCAGCAACCCGCCGCCGTGAACCCATTCGTTCAGCCGCGCGGTTTCGGGCAGGCCGATCTGGTCGGACAGCACGATCACATCGGGTGCGGCATCCAGCACATCGGACAACCCGCCCTCGATCAAATCCGCGACCGGGGCCAGCGCGCGGCGCAGGTAATGCATGGGCGACAGCAGTTCCTGCCCCTCGGCGGCGGACGTGACCTCGCCCACCAGTGCGACCTTGTGCCGTCGCAACCGGTCATCGGCCAGAACCACCGCCCCGGCATGCGCCACCCCGGCGATCTGATAGCGGGTGATGCGGTTGCGCAGTTCCGGCGGCAGGTCGATGGCAACGGCGCGGCGCTGCCCCTCGCCCTCGGCCACCGCGTCGCCGTGGGTCAGCAGGGCAAGGGCGCGCGGGGTGCCTTGGGGGTCGGGGCCGATCGCCTCGATCCGGGGGGCCTCGCCCGATGCGGTGCTGTGCAGCATCAGCGCCGGGGCCTCGCCGCCCTCCAGCGTCAGCGACTGCACCGGCGCGGCGGGGGGCACGACCGTCACCGGCCCGCGTCCGCTCAGCGCAGCCAGCCACGCCGCGCGCGCCGGATGATCCAGCCCGTCGCTGATCCACAGCGTCGTCAGCCGCCCGTCCGGCGTGGCGGTCAGCGCATCGACGGGGTTTTCGGGCAAGGCCGTCGCCCATGACACGGGCCGCGCCGCGCGCAGGGCGGGCAACAGATCGGTGCCGGTCTGAAATGTCAGCGGCCCCTGCCCCGTGCCATCGCCGATCAACAGCGCGGCGGGCCGCCCCGCCGCCGCGGCATCCGACAGCGCCCGTTCGGCCCGCGCCTGCCGCTGTGGCCAATCGGGCGCGGCGGGCCATCCGGCATCCAGCACCACCAGCAGCGGGCCGGTGTCCGCACCACGCGGCTGCGGCTTCCACACTGGTCCCGCAAAGGCGATAATCAGCGCCGCCACCGCCACAAGGCGCAGCAGCAACAACCACCACGGCGTGCGCCGCGCCACAGGGTGCCGGTCGATCAACCCCGCCAGCAACGCCACCCCCGGAAAATCCTGCATCCGGGGCGAGGGCGGCAGCGCGCGCAGGATCAGCCACAGCGCCGGCAGGACGACCAGCGCGCTCAGCACCAGCGGCGTGACAAAACCAAGCGGGCCAAGGATCAGCACGGCCTAACCCTCCAGCATCTGATACAGCCACATCAGCGCCTGCGCGGGCGCGGCGGCGGTGTCATGGGTGCCGAACCGCCAACCCGCCGCCGCGCAGGCCGCGCCGATGTCCGCCCGGCGCTGCGCCAGCCGCGCCAGATAGGCATCGCGCAAGCCCCCCGCATCGCGGGTATCGTGCCGCCCCGGACCGCCCGGCGCGCGGAACAGAACCGCGCCGTCATAGGGAAAGGTTTCCTCGTCCGGGTCCAGCACCTGCATCACGACCCCGCGCAAGCCGATGGCGGCGGCGCGGGCGATGTGATCCAGCAACGGCTGAACCGGGGTCAGGAAATCGCCCAGAAGAATCGGCCGCTGACCGGGGCGCAG
>JAUNUO010000083.1:2832-4761 GCA_030538135.1 Paracoccus sp. (in: a-proteobacteria)
CCGCTGCGCCGACAGGATCAGCGGCGGCAGCGCGGCGGATGCCGCCTCGGCCCGTGCGCGCAGATCGGCGGCGGTCACAGTCATGCGGCGCGCGTCAGCCCCTTGCCGGACGCCAGCAGCCGGTCGATGACGCCATCGACGGTTTCGCCCCGCGCCCGCGCCGCAAAGGACAGCGCCATCCGGTGCCGCAGGACCGGCGCGGCCAGCGCGGCCACGTCGTCCAGCGTGGGCGCAAAGCGGCCATGCAGCACCGCGCGCGCCCGCGTCACCAGCATCAGCGCCTGCGCCGCGCGCGGCCCCGGTCCCCAGATCAGCGTATCGGCGACCCAATCCCCGGCCTCGTCCGCGCCGGGGCGGGCGGCGCGCACCAGATCGAGGATCGCATCCACCACGGTTTCACCCACCGGCATCTGCCGGATCAGCCGCTGCGCCGCAATCAGCCCCGGCCCGTCGAACACTGCATGAGCCTCGCCCGCGTCCACGCCGGTCGTGGCCAGAAGAATGTCGCGTTCGGTCACGCGGTCGGGATAGCCCACGTCGATCTGCAACAGGAAACGGTCCAACTGCGCCTCGGGCAGCGGATAGGTGCCTTCCTGTTCGATCGGGTTCTGCGTCGCCAGAACATGGAAGGGGCGGCCCAGATCGCGGTGTTGGCCGCCGACCGTGACCTGATGTTCCTGCATCGCCTGCAACAGCGCCGATTGCGTGCGGGGGCTGGCGCGGTTGATCTCATCCGCCATCAGAAGCTGGGTGAACACCGGTCCTTCGATAAAGCGAAAGGCGCGGGCGCCGGTTTCGGTCACGTCCAGCACCTCGGAGCCCAGAATATCGGCTGGCATCAGGTCGGGGGTGAACTGGATGCGCTGGCTGTCCAGCCCCAGAACGGTGGCCAGCGTATCGACCAGCATCGTCTTGCCCAGACCCGGCTGACCGACCAGCAGCGCGTGCCCGCCCGACAGGATCGCGGCCAGCACCTGTTCCACCACCGCGTGCTGCCCGACAAAGCGGCGTTCCACGCTGGCCCGTGCCTCGGCCATTCGATCCGCCAGTGCCGTCACCTCGGCCACCAGATTTTCCTGCGCACCCATGACAAGCCCTTCCCGCTGTCGTATTACCCTTAGCTATAACAGTTGCAGAACGGACAACCACCGCGAATGGCCGATAAACCTGACAAAAGCGTGAGCGTCGAGGGTCTTGCCGCAGCTGCGGGCAAGGCCGCCAAGGGCGGATTGCCGCCGGTTCACCTGTGGAATCCGCCCTATTGCGGCGAAATGGACATGGAAATCCGCGCCGACGGGTCGTGGTGGCACGAGGGATCGCCCATCGGTCGCCCGGCCATGGTGCGGCTGTTTTCCACCATCCTGAAACGCGAGGGCGACCGGCATTATCTGGTGACTCCGGTCGAAAAGATCGGTATCCGCGTGCAGGATGCACCGTTCATCGCCATCGACGCCGACATCGGCGATGCGATCACCTTTACCACCAATGTCGGCGATCAGGTGACGGCGGACGCGGACAATCCGATCACCGTCAGGATGCACGAGGACGAACCGCGCCCCTATGTCCATGTGCGCGGCGGCATGGTCGCGCTGATCGACCGCAAGACCTTTTACCGGCTGGCCGATGCCGCACAGCCGGGCGCGGACGGGCGGCTGGGCGTTACATCCGCAGGCGTTTTCTTTCCGCTGGAGCCGTGATGCCGCGTTTTGCAGCCAATCTGACGATGCTGTTCACCGAACTGCCGCTGCTGTCCCGCTTTGCCGCAGCGCGTGATGCGGGGTTCACGGGCGTGGAAATGCTGTTTCCCTATGATCTGGCCACGCGCGATCTGGACAGGGCGGCCCGCCAGAACGATCTGGATTTCGTGCTGCTGAACTGCCCGCCGCCGAACTGGGCGGGTGGCCCGCGCGGCTTTGCCGCGCAACCGGG
>JAUNUO010000083.1:4861-8829 GCA_030538135.1 Paracoccus sp. (in: a-proteobacteria)
GGCCTGCAATTCGACGCCTATCACGCGCAGATCATCACCGGCGATGCGATGGCGACCTTTGCCGCGCACCGGCCCCTGATCCGGCATATCCAGATTGCCGGTCTGCCCGACCGGCACGAACCCGTCAGCGGCGGCGGGCTGGACTATCCGGCGTTCTTTGCCGCCGTCGATGCATCGGATTACCGCGGCTGGGTCAGTGCCGAATACAGCCCGCGCACGGTGACGGTTGCCGGGCTGAACTGGCTGAAACAGACTGCAAGCGCCTGAAAACACACCCGCTGTTCATAAAGACGGGAACCGGATTGCCGCGCAGGTGTTACGGCTTCAGACCCGCAAGACGCCGCATGATGCTGCGCCGGGAAGAAAATGGAAAGGGAAAGGCCATGAACTCGATCATCTATATCGTCGGCCTCGTCGTCGTGGTGCTGTTCATCCTGTCGTTCCTCGGCCTGCGCTGAGATCGACGCCCGGCGATCCGGCGGCGCAGCATCACTGACGCCGGGTCGCCCGACCGCGCGCCACGATTGGCGCTGGCGATCCGGGGCCGTCTGCGTTAGGTGGCGGCATCGCGCAATCTGACAGATCGGCCCCATGGATATTCGCAACATCGCCATTATCGCCCACGTTGATCACGGCAAGACGACTTTGGTCGACAAGCTGTTGCAGCAATCCGGGTCATTCCGCGACAATCAGGCCATCGCCGAACGGGTGATGGATAGTTTCAACGACATCGAACGCGAACGCGGCATCACCATTCTGGCCAAGGCCACCTCGGTCGAATGGAAAGGCACCCGCATCAACATCGTCGATACCCCAGGCCACGCCGATTTCGGCGGCGAGGTGGAACGCATCCTGTCCATGGTCGATGGCGTCTGCCTGCTGGTCGATGCCGCCGAAGGGCCGATGCCGCAGACGAAATTCGTGACATCCAAGGCGCTGGCGCTTGGGCTGCGGCCCATCGTGGTGCTGAACAAGGTCGATAAGCCCGCCGCCGACCCGGAAAGTACGCTGAACGAGGTGTTCGACCTGTTCGCCAACCTTGGCGCCACGGACGAACAGCTTGATTTCCCGCATCTTTACGCATCCGGCATCGGTGGATGGGCGGACGAAAGCATGGACGGCCCCAGGAAAGACCTGTCCGCGCTGTTCGATCTGGTTCTCAGCCATGTTCCCGCCCCGGCGCAGCAGGCCAGGGTCGATCAGCCCTTCCAGATGCTGGCCGTCACGCTGGCCGCCGACAATTTTCTGGGCCGCATGCTGACCGGCCGGGTCGAGGCCGGGCGCGCCAAGGCTGGCGACATGGTCAAGGCCCTGTCCCGCGATGGCGAGCGGATCGAACAGTTCCGCATTTCCAAGGTGCTTGCCTTTCGCGGGTTGACCCAACAGCCCATCGACGAGGCCGTGGCCGGCGATATCGTGACCCTGGCCGGGATGGCCAAGGCGACGGTCGCCGACACCATCGCCGCGCCCGAGGTGGATACCGCCCTGCCCGCCCAGCCCATCGACCCGCCGACCATCAGCGTCACCTTTGGCATCAATGATTCGCCGCTTGCGGGGCGCGACGGCAACAAGGTGCAATCCCGCGTCATCCGCGAACGGCTGATGAAAGAGGCCGAATCGAACGTCGCCATCAAGGTCGAGGATACGCCGGGCGGTGAAGCCTTCGTCGTTTCGGGCCGGGGCGAATTGCAGATGGGCGTGCTGATCGAAAACATGCGCCGCGAGGGGTTCGAACTGTCGATCAGCCGTCCCCGCGTGATCTTTCAAGAAGAAAACGGAGAACGACTTGAACCGATCGAGGAAGTCATCATCGACGTGGACGACGAATATACCGGCGCGGTGATCGACAAGCTGACCGGCAACCGCAAGGGCGATCTGGTCGAGATGCGCCCCGCCGGCCACGGCAAGACCCGCATCGTCGCCCATGTCCCAAGCCGCGGGCTGATCGGCTATCAGGGCGAATTCATGACCGACACGCGCGGCAACGGCGTGCTGAACCGCATCTTCCACGACTGGGCACCTTACAAGGGGCCGATCCAGGGCCGTCGTCAGGGCGTTCTCATCAGCATGGAGGATGGCGTGTCCGTCGCCTATGCGCTGTGGAATCTGGAAGAGCGCGGCAAGATGTTCATCGGGGCGCAGGAACAGGTCTATCAGGGCATGATCATCGGCGAACACAGCCGCGACAACGACCTTGAGGTGAATCCTCTCAAGGGCAAGAAGCTGACCAACGTCCGCGCATCCGGCAGCGACGAGGCCGTGCGCCTGACCCCGCCGGTGCGAATGGGCCTTGAAGAAGCGATCGCCTATATCGACGATGACGAACTGGTCGAAGTCACGCCCAAGAATATCCGACTGCGGAAAAGACATCTGGACCCGCACGAACGAAAGCGGCAAGCTCGGGCGGATGGTTAACCAATCGGTTCAATTTCCAGTTCCTCAGGCGAAAAAGCTTTGCTAATTTAACGGCATGGTAGATCAGACACAAACTCAGATTCAGGGCGGAAGCCGCATCCGGGAATTGATCGAGGCGGCCGAACGGCTGATCGAAAAGCACCGGAACACTCCGCTGACCATGGAACAGATCGCGACAGAGGCAGGAATGCCTGTCGCGGCCGCCCGCGAAGTGGTGCCCGATGAAAAGGCCATGATCGACGTTCTGGCCGACATGGCGATGACGCATCTGCTGGATTCGATCTCGCGCCGGACGGTGGCCCTTGATTGCGGTGATGCGGGCGAACGCCTGCGCGCACTGGCCGAGGGGTTTCTGGAATGGGCGATGCAGCACCCCCATGAATTCCTGCTGGCAGCCGACCGCAATCTGGTTTCGATCAGCAGTTCCGCCTCGCTCAAGCGGCTGAACAATTCGGTGCGCGATCTGCTGTATCGCAGCATGAAAGAGGCGCAACAGCAGGGCAAGCTGAGCCCCGCCTATGATCTGGACACGCTGGCCCTGACCGGGCGTGCCCTTGTCTATGGCCTTGCCCGGATGAGCATCGACGGCCACTTCGAGGAATGGTCGGTCGATCCCCAGTCCGATCCGCAAGAGGTCGCCCGGAAATCGCTGGGTATCTATCTGGATGCGATGTCCCGCGCCGACTGATCCCGGTCAGATCATTTGCGTGACATGAAATATTTTCCGTATTGCGGTTTTACACGGACAAATACCTGCTATCTTTCGCGCACAGGCGATTCAGCGATTGTGTGGACTGCAAATGGACAGCAGACATTTTCAAAGCCGCGCAGCAGCCGCGTTGTTGGACCTGATCGAGGAAACTCGGCTGATCCCGCCGTCGCCGCATGATCTGGCTGCGCGCCTGCAAATCCATCCGATCAAACTGGGGGAATATTACAGCGATCTGGACGCGCTGACCTTGTCCATGGTGCAGGAAGCCATGACCAAGATCAGCGACACCTGCATACGCCTGATGGTCAAGGCGGACCCCGATCAGCCCATGGAACAGGTGCGGGCGCTGGCGCATGGTTTTCTGGGGTGGGCACTGGACAATCCGGCGGAACTGCGCCTGCTGGTCGATCCGCGGGTGCTGCATTTCGCCGATGAGCCGACGATCATGGCACAGATTCTGGCCTTGTTCCGGCTGCTGGAAAAGCTGCTGACGCGCGCGCGGGACATGCGCCATCTGCACGCCGATTTCGATGCCAGCCTGGCGGTTCTGTCGGGGTTCAGCTTTGTCTATGGTCTGGCGCGGGTGGCCGATTTCAACCCGCTGGCGAAATTTGCATCGGAAAGCACCGATCACGATGCCGATATCCGCGAGCTTCTGTTCAACGCACTTGACAATTACGTCGATAATCTGCGCCCGCGCAATTGAAGCGCGGCAGGTTTCCCCGCCGCGCCCCCATCATCAGCCCAGCCGTTCCGAGGCATAGCCGCCGGGGCTGGCCGGAAAGACCACGGTGCGATCACCGTTCAGGAACACCCGGTGATGGATATGGGCATGGATCGC
>JAUNUO010000083.1:8929-12407 GCA_030538135.1 Paracoccus sp. (in: a-proteobacteria)
GCGGCACAGCGCATCGGACAGCACCTGCATATAGCGCGCCAGAACGACCAGATCGGCGCCGGTTTCATCGACCAGCGCCAACAGCCGCGCCTCGGCCTCGGGCTTGTTCTCGGGGGTGACGCGGATGTGGTGAAAGGGAATGTCGTGGTTCACGACGACCTTCTGATAGGTCAGGTGGTTCGACACCACCCCGACGATATCGACCGGCAAGGCCCCGATCCGCCAGCGATACAGCAGATCGTTCAGGCAATGACCGAAATTCGAAACCATCAGCAGAACACGGGCGCGCGCCGATGATTCGTGAATCGCCCAATCCATCTCGAACGGATCCGCAACCGCGCCAAAGGCCCCGCGCAGATCATCCGCCGTCGCCCCGGTTTCCGACCGAAAGCTGACGCGCATGAAGAACATGCCGTTCGTCGCATCGTCGAACTGCGCGGCATCGGTAATATTGCAGCCATTATCGGCAAGAAAATTCGCGATCGCGGCCACGATTCCGCGGCGCGAGGGGCAGGTGACGGTCAGGATCAGATCGGTCATCAGAATGTTTCCCCCAGTGGTGATGGCCGCACGCTATCGCAGCATCACCTGTCCATGAACCGCCGCTGCGACGGCTTTACACCAAAAGGCGACGTCAGATCTGACGTTCGGGCAATTGCACCACCAGACCGCCCAGTTCCGGCGTAACCTTGATCTGGCAGGTCAGACGCGACCGGACCGGGTCGGGTTCGTAGGCAAAATCCAGCATGTCCGATTCCATCGGATCACGCGGCGGCAGCTTGTCCACCCAGGCATCATCGACATAGACATGGCAGGTGGAACAGGCGCAGGCGCCGCCGCAATCAGCGTCGATCCCCGGCACGCCATTGTCACGCGCGCCTTCCATCACCGTCATGCCGGGCTTGACCTCGATCTCGTGGCGGGTGCCGTTATGCTCGATATAGGTAATCTTCGCCATGCGTGGTTCCTTTATGCTGCGCCCGTTCAGATATGCGATCCGCCGGGCAAAGAAAAGGTCGGCGCAAAGGTAAGGCGCCGCGCCACAAACGGGGCGGCACAGCGCATCTTCGGTCCATAAATATCCCCGCCGGAGGCACCTTCGGGCGACGCGGCGCCCGAAGGATTACGGCAGCGGGATGAACTCGCCCCGGTCATCGGGCGGCAGATCGAACAGCCCCTGACCCCAACGGCCCGCGCGCCATTCTTCCTTGGCGTGTTCGATGCGTTCCTTGCTGGAAGCGACGAAGTTCCACCAGATATGGCGCGGCCCGCCCAGGGTCGCCCCGCCAAGTGCCATCAGCCGCGCGCCCTGCGCACCGGCAGCCACCGTGATGTGATCGCCGGGGCGGAACACCATCATCTGCCCGGCCTGAAATTCCTGCCCGGCCACCGTCACGCTGCCTTGGGTAACATAGATGCCGCGATCCTCGTGATCGTCGGGCAAGGGAAACCGCGCGCCTGCGGCCAGCGTCACGTCCAGATAGAACGCCTCGCTGAACAGGGTCGCCGGGGCCTTTTTGCCATAGGCATGACCAAGGATCAGCCTGGCATTCACGCCTTCGGCCTCGATCTGCGGCAGGGTTTCGGCGCCGTGATGTTCAAAGAACGCCTCGTTATCCTCGGCATGTTCCGGCAGCGCGATCCATGTCTGGATGCCGAACAGCTTATGCGGGGCCTTGCGCGCGGCCTGAGGCGAGCGTTCCGAATGGCTGACCCCGCGCCCTGCCACCATCCAGTTCAGTTCGCCCGGCGTGATGATCTGATTGGCGCCGGTGCTGTCCTGATGCTGGAACGTGCCGGAATACAGATAGGTGACGGTGCCCAGACCGATATGCGGATGCGGGCGCACGTCAATGCCCTGCTCGGTCAGGAATTCGACCGGTCCCATCTGGTCGAAAAAGATGAACGGGCCAACCATCTGCCGTTTCGGCGCGGGCAACGCCCGGCGCACCTCGAACCCGCCCAGATCGCGGGCGCGCGGGATGATCAGCGTTTCGATCGCCTCGGGGGCGACTGCTTCGGGGCTGCCGGGGGTCAGGGCGGGGTTCCAGCTCATGTCACTTCCTTCCGTTCGCTTGCAGGAAACTTATGCGCCGGTTAGATCCCCTTCAAGGCACAGTCAGTTCGCGAATCGCGAACGCTGCGTCTGCGTCGCGCGGGGTAGGATAATAGGAAAAATGCGCCATATCCCGCACAAACAGCGAAAGGCGATCATGTCCAGCGGAATCCATCACGTCACCGCCATCACCCGCCGTGTGCAGGCGAATGTCGATTTCTATGCGGGCTTTCTTGGGCTGCGGCTGGTGAAACGCACCGGCGGGTTCGAGGATGCCGAACAGTTGCACCTGTTCTATGGCGACGCGCTTGGCTCGCCCGGATCGGTGGTCACCTTTCTGGTGTGGGAAAGCGGCGCGCCGGGGCGGGCGGGTCTGGGTCAGGTGGGGGAAATCGCGCTGGCCGTCCCGCCCGACAGCATCGGCGACTGGCTGACCCGCGCGATGGCGGCGGGGGTGCCGGTGACTGGCCCGGCGCGCGAGTTCGGCGAAACCGTGCTGCGGCTGAAAGACCCGGACGGCATCACCGTGAAACTGGTCGGCGCCGATCTGCCCGCCACCGCGCCCCTGCCCGATCCGATGGCACCCACGCGCATCCGATCGGTCACGCTGCTGACCGATCAGCCGCAAGCCACGGCGGATTTCATTGCGCGGTTCGGGTATCGCGCGGAGGGGGCCGAAGGCACGATCCGGCGCATCGTGTCGGACCGCGATGCGGTCGATGTTCGCGATGCGACCGGATATTTTCCCGGCATTCCGGGAACCGGCATTTTCGACCATGTGGCGTTCCGCGCCACGGATGCGGATGCGCTGCGCCGTATGCGGCTGGCTCTGGCGGAAACCGAGGGGATCACGAATGTGCATGACCGCCTCTATTTCCTGTCGCTCTATGCCCGCGATCCGGCGGGGATCCTGACCGAATATGCCACCGACGGCCCCGGCTTTACCGTCGATGAACCTGCCGAAGCATTGGGCACGCAACTGTTCGTGCCGCCACAGGATCAGGACCGCGCCGATGATCTGCGCGTGATCCTGCCGCAATTCGCCCTGCCGGGCGAGGAAAGAACCCCGATGCGCGATCTGCCTTTTATCCACCGCCTTCACCGGCCCGAAAATCCCGATGGATCGGTGATGATCCTGCTGCACGGCACCGGCGGTAATGAAGCCGACCTGATGCCTCTGGCCGCACGGATCGCGCCGCGCGCGACCCTTTTGGGTCTGCGGGGACGTTCGACCGAGGAAGGCATCAACCGCTGGTTCCGCCGCTTTGACGCCGTGACTTACGATCAGGACGACATCCGGGCGGAATCCGAGGCGCTGGCGGGTTTTGCTGCCGAACTACCGCGCGCCTATGGCATCGACCCGGCGCAGGCGATCTGGCTGGGCTATTCCAACGGCGCCAATCTTTTGGCGGCGGCGATGCG
>JAUNUO010000327.1 GCA_030538135.1 Paracoccus sp. (in: a-proteobacteria)
GCGACCCGGCGATGCTGCCGCGTCTGGCAATCGTCGATCCGGCGCTGACGGACGCTTGCCCGCGCACGGTCACGCTGGCATCCGGGCTGGATGCGGTGACGCAGGTGATCGAGCCGTTCTGCTGCACCCGCGCCAATCCGCTGACCGATGCGTTGTGTCGCGACGCGATCCCACGCGGGCTGGCCGCGCTGATCCGGCTGATGCGGGCCGAGGATGCGGCTGCGCGCGACGAACTGGTCTGGGTCAGCCTGTGCGGCGGGCTGGCGCTGGCCAATGCGGGGCTTGGTGCAGTGCATGGCCTGGCGGGGCCTTTGGGCGGCCTCACCGGCGCCGCGCATGGGGCGATCTGCGGCGCGCTGATCGGGCCGGTGCTGGCAGCGAACCGCGCGGCAGTGGCCGATCCTGCGCTGGCCGCGCGGCTGGATCAGGTGGGGGCGTGGATCGCGGCGGCGTTCGGGTTGCCGCCGGGCACCAAAACGGCAGATGCCGCCGCGCATCTGGCGGCATGGGCGGCGGCGCAGGGTCTGCCGCCCCTGCGGCTGGACCCGGCCACCCGGCGCGCCGCAGCCGAGGCCGCCGCCGCGTCATCCTCGATGAAGGCCAATCCGGCGGCGCTGGACGTGGCCGCGCTGGAACGGGTCATGGCGGCGGCGGGCTGAGTGCGCCGGGCCACCCCGCCCCCTGCGAGAATCGTCGCCGGTTCCGCGAGATTGTGCGCCCACAAAATCGAACGCCGCAGCCTTCCACGATCGCACCTTCAGAAACACATCGGCCGCGTGTTTTTTGTCAGCCCATGGCAACGACGGCCTGCACCGCCCGTTTCCAACGGTCATACCGCGCCTCGCGCCGGGTCGCATCCATCTGCGGCGTGAAGCGCCGGTCCAGCCGCCACATGGCAGCATATTCATCTGGCCCCGGACAGATGCCCGCGCGCCAGCCCGCCAGCCATGCGGCCCCCTGCGCCGTGGTTTCGGTGTTCACAGGGCGATCCACCGGCGCGCCCAGAATATCGGCCAGAAACTGCATCGCCGGTTCGGATGCCGTCATGCCGCCATCGACGCGCAGCACGGCCTTACCCGCGCCGTCCCAATCGGCGGCCATGGCCTGCCACAGATCGCGGGTCTGGAACCCCACGCTTTCCAGCGCCGCCCGCGCCAGTTCCGCCGGGCCGGTGGCGCGGGTCAGACCAAAGATCGCGCCGCGCGCATTCGGCCGCCAATGCGGCGCGCCAAGGCCGGTAAAGGCGGGCACCATGATGATATCCTGCCCCGGATCGGCCTGATCCCACAGCGCGCCGGTATCGCCCGCCTGCCGGATCACGCCCAACCCGTCGCGCAGCCATTGCACCACCGCGCCCGCGACGAAGATCGAGCCTTCGAGCGCATAGGTGGTCCGTCCGTTCAGCCGATACGCCACCGTCGTCAGCAGCCGGTTGTCCGAGGTCACGGCCTGATCCCCGGTGTTCAGCAACGCAAAACAGCCGGTGCCATAGGTCGATTTCATCATGCCCGGCGTAAAACAGGCCTGCCCCACGGTCGCCGCCTGCTGATCGCCCGCCACGCCGAGGATCGGGATTTCCCGCCCGAACAGATCGGCGCGGGTCATGCCGAAATCATCGGCGCTGTCACGCAATTCGG
>JAUNUO010000084.1 GCA_030538135.1 Paracoccus sp. (in: a-proteobacteria)
CCGCGACGGGCGGCAGGGTCTGACCGATGGCCGTGACAGTTCGCGCCAGAGGCAGGAATTCGCGCCCCGCCGGACGTGTCACCAATATACCCAACCCCACCGCCACCACCGTTGCCGCCGCCACCGCCGCGCCGACCAGCGCCAGATGCGACAGCGTCAGTTGCAAAAGGCTTGTCTGGGTATAGATCGCCGGTGCCTGATGGCGGGTCAGCGGCTTGAAAAGCAGGGCAAAGCTTTCGGGGCTGGCAAGAAATGCCGCCAGAAACGTGACCATCAGGATTGCCTGCCACCCCCTCATCCCCCGGTTTCCACAGTGTCTGACGTTCCGGCCCCCGCCGCCCGCGCCCGCAGGGCGGCCAACGTCACCACGCCGCCGCCTTCGACCGGCAGCGCATCCCGGCCCGTCCACAGACATTCCGCCAGCGCGTCGCGCAGCGATGCATCGGGCGGGATCGCCGGCCCGCTGGCATGCCCCGCCTGGACCATGGCGGCGACCGGGATCAGCGACAGCAAAAGGAACGGGCGCTTTCCCGCGCTGACCAGCGCCTGCACGAAAGGGGTTGCCGGATCGGTCAGCACCTCGGCGGGCGGGGCGTATTGCAGCACGCGCCCCTGATTCAGGACGGCGATGCAGTCGCCAAGCGATACCGCCTCTTCCATGTCATGGGTGACGATGACCAGCGTTGTCCCCAGCTGACGCTGGATCCGGCGCAGATCCTTCTGCGCCTTGGCGCGGATCACGGGGTCTAGCGCGGCAAAGGGTTCGTCCATCAGCAGCAGTTCGGGCCGCGCCGCCAGGGCCCGCGCCACGCCGACGCGCTGTTGCTGTCCCCCCGACAGTTCATGCGGCAGCCGGTCGCGGAACTGCGCCGGTTCCAACTGGAACAGGTCCAGCAATTCATCCACACGCGCGGCAATATCGACGGCAGGCCAGCCCAGCAGGCGCGGCACGGTGGCGATATTGTCGCCGACGCTGCGATGGGGGAACAGCCCGTGACCCTGAATGGCATAACCGATCCGGCGGCGCAGCAGGTGCGGCTTGATTTCGGCAACGTCCCGGCCGCCGATCAGCACCTGCCCCGAGGTCGGCTTTACCAGCCGGTTGATCATCCGCAACAGTGTTGTCTTGCCCGATCCCGAGGTGCCGACCAGCGCCGCGATCTGTCCGCGTTCGACGGTCAGGCTGACCCCATCCACCACGATCGACGCGCCATAGCATTTGGTCAGGTTCCGGATCTCGATCATGGCGCGGTTTTCCGTTGCTTGCGGTGATCGAGATATTCGACCAGCAGATCCAGCGTCAGTCCCGCCACCATCGCCATGGCGATGGTGGGCAGCGCGCCCAACAGCACCAGATCCATCGCGGTCTGGTTCAGGCCCTGAAAGACGAATGTGCCATAACCGCCGCCCCCGATCAGCCCGGCGATCACGGCAAGGCCGATATTCTGCACCAGCACGATCCGCACCGCGGCCAGAATCACCGGCAACGCAAGGGGGATCAGCACCCACCGCAGCACCTGCCAGCGGGTCATGCCCAGCCCATAGGCGGCATCGCGGGCTTCGGCGGATACGCCGGTCAGCCCGACCAGCGTGTTCGAGACGACCGGCAGCAGCGAATACAGAAACAGCGCCACAAGAGCCGGGAAAATGCCGATTCCCGCGATCCCCAGTGCGGCGGCGCCTGTCACATTGGCGGCGACCCAGCCGAAGATGGGGATCATGATTCCGAACAGTGCCAGCGAGGGAATTGTCTGAACGATGTTCAGCACGCCCAGAACAAACCTTCGCAGAGCTGGCGCCAGATAGATGGCGACCCCCAAGGGCAGCCCGATTGCCAGCGCCATGCCCAGCGATCCTGTCGCCAGCATCAGATGCCGCATGGTTTCGCGCCGGAAAAGGTCGCGCCGCACGTCAAATTCGCGCATGACCGAGACGCCGTCGATTCCGCCCGACGCCAACACCGCGGCGATTGCGGCCACGACGCCGATCAGCAAAAGCCACCGCTGCGCCAATGACAGCCCAAGCCGTGAAACGGCATCGGCGGCGGTCAAGCCGAAGGCCAGCAGCAGCAGCCAGAAGCCCGATGCAGGCGATACCCGCGCCATGCTGTTGTCGGGGGGGACCAGATGTCCGGCAACGACCCCCAGTGCGACCAGAACTGCCAGGCTTCCGGCCAGCCCCGCCACCAGTCGCAGTCGTGGCGACAGCCTGTCCGATATGGCTGCGACCAGCGCAGCCGCGCTGATTGCGAGAAAGGCCCAGCCTGCCGACCCCAGCGCCGAACCGAGGCGCACACCTTCACCCAGAACGATGCGATTGGGTTTCAACTGCACGAAAGGCATTGCAAGTGCCACCAGCCCAATTCCCGCAAACAGAAGGCCCGGCCGGCTGACATGCGCGCGCCGGACCTTTGTTGATGCGGTCGGACCTGTCATGCGCCCGCCGCCGGCCGGTGAACGGCCCTGCGGGTCATTTCAGGATGCCTTGCCGGGTCAGATAGTCCTTTGCGACCGCCGCCGCCGGTTCCCCGCCGACCTGAATGCGCCCGTTCAGTTCCTGCAATGTGGCAAGGTCCAGCCCTGCAAAGATCGGGTCCAGCACGTCGCGGATGGCTGGGTATTCGGTCAGCACCGCTTCGCGGACCAAGGGCGCGGGCTGATAGACGGGCTGGACGCCCTTGTCATCCGTCAGCACCACCAGTCCGGCCGGCGCGATGCCGCCGTCGGTGCCATAGACCATCGCCGTATTGACGCCCGAGGTCTGCTGCGCCGCCGCCGCGATGGTCGCCGCCGTGTCGCCGCCCGACAACTGCACCAGCTGATCTGGGCCAAGCGTAAAGCCATAGGTGGTCTGGAACATCGGCAGCGCCGCCGGAGAGGTCACGAACTCGGTCGAGGCCGCGAGCTTGACCTCGCCGCCTCTGGCCACATATGCGCCAAAGTCAGACATGGTTTTCAACCCGTTCTGATCGGCGATTTCCTTGCGGATCGCCACCGCCCAGGTGTTGTTGGCAGGCGACGGGGCCAGCCAGACGATCCGGTTGTGGGTCAGGTCCAGTTCGGCGGCCCGGTCATAGGCGCGCGCGGCATCCGTCCAGACGTCGCTGTCAGCCTCGTCAAAGAAGAAGGCCGCATTGCCGGTATATTCGGGATAGATGTCGATCTGGTCCGAGGTGATGGCGTCACGCACAATCGGCGTGCCGCCCAGTTGCAGCCGATCCTGCACCGGCAGTCCGGCATTTTGCAGCGCCAGCAGGATGACGTTGCCCAGCAACCCGCCCTCGGTGTCGATCTTGGACGACACGACGATGTCCCTTGCAGAAACGGTGGTCGCCATCAGACCCAGAACAGCCGTCAGCGTCGCGGTCTTGATGAGGTTCATTGGTCGTTCTCCTGTCGGGATTGTAGGGTGCCAGTATGGCGGGTCCCGCGACCGGATAACACCCAGACTGTGTCCTCGCGGCGCTGATCTTTGGCAGCCCGCGATGTGAGAGCGGCGACATCATCAACATGGATCCTGCCGTCATCCGGCCGGACAGCATTGATGTGCCTGCGCCCTCTGTCAGTTCTCTGACGTCTCTACTCCCGGCGGCAATGTGGGGCCCCGCACAGCAGCCCGCATGGGGCGCCACATCTCGATGCACTGACACGACTGCACCGTTTGGCCGACAGAGCGAAAAGGGGAGGGCTGGAGATCGTGCCCCGATGGGCGATCATTTGATCGGAATACGAAACCCGATCAAGATCGCCGGGGGTGAATTTTTCAGTAAACCGGCGGCGAGATGACCCAGATCACGATTGCGGGGACATCTCCGTCGTTGCGCCAGCCATAATCTTGCTCAACGAATTGAAAGCTGTCCCCGGCCTTGAGCTGCACTTCCAGCGTGCCGATCCAGAGCGTCAGTTCGCCCGAAATCACCACACCGCCGTCCTCGGCTTTCCGGGATGCCTTCATCCCGCCGCTGCTGGACCCGGGGGCGAAGGTGGACTTGATCATCTCGAAACTGCCGCCGAGCGTCGGCGACAGCAGTTCTTCTTGCAGACCGGTTTCGCTCGAGCCGATCGAGGTGCGGTCGGCGGCGCGCAGGATCAGCCCCCTTTCGTCGGGTCGCTGATTCGCCGAGCGGAAGAAAAAACTGATATTCACCCCGAAATGCGTTGCAATGGCCGACAGGTCCTGGATCGAGGGAACCGTTTGTCCCCGCTCGACTTGGCTGAGCCAGCCGACCGAACGGCCAAGCGCCGCCGACAATTGCTTGATGGTGAAACCGCGCGACTTCCTCAGCGCCCGGATGTCGCTTCCGACAAGAGTGTTCAAGATCAATGGCGAAGGTCCGGAATGGCCTGATGTCGGTCCAAGAATGTCCCGCCAAGATCGCAATGGCAATGCCGCGCGATCAGAAAAATGAAATTTTAATCTTGATTTTCATAATAACCTATTCGACCATGATTATATTCACTCGACAGGAGGTCTGCATGTCGTCGCTTTCATCCTCTGCCAGAGTTGTCATCATCGGCGGGGGCGTGGTCGGCGTCTCGGCGCTCTATCATCTCGCCAAGGCCGGATGGAGCGACTGCATCCTGCTGGAAAAGAACGAGTTGACCGCCGGTTCCACCTGGCACGCGGCGGGCAACGTGCCGACATTCTCGGCAAGCTGGTCGATCATGAACATGCAGCGATATTCCGCGGACCTTTACCGTCGGCTGGCGGAAGAGGTCGATTATCCGATGAACTATCATGTCACCGGCTCGGTCCGCCTTGGCCACAGCGCCGAGCGGCTGGACGAGTTCCGTCGCGTCGTCGGCATGGGGCGGCGGCAGGATATGGGGCTGGAGCTTCTGACGCCGGATGAATTGCGCGGGAAATATCCCTTCGTCTCGACCCATGACCTGACCGGCGCGCTTTACGATCCTTATGATGGCGACATCGACCCGGCGCAGCTGACGCAGGCGCTGGCCAAGGGCGCCCGCCAGATGGGCGCCCGGATCGAGCGTTTCTGCCCCGCCACCGGCGCGCGGCGCGAGGGTGACGAGTGGATTATCTCGACCCCCAAGGGCGAAATCCGCTGCGAATATGTCGTCAACGCGGCGGGTTACTATGCCGGTCAGGTCGCACGCTGGTTCGGGCGCGAGCTGCCGATGGTGGTGATGAGCCATCAGTATCTGTTGTTCGATACCATCCCCGAGATCGAGGCATGGACCAACGAAGTCGGCCACAAACTGCCGCTGCTGCGCGACGTGGACAGCAGCTATTACCTGCGGCAGGAGAAATTCGGCTTCAATCTGGGGCCTTATGAGCGCAACTGCCGCGCCCATTGGATCACCCCGGACGATCCATTCCCGGAAGATTTCAGCTTCCAGCTTTATCCCGACGATCTGGACCGGCTGGAATGGCACATGACCGACGCGATGGAGCGGGTGCCCCTGCTGGAAAAGGGTGCGTTGAGCCGGGTCATCAACGGTCCGATCCCCTACACGCCCGACGGCAATCCGCTGATTGGTCCGATGCCCGGCGTGCCGAACGCCTTCGAGGCCTGCGTCTTCACCTTCGGCATCTGTCAGGGTGGCGGGGCCGGCAAGGTGCTGGCCGAATGGATCATCGAAGGGGCCACCGAATGGGACATGTGGTCCTGCGATCCGCGCCGCTTCACCGGTTTCGAGGACCGTGACTATGCCATCGCGAAGGGCAAGGAGGTCTATGCCAACGAATACGCGATGCATTTCCCGCATCATGTCTGGCCCGAAGGACGGATGAAGAAAGTATCGGCCATTCATGCCAGGACCGCGGCACTGGGTGCGCAATTTGGACCCTATAACGGTTGGGAGCGTCCGCTGTGGTATGCCCGTCCCGGTGACGATACCGCCGAGGCGGCTCAGCGGACATGGCGCCGGGATGGCCCCTGGTCGGGGGCGGTGGCCGAGGAATGCGCCGCTGTGCGCGATGCGGCGGGGATTCTGGACCTGCCCGGCTTTTCACGCTTTCGCCTGACCGGGCAGGGCGCGGCCGATTGGGTCTCGCGTCAGATTACAGGCAAGGTGCCCTCGGTCGGGCGTCTGGGTCTGGGTTATTTCGCCGATGATGCGGGCCGGGTCGTGACCGAGATGTCGCTGGCGCGCATCGCCGAAGACGAAATCCTGCTGATCACTGCCGCTTCGGCTGAATCGTATGATCAGGAATGGCTGCGCAAGCATCTGGAGCCGGGCCTTTCCCTGGTCAATGAAACTGCCGAATGGTCCACCCAGATCCTGACCGGCCCGCGGTCGCGCGATGTCCTGCTTGCCGCCGGGGCCGAGGCCGATCTGGCGAAAGGCTGGCTGACGCATCAGTGGGGCAGGATCGCCGGCCGGAACGTCTGGTTCGCGCGGGTCAGCTTTGCCGGTGAACTGGGTTGGGAGCTGCACACACGCATCGCCGATACGGAAGCGGTCTGGGATGCCGTCCGGGCAGCGGGCCTACCGCTTGGGCTGCGTGCCTTTGGCATGTTTGCGCTGGATTCCCTGCGTCTTGAAAAGGGTTATCGGGCCTGGAAGGGTGATCTTTCCACCGACTACACGGTCCTGCAATCGGGGCTGTCGCGCTTTGTCGATTGGCAGAAATCCGAGTTTCGCGGCAAGGCGGCGCTGGAAGCCGAACGTGAAAATCCTCGCCCGACCAGCTTCGTCACATTGACGATCGACAGTCCCAACCATGACGCGCCCTACATGTCCTCGATCTGGCATGGCGGGCGCATCGTCGGCGAACTGACTTCGTCCGGCTGGGGTCATCGGGTCGGGGCCTGCATCGGACTTGGCATGATCGAGAATGGCCTGAATGTTCCCGGCACCGAAGTCGAGGTCGAGATCTTCGACCGACGCTATCCGGCAAAGGTTGCCGGCGATGGCGCGCTTTGGGATCCGGCAAACACCCGCATCAGGGCATGACCGTGAACAGACTCGTGCGGCGACCTGCCGAGATAATGGATCGCCACTGCTGATACGACCGTCTTTGGATGAAGACGGCTCCAACAGAAAGAAAGCAAGAATGGTCGAAGTTCCCCAAAAAGCACGTGTGGTCATTATCGGTGGCGGCATCTCGGGCTGTTCCGTCGCCTATCATCTGGCCAAGCTGGGTTGGACGGACATCGTGTTGCTTGAACGCAAGCAACTGACATCCGGCACCACCTGGCACGCTGCGGGGCTGATCGGTCAGCTGCGCGCCAGTCAGAACATGACCCGGCTGGCGAAATATTCCGCCGATCTCTACACGAGGTTGGAGGCGGAAACAGGGCTGGCAACCGGGCTACGGCAATGCGGTTCGATCACGGTGGCCTTGACCGGGGAACGGCGCGAGGAAATTTTTCGTCAGGCCGCACTTGCCCGTGCCTTCGGGGTGGACGTGAACGAGCTTTCGCCGCGTGAGGTGCTTGATCTTTACCCCCATCTGGAAATTTCCGATGTGGTCGCCGGCGTTCACCTGCCGCTGGATGGACAGGCCGATCCGGGCAATATCGCGCTGGCGCTGGCCAAGGGGGCGCGTCAGAACGGCGCGAAGATCGTCGAGCAGATCAAGGTCACCAAGGTCGCGACCAAGGACGGCCGCGTGACCGGGGTCGACTGGGAATCGGGTGGGGAAAGCGGCCATATCGCCACCGAAAACGTGGTGAATTGCGGTGGGATGTGGGGGCGCGACCTTGCCGCCGGCAATGGCGTCACCCTGCCGCTGCACGCCTGTGAGCATTTCTATATCGTAACCGAAAACATCTCTGAACTGGCGCAATTGCCGGTCCTGCGGGTGCCCGACGAATGCGCCTATTATAAAGAGGACGCGGGCAAGATCCTGCTGGGGGCGTTTGAACCCAAGGCCAAGCCCTGGGGCATGGCGGGCATCCCCGAAGATTTCTGCTTTGACCAGTTGCCCGAGGATTTCGACCATTTCGAGCCCATTCTTGAAAAGGCGGTGGCACGGATGCCGCTGCTGGCCGAGGCCGGAATCCACACCTTCTTCAACGGACCGGAAAGCTTTACCCCCGATGATCGCTATTATCTGGGCGAGGCGCCGGAACTGAAGGGCTACTGGGTCGCGGCGGGTTACAATTCCATCGGCATCGTGTCATCCGGCGGAGCGGGCATGGCGTTGGCGCAATGGATGAACGACGGCGAGCCGCCCTTCGATCTGTGGGAAGTCGATATCCGCCGCGCCCAGCCTTTCCAGCGCAACCGCCGCTATCTGAAGGAACGGGTCAGCGAAACCCTCGGTCTGCTTTACGCCGACCATTTTCCCTATCGCCAGATGGCCACCTCGCGCGGTATCCGCCGCTCACCCCTGCATGAACACCTCAAGGCACGCGGCGCGGTCTTTGGCGAAGCGGCGGGATGGGAACGCGCCAACTGGTTCGCCAATGACGGGCAAGAGCGCGAATACCGCTATTCCTGGGGCCGCCAGAACTGGTTCGACAACCAGCGCGCCGAACATATGGCGATGCGCGAGGGCGTGGGCCTGCTGGACATGACCAGTTTCGGCAAGATCCGGGTCGAGGGTCGCGATGCGCTCGCCTTTCTGCAACGGCTTTGCGCGAACGACCTGAACGTCGCGGCGGGACGGATCGTCTATACGCAGATGCTGAACCACCGCGGCGGCATCGAATGCGACCTTACCATCACCCGTCTCTCGGAAACCGCCTTCTTCCTGGTCGTTCCCGGCGCGACCTTGCAGCGCGACCTCGTCTGGCTGCGCAGGCATCTGGAAGATGAAGCGGTCACGATCACCGACATCACCGCTGCCGAAGCCGTGCTGCCGTTGATGGGTCCCCGCTCACGCGAGCTTTTGTCGCTGGTCTCGCCGGACGATTTCTCGAACGAGGCGCATCCGTTCGGCACCGCGCGCGAGATCGAGATCGGCATGGGGCTGGCCCGCGCCCATCGCGTGACCTATGTGGGCGAGCTCGGCTGGGAACTTTACGTCAGCGCCGACCAGGCCGCGCATGTCTTCGAGACCTTGGCCGATGCGGGCGAGGCCGTGGGCTTGAAGCTTTGCGGCCTGCACGCGATGGACAGTTGCCGCATCGAAAAGGCCTATCGCCACTTCGGCCATGACATCACCGACGAGGATCACGTGCTTGAGGCCGGTCTGGGCTTTGCGGTCAAGACCGGCAAGGGTGATTTCATCGGCCGCGAGGCGGTGCTGAAAAAGCGCGAAGCCGGACTGGAACGCCGCCTGATCCAGTTCCAGCTAAAGGATCCCGAGCCGCTGCTGTTCCATAACGAGCCGGTCCTGCGCGATGGCAGGATCGTAGGTTTCCTGACCTCGGGCAATTACGGACACGCGCTCGGTTTCGCAATCGGTCTCGGTTACATTCCCTGCCGGACGGACGAGACCCCGGCCGAGATGCTGGCCTCGGATTATGCCATTGACGTGGCGGGCCGGATCGTGGCTGCGGAGGCCACTCTTGCTCCGTTTTATGACCCGAAGTCGGCGCGGGCGAAGATGTAGGATTTCGTATGAATACAAAGCAAAATCGAGGAGATATTTACGGATGACACTCCTTGTATCAATTGAGCGCAACAAGGTGAAGGCTGGTGGCGGCGGTGTCAATCGTGCCAATGTGGAGAAGTCGATGAGATCGCGGTGGAAGAGGTAGCCCGTCCATGGGGCGACACGCAATGAATACCTTGGTGCCGGTTCGGGGCGTCGGGGCCGTCGATGTGGGCCATGCGGCGATCAGTTGCACGGTCACGACCGAACGGGTCTTCGACATGTTCAAGGACGCGTCGGAGGACGGGCTGAGCTATTTTCGCGACATCTCGACCTTCGGTGGATGCACTGCGGGTCCGGTGGCGGCGCTGGAAAATATGCGTATCATCGAGGACCATAGGCTGTTGGACAACACCACTCGCATGGGTGAACATGCGCTGGCCAGCCATTATGCGCTGATGGAGAAGCACAGAGTGATCGGAGATGTGCGCGGCAAGGGGCTCTTTCTGGTCGCAGACCGCCAGACGAAAGAACCTCTGTCCGAAAAGCTGGTGCCGGTGGTCGTGGCCGACTGCATGAGGCAAGGAGACATCATCGGCGCGACGAACCGCTCGTTGGATGAGGGGCTGAACAATACATTGTGCCTCTCGCCCGCGCTGATCGCCACCGCAGACGACATCGACCGAAACACCGATGCCATAAATGGCGCGCTGACACGTGTGGTTACAGGGGTAAGGTGATTATCGCTCACCGAAAACCGGCGGAGGTGGTGCGGCCGGTGAACAAGGAAACACGCACCGCACAGGGAGAGTTACGATGAAAAAAACAATGACGATTCTGGCACTTGGTTTCAGCGCAATAGGCACCGCCGCCCTGGCGCAGGATTGCGGCAGCCCGACAATCGCCAGCATGAACTGGCAAAGCGCGGAATTTGCGGCTGCGCTGGATGCCTTCATCCTCAACAATGGCTACGGGTGCCAGGCCGAGGTAATTCAGGGCGATACCGTGCCGTCGCTGACCTCTATGGTAGAACGCGGCAAGCCCGAGATCGCGCCCGAGGGCTGGGTCGATCTGGTGCCGGCCGTGATTCAGGCGGGTCTGGCCGAAAACCGCATCGTCGTCACCGGCGACATCCTGACCGATGGCGCCGTTCAGGGCTGGTGGATCCCGAAATACATCGCGGATGCCAATCCCGAACTGAAGACGATCGACGACGTGCTGGCGCGTCCGGACCTGTTTCCAGATCCCGAGGACCCCTCGAAAGGTGCGATCTTCAACGGGCCGCAGGGCTGGGGTGGAACCGTAATCACAACCCAGCTCTACAAGGGTTTCGGGGCCGAGGAAGCGGGCTTCAACCTGATCGACACCGGGTCGGCCGCCGGGCTGGACGGTTCGATCGCGCGCGCCTATGAGCGCGAACAGGGCTGGGTCGGTTATTACTGGGCCCCGACCGCGCTTCTGGGCCGATACGAGATGGTCAAACTGGACCATGGCGTCGAACTCGATATGAACGAGTGGCAACGCTGCACCTCGAACGGCGATTGCGACGACCCGAAGAAGAACGACTGGCCGATCGACAAAGTGCAGACCGTCGTTGCCAAGAGCTTCGCCGACTCCGCGCCTGCCGAGATTATGGACTATCTGTCCAAGCGGGCTTGGGATAATGCCACGGTGAACGCAATGATGGCCTGGATGACGGATAATCAGGCGCAGGGCGAGGAGGGCGCGCGCGAGTTCCTGCGTCTTCACGAGGATATCTGGACCGACTGGGTCACGCCCGAGGCGGCCGAGAAGATCAAGGCGGCGCTCTGACGCCCATCCGGCGCGGCGGGCGGGTCATCTCCGCCCGCCATGACCCGGCATCTTTATGCGCGAGGCTTCTTCCATGCCATCATGGCTCACATCCTTTCCGCAGTTGAGCAATTCGTTCCTTCGCGATCTGCAACGAAGCATTGATGACGGCTTCCGGACCTTCACCCGCGGCTATGGCGACCTGATCGAGGGTTTCTTCAGCCCGCTGCAAACCCTGCTGATCTGGTTCGAGCGGCTGCTGCTGAACACGTCCTGGCTGATCATCCTGCTGGTGGTCGCGGCACTTGCCTGGGGCGCCAGCCGCAGCATCCGCGTCGTGATCGGATCGGTCGCGACGCTGGTGGTGATCGGACTGTTCGGCATGTGGGATGACACGATGCGCACCATCTCGATGGTGCTGGCGGCAACGTTCCTGTCGATCGCCATCGGCCTGCCGCTGGGTATCCTGATGGCGCGATCGGATCGGGTGCAGCGGATCATCAGCCCGGTCCTCGACATCATGCAGACCATGCCCAGCTTCGTCTATCTGATCCCGGTGGTCATGCTTCTGGGCATCGGTCGGGTGCCGGGGCTGATCGCAGTCGTGATCTATGCCATTCCGCCGATGATCCGTCTGACCAACCTTGGCATCCGCCAGGTCGATCGCGAGGTGTTGGAGGCCGCCGACGCCTTTGGCTCGTCCGCATGGCAGAAGCTCGTCAAGGCACAGCTTCCCCTCGCGCTGCCCACGATCATGGCCGGGATCAACCAGACCATCATGATGGCGCTGGCCATGGTGGTGATCGCCTCGATGATCGGGGTGCAGGGGTTGGGTCAGCCGGTGCTGCGCGCGATCTCGAACCAGTATTTCACCTTGGGGCTGTTCAACGGTTTTGCCATCGTCGGCATCGCCATCCTCTTTGACCGCATCAGCCAGGCCTGGGGCAAGCGGCTGCAAAAGCATCAGGAGGCGAGCCATGGCTGATCCCATCGGTATCGAGATCCGCAATCTCTACAAGATCTTCGGTCCCGACCCCGCGGCCCATGTCGCGGCCGTTCGCGCCGGTATGACCAAGGCGGAGCTCCAGGCTCGCCACGGTCACGTTCTGGGCCTCAGCGACATC
>JAUNUO010000328.1 GCA_030538135.1 Paracoccus sp. (in: a-proteobacteria)
GGACCATGACATAGCGCATGTAAACGTCATAAATGATGATGACCGCAAATACCCCTGCGATCAGGGACAAGACCCTGCCGATCGCCTCGTTGATACCGTCGATGACTGAAATCATCCACGCCCCCCTCGTGACATGTTTTGCGCGCACTGTTCCGGTTTGATGCCGGCCTGTCAATGAGAGGGACTATGACCCGGTGAGTGATCGTTACGTCACCCGGCCGCGGGATCGGGGAAAATGTCGCCCGCCTGATGCGTGACGGCCGGCCGATCCGATGATCTCGGGCGCGAATGACGGCAATTCATGACGCTGCGTAATTACCGGCGCGGGCCCCCGGTGTTCCAGTATCGCCGGGCGTGGCGGAATATCGTTCCGACCGCGCCGCCGGTCGGCGCAAGATTTTCCTGTTTCAATACATGACTTTACAAGTCGTATTCACCGGTCCAGCATGATCGCCGGAAACCGCAACGGAACGGAGCCTGCGCGATGCGTCTGAAACCAATACTTGCCTTGGCATTGTGCGCGCTGTTGCCGGGGGCGGCTGCGGCGCAGGCGGTGCCGGATGCGGCCGCAGCGCAGATGCTGGCCGGACCTTGTGCCAATTGCCACGGGCCGGACGGGCATTCGCCGGGGGCGATCCCCTCGATCGCGGGGCTGCCCGCCGACGAGGCGCGCGAAAAACTGCTGGTCTTTCGTGACGGATCCGCGCCGGCGACGGTGATGACCCGGCTGATGAAAGGCTATGACGAGGCTCAGATCGGGGCGCTGGCCGCTTGGTTTGCAGAGGTGAATCCATGAGTTTGACACGGCGGCATGTTCTGGGCGGGATCGGGTTTGGCCTGATGGCGCCCGCGATGGTGCGGGCGCAGGCGGGTTCGGCGCATGTGGTGGTGGTCGGCGGCGGTTTTGGCGGGGCGACGGCGGCGCGTTACCTGCGGCGGCTGAACCCCGATCTGCGGGTGACGTTGATCGAACCGGCGCAGCGGTTCGTGACCTGCCCGTTTTCGAACATGTATCTGGGTGGCCTGCGCGATTGGGACAGTATCGGCCACGGGTTCGACGGGCTGCGCGCAGCCGGGGTCGAGGTGGTCCATGCCACTGCCGACGATGTGGACACTGCGGCGCGCACGGTGCGGGTGGGTGGCGACAGCATCGGCTATGACCGGCTGATCCTGTCGCCCGGCATCGACATCCGCTGGAACGCGCTGGAGGGTTACGACGAAGCCGCCGCCGAAATCGCCCCCCATGCATGGAAGGCCGGGCCGCAGACGCAATTGCTGAAATCGCAGCTTGAGGCGATGCCGGACGGCGGCACATTCGTCATGTCGATCACCGATGGCGCGTTCCGTTGCCCGCCCGGCCCGTATGAGCGGGCGTCGATGGTGGCGCATTATCTGAAAACCCACAAACCGGCGTCCAAGATTCTGCTGTTGGACAGCAAGGACAGCTTTTCCAAGCAGGGGCTGTTCCAGCAGGGCTGGGACGCGCTGTATGGCGGTATGATCGAATGGATCAGCCAGACCGACGACGGGCAGGTGCTGAGCGTCGATGCGGCGGCGCGGCAGGTGGAAACGGCCTTTGGCACGGTTCACACTGCCGATGTGCTGAACATCGTGCCGCCGCAAAAGGCGGGCT
>JAUNUO010000329.1 GCA_030538135.1 Paracoccus sp. (in: a-proteobacteria)
TGCAGCGACGCTTTTTTCTGGCCGCGGGCCTGCCGTTTCTGGTTGCCGCCTGCGGAGCCGAGCCGATCTGGGCGCCGGATGATCGCGTCCGCGCCGCACGTTTTACCTCGGATGAACCGTCTTCGATCACCCTGTTCACCGTGATCGGCATTCCGCGCGGCGAGGGCGGGCATTCGTCATTAATGATAAACGGAAGCCAGCGGGTGATCTTTGACCCCGCCGGAAGCTGGCAGCATCCGAACATCCCCGAACGCAACGATGTGCTGTATGGGATCACGCCGAACTTCAAGAACTTCTATATAGATTACCACGCCCGCAGCACCTATTGGGTGGCCGAGGATACCGTGTTCGTCAGCCGCGAGGTGGCCGATATGGCCATCGCCCGCGCCGAACGGCAGGGCGCGGTGAACAAGGCGTTCTGTGCCGTGGCCTCGGGGCAGGTGCTGCGCGACACGCCGGGCTTTGCGGCGGCGCCTACAGGCTTTGCCCCTCTCAAACTGCGCGAGTGGTTCCAGACCTTGCCGGGGGTGCAGTCGAAACGTCATTATGACGGCGACCCAGCGAACAACCATGATGTGCTGATTCAACAGCGTGACGGCAATTACACCGGCTATCGCGCGCGGTTTCAGACCAGATAAAGCATCAGCCCCAGCGTGGCCGCGCCCGCAAGGATCGCGGCCAGCACATTCCGGGTCAGCATGCCGACCGCCACGGTCGCAACGGCGGCGATCAGCCGCGCGGGGTCTGTGTTCTCCCCTGTCGCCGCAGGCCAGACGACCAGCGGCGCGACCAGCGCCGGCAGCACCGCCACCGGCGTGTAACGCAGTAACCGCAGCACCACGGGCGGCAGGCTGTGCCGGCCCACAGCCCCAAGAAACGAAAACCGCAACAGGAATGTGCCGATGCCGGTGACGGCAATGACTGTCCAGATGGTCAGATCGCTCATCCCGCTCGCCTTTCGGTTCGGATTTCCACCCAGGCGCCAGCTGCCATGCCCAAGGGCGCTGCGATCAGCAGGCCCAGACCGTTCGGCAGCCCGACAAGCGCAAGCCCGGCGATTACGGCCACCGCACAGGCTGCCACATGCGCCGGGGTGCGCAGCATCGGCGCGATCATCGCGAGAAAGGTGATCGGCACCGCGAAATCCAACGGGATGGATGCCGGGATCGCATTGCCGATGGTGGCGCCGATCCATGTGAACACCATCCAGGGCAGGCACAGCGCCGCCGCACTGCCAAAGAAATAGGCCAGCCGTTGTGCGACGCTCAGGTTTGGGTGCAGCTCGTAATGCTGGATCGACAGGGCATAGGTCTGGTCGATCAGCAGATAGGCGACCGCCATACGTTCCCGCATCGTCGCGGCACCCAGCCAGGGCACCATCGAGGCCGAATACATCGCCATCCGCAGGTTCACCGCCAATGCCGAAATGATAACCAGAACTGCCGGCACTTGATCCGCCAGCAATTGCACTGCGGTGAACTGCGATGCGCCGGCCAGCACCAGGACCGAAAAGCCCATGATCTGGGTCAGATCCATCCCTGCATCACTTGCCACGACCCCGAACAGCAACGCAAATGGCACCATGACCAGCAGGAAGGGCAGTGACTGCACGATGCCGTGCCGGAACGACT
>JAUNUO010000330.1 GCA_030538135.1 Paracoccus sp. (in: a-proteobacteria)
AGTCGTTCCGGCACGGCATCGTGCAGTCACTGCCCTTCCTGCTGGTCATGGTGCCCTTTGCGGTGCTGTTCGGGGTCGTGGCCAGCGATGCGGGCATGGATCTGACACAGATCATGGGCTTTTCGGTCATGGTGCTGGCTGGCGCGTCACAATTCACCGCCGTGCAATTGCTGGCCGATCAGGTGCCGGTGCTTTTGGTCATCATCTCGGCGCTGGCGGTGAACCTGCGGATGGCGATGTATTCGGCCTCTCTGGTGCCGTGGCTGGGTGCCGCGACGATACGGGAACGCATGGCGGTCGCCTATCTGCTGGTCGACCAGACCTATGCCCTGTCGATCCAGTATTACGAACTGCACCCCAGGCTGAGCGTGCGGCAGCGTCTGGCCTATTTCATCGGCAGCGCAACGGCACTGTGCCTGCCGTGGATGGTGTTCTCCTGGATCGGGGCCACCATCGGCAAGGCGATTCCGGCCTCCATCCCGCTGGATTTCGCGGTCCCGATCACCTTTCTGGCGATGATCGCGCCGATGTTGCGCACACCGGCGCATATGGCCGCCTGTGTGGTGGCGGTGATCGCCGGGCTTGCGCTTTCCGGGCTGCCGAACGGTCTGGGCCTGCTGATCGCCGCGCCTCTGGGCATGGCCGCCGGTGCCTGGATGGAAATCCGAACCGAAGGGCATGCGGGATGAGCGATCTTGCCGTCTGGATCGTCATTGCCGTGACCGGCATCGGCACGTTTCTGTTGCGGTTTTCGTTTCTTGGGGCGCTGGGGCGGCACAGCCTGCCGCCCATGGTGCTGCGGTTGCTGCGCTATACGCCGGTGGCGGTTCTGCCCGCACTGGTCGCACCGCTGGTCGTCTGGCCGGCGGCGACAGGGGGACAGACGGACCCCGCGCGGCTGATCGCCGCCCTTGCGACGCTGACGGTCGGCATGCTGACGCGCAACGTGCTGGCCGCGATCCTTGCGGGCGCGGCCACGCTGGCGCTGATGCTTTATCTGGTCTGAAACTGCGCGCGATAGCCGGTATAATTGCCGTCGCGCTGTTGGATCAGCACATCGTGGTTGTTCGCGGGATCGCCGTCATAGTGGCGTTTCGACTGCACCCCCGGCAAGGTCTGGAACCACTCGCGCAGTTTGAGAGGGGCAAAGCCTGTAGGCGCCGCCGCAAAGCCCGGCGTGTCGCGCAGCACCTGCCCCGAGGCCACGGCACAGAACGCCTTGTTCACCGCGCCCTGCCGTTCGGCGCGGGCGATGGCCATATCGGCCACCTCGCGGCTGACGAACACGGTATCCTCGGCCACCCAATAGGTGCTGCGGGCGTGGTAATCTATGTAGAAATTCTTGAAGTTCGGCGTGATCCCATACAGCACGTCGTTGCGTTCGGGAATGTTCGGATGCTGCCAGCTTCCGGCCGGGTCAAAGATCACCCGCTGGCTTCCGTTTATCATCAATGACGAATGCCCGCCCTCGCCGCGCGGAATGCCGATTACGGTGAACAGGGTGATCGAAGGCGGTTCATCCGAGGTAAAACGTGCGGCACGGACACGATCATCCGGCGCCCAGATCGGCTCGGCCCCGCAGGCGGCAACCAGAAACGGCAGGCCCGCGGCCAGAAAAAAGCGTCGCTGCA
>JAUNUO010000331.1 GCA_030538135.1 Paracoccus sp. (in: a-proteobacteria)
GCGCCACGGCCGAGCGCAAAAAGCGTCAGGACGGCGGGTCGGGCGGCAAGACACAGGCACAGCTTGCGCGCAAGGCCGCCGATCTCAAGGCCGATGCCGACGAGGCGAACAGCATGAAAGAGGACGGCGGCCCGCTTCACCCGCGCGACCCCGACGCCGACAAGGGCAAGAAAAACCTCAAGGAAACCGCGCGGATCAAATACCCCTCGGGCGCCTTCGAACATGCCGGGGAAAAGCCCGCCCGCGAACGTTCCGGCCATCGCGGCTGACGGTGCCCCCTGATCGCCCTGCCCCGCGCCCGATTGGGCGCGGGTTTTCGTTTGCCGCGTCTCAAGCCTTGCGCCCGCCCCTCACAAGGGCCAGATTCCCGGCAAGCGAATGACAGGAGACGCTATGCACCCGACCCCGGTTTTCGATGCGAACGATAATGGCGCGGCCCCCTTGGGCGATCTGCCGGTCTGGGATCTGACCGATCTTTACCCCGCCCCCGACGCGCCCGAACTGACCGCCGATCTGGACCGGCTGCGGGCCGAAGCCGCCGGTTTCGCCGCCGATTATCAGGGCAAGCTGGCCGATCTGGACGCGGCAGGAATGGCGCAATGCATCGCGCGATATGAACGGATCAGCAATCTGGGCGGGCGGATCATGTCCTACGCCGGGCTGCGCCATGCCCAGAACACGGCCGATCCGGCGCGGGCAAAACAGTTGGGCGACTTGCAGGCCCGCGTGACAGACGACACCACGCCGCTGGTATTCTTCAGCCTGGAATTCAACCGCATCCCCGACGACCGTTATCAGGCGATCTTCGCCGATCCGGCGGTGGCGCGTTACAAGCCGGTGTTCGACCGGATGCGCGCCATGCGCCCGCATCAACTGTCGGACGAGCTGGAACAGTTCCTGCACGACAATTCCGTCGTCGGCGCGGCGGCGTGGAACCGGCTGTTCGACGAAACCATGACCGCGCTGCAATTCGACGTGGACGGCGAAACCTTGGGGCTGGAACCCACGCTGAACCTGCTGACCGACCATAACCGTTCCCGGCGCGAGGCCGGGGCGCGGGCTTTGGCTGTCACATTCGGCGCGAACCAAACGCTGTTTGCGCGCATTCACAACACGCTGGCCAAGGAAAAGGCCATCGAGGACAAATGGCGCAAGATGCCCACCCCGCAATATGGCCGCCATCTGTCCAATGACGTGGAACCCGAGGTGGTCGAGGCCCTGCGCACCGCCGTCGTCAAAGCCTATCCCCGCCTGTCGCATCGGTATTACGCGCTCAAGGCGCGCTGGCTGGGGCTGGACAAGTTGCAGGTCTGGGACCGCAACGCCCCCCTGCCGACCGAAACCCCGCGCCTGATCGGCTGGGACGAGGCGCGCGGGATCGTGCTGGACGCCTATGCCGGGTTCGACCCGGAACTGGCCGATCTGGCCCGGCCCTTCTTTGAAAAGGGCTGGATCGACGCGGGCGTGACGCCCGGCAAATCGCCCGGCGCATTCGCCCATCCGACCGTGACCGATGTGCATCCCTATGTGCTGCTGAACTATCTGGGCAAGCCGCGCGACGTGATGACGCTGGCGCATGAACTGGGCCATGGCGTGCATCAGCGTCTGGCCGCCGCGCAGGGGG
>JAUNUO010000085.1:0-2475 GCA_030538135.1 Paracoccus sp. (in: a-proteobacteria)
GCCCCCCCCGCGCGCGCGTGGTGGGGGGATCGGGTGGATAGGGCGGCGCAATTCGCCGCCGTGTCCACCGCGCTGGACAAGACCGGCGCTTTCGGCATCCCGGCGGATCGTGTGTTCGGATTCGAGGATTGGGTCGGCGGGCGTTATTCCGTCTGGTCACCTATCGGCCTGTCTCTGATGATCGGCATCGGGCCAAATAATTTCGACCGTTTTCTGGCCGGTGGTGCTGCAATGGATGCGCATTTCCGCACCGCGCCCGCTGCACGGAACATGCCGGTGATGCTGGCCTTGGTCGGTATCTGGCACAATCAGATCTGCGGCTGGCCGACCCGCGCCGTTCTGCCTTACGATCAGCGGCTGTCGCGCCTGCCCGCCTATCTGCAACAGTTGGAAATGGAATCCAACGGCAAGCGGGTGGCGATGGACGGCAGCGACCTGCCGCGCGCCTCCGGCCCGGTGGTCTGGGGTGAGCCGGGCACCAATGGCCAGCACGCCTTTTACCAGTTGATCCATCAGGGGACTCAGGTCGTGCCGTGCGAGTTCATTCTGGCCGCGCGCGGGCACGAGGATCACCTGACCCATCATCACTGCCTGTTGATGGCGAATTGTCTGGCGCAAGCCGCCGCGCTGATGACCGGGCGGACGCTGGATCAGGCGCGGGCGCTGATGGAAAAGGCCGGGCTGTCGGGGGGTGAGCTGGAACGACAGGCGCGGCACCGGGTGTTTCCGGGCAACCGCCCGTCCACCCTGCTGCTGATTCCGCAGCTTGACCCGTTCACTCTGGGGCAGATCATCGCGCTGTATGAGCATCGGGTGTTTGTCGAAGGGGTGATCCTTGGGCTGAACAGTTTCGACCAATGGGGGGTCGAACTTGGCAAGGAACTGGCCAAGCAGCTGGAACCGCTGCTGGAGGGCAGGCCGGGTGTGGCCGATCCTTCGACCCGGCATCTGATCGACCTGATCCGGGGTGCCTGACGGCGGGGTGGCGCCCGAAGGCCGGGGGTGCTTCGCCCCCCGGACCCCCAGAGGATATTTATGCACAGAAGATGAGTTCAGGCCCGGTGCATCTTTTCGACGCGCCGGTCCATGATGCGCCGCCACAGCGGCGGGACCATTGCCAGCGCGCCCATGATCGCAACGGGATAGGGCAGCATTGGTGCATCGCCCAGACGCAGCGGAGAATAGGGGCGCAGCGGGTTCATGTGGTGGTCGGCATGGCGTGGCGCGTTCACCAGCGTGAGCGAGGAAATCGGGTGCGGGCTGTCCCATGCGTGGTGCGGTCCGACAGGTTCTGCGCGGCCATCGGCGCCGATGCGGCGGCGCAGGCCATAGTGCTGAATGTAATCCGACAGCAGGATCTGTAGCTGCGCGTAAAGGCAGATGCCCAGATAGTCGGCCAGCCCGCTCGGCCCCGCGATGAGGGCGACCAGTGCCACGCAGGCCACGCCGCCACCGATCCACCAGACATAGGGGTTTATCCGCCCGGCCCGCCGCGCCGACAATGATCGTTCCGCCGCCATTCCCGCGCGGAACGACCCGACCCAGGCCCGTGACACGAAACGCCAGAACCCTTCGCCCTTGCGCGCCGAATTGGGGTCGGCGTCGGTGGCCACATGGACATGATGCACCAGCCGGTGCGCCGAGACGTGATGCCCGAACAGCAGGCTGACATAGACCGCAGCACCCAGCCGGAACAGATGGCGCGATCCGCTGTGGATCAATTCGTGCGCGACGGCATGGCCGACCTGTCCGCAATACATTCCCGCAGCCATAAACAGTGCCACGCGTTCCGCCGTGGTCAGTTCGTGGCCGGTCAGTGCCGCCACCGCCGTTGCCAGCACCGCCAGATGACACAGCGCCAACACGGCCAGCCCGGCGCTCTCGCCGGGTTGTGGTCCGGCGGCCTGTCCCAGGGCGCGCGCAATGGCCGTATCTGCCGCCGGTCCCGCCAGCGCGATCCAGATCAGCGCCGCCCAGATCCAGCCACCGCCAAGCATCGCACCGACAAGGATCAGTGCGGCGGGCAGAGCACCTGCCGCGACAAAGCCCGCCACCGGGGGCGCCCATGGGACAGGTCGTTTCATCCCCGCCTCATATCGTGCCAGAGGGTTGCGGGCCATGCCTCTTGCGGCGGCGGACGGATCGGCCATGATGTCCCGATGGAGACCGCCGTTCAGAACCTGTTCGACCGCTATGCCCGCCTGACAGCGCAGGCACTGGCCGGACATGTCGATACCGGCGCGCTGGCCACGCTGTATGCGCCCGAATTCATCGCCGCCGCGCCGGCTGGGGTCAGCGCTGGGCGCAACGATCAGACTCTGGTGCAGGCGATGATCGCGGGCTTTGACCATTACCGCCGCATCGGAACGCAGGACATGGTGATCCGCGATCTGAGCCTGACGCGGCTGGACGATCTGCATGGCGTGGTCCGTGTCGGCTGGCGTGCAACCTATGCGCGGGCGGACCTGCCCGAAA